>JBBQVN010000189.1:0-6309 GCA_038211475.1 Terriglobales bacterium | reverse complement strand
GAGAAGTCTGAAGTGACCTGATCGCGCAGCACGCGCTCGACCACGTTGAGATCGTGATAAATGAGAGCCGGGGCCTTATTGGAATCCGCGCGGCCTTTGATTTCGTTCCACAGGTTCTTGAGGAATCGAATGTCGGCCCGAAGCTCATCCTCGGAGCATCCTGAGGCGGCGGTGCGAACAATGAAGCCACCGTGGCCGTTCTCGCGCTCGCTTTGAATGATGCGCTTGAGCCGTTGCCTCTCCTCTTCGGAAGCAATCTTGCGCGACACTCCGGTGTGATTCACCGTCGGCATGTAAACCAGGAAGCGTCCCGGGAGAGCGATGTGGCTGGTGATGCGCGCACCCTTCTTGCCGATCGGCTCTTTAGCAATCTGGACCAGGATTTCCTGGCCTTCTTTGAGCAGGTCGCTGATTTGCGGAATCACGGTGTTCTCGCGCTTGCGGGTAAAGCGACGACCGCCCCGGCGTCCGCGGCGACGGTCGGTTTCAGACTGCTGTTCACGTTGCGGGTCGCCCACGGGGGAAACCCTGCCATCGGCGCTGGTATCATCAGCGGGATGTACCGCCCCGCCTGACGCCATCAATGCCTCGGCTTCCGCCTGGGCTTCGTCCAAGTCGAGATCGTCTCCTTCGTCCTCTTCAGCTTCAGCGCCCTCGACTTCGATCCCCAGCAAAGTTTCATGTTCGTCGTGAGTTGCGCCAGTAGCATCAGCGGCAAATACGCTGTGCCGGGTCTGGCCAAATTCACCGGCCGCGCTGGTTTCTTCTTCCATCTCCTCGAAGGTGGCATCTTCTTCGAGGTCTTCGACATAGGCGGCCAGGTCCGCCTCTTCTTCTTCGATTTCCTCATTTACAACCGAGCCGTGCAGGCTATGAGGTTGATCGTCGGACTGTTCCCGGTGAGATTGTGGTTCCGCGCTGTGATCTGCCCCTGCCGTCGCTTGGTCAGGATCGGTATGGTTGTCAGAAGCGAACTGGTGAGCAGATTCGTTACTCGATTCGTGACTAGCCTCGTGACTCGATTTGAGATGACTCGTCTCGTGACTCGGTTCATCTCTAGTCTCGTGAACAAGCTGGTTGCTGGCCTCGTGACTCGACTCGTGACTGGCCTCTGGACCTGACTCGTGATTGGTCTGGTGACCAACCTCGGGTTCCTCGTCCGACGTGACTGCTTCAGGCGCGACGTGGATTTCCAACTCTTCGTCCAATTCCAAGGTGTCGTTTTTCGCCCAAACCACACTGGGTTCGGAGATTTCGGCGTGTGCCTCTTCCGACTCCTCGTGCCAGCCTTTCCACTCAGGTTCTTGCGATGCAACCGTCGACTGAGTTGTATCGACTTCAGAGTGAACGAGTTCGTGCTCGGGCGCGTCATCCACTGCAGCGTCGGCCTGACTCACTGCCGGAATGGCGATGGTGTTGGCAATTCCACGATATTTTGAGATGGATTCGCCGGGAAGGAGCATGGGCTCGTAGCCTGCGGGAGGGCCGTATTCGTCGCTGGATGCACGCGAAGGGCGTGCAGTCATCCGTGGCGGCATAGAGGCAGGGGCGGCGGCAAGGGGCTCGGCCGGACGTCGCTCGCCACCACTTCGGTCAGTTCTGTCGCTATGGTCGCTTCGTTCAGTTCGATCGCTTCGGTCAGTTCGGTCATCGCGGCGTCCGCGACGGCGGCGGCCACGGAAACCTCGGCCTTCGCGGCCACCCCTGCCACTATTCCCAGTTGCGGCAAATTGTTCGCCGGAGGAACCTTGCCCGCCGGATGCCTCTGTCCCTTCGTCGCTTTGGGTGTCTTCTGCCGGTGGCGCGACTGAACGCATTTCCGCGCGTGGGGCTCGACTTTCAAACACTCTCTGTTCTTGCTGTCTTGGTTCAGGAGCGGATTTGACCGGGACGGGTGTATCCAGGTCCTCGTCATGCTGCTCCAGGTCCATGAAATCAGAAACGTAAAGGAAGGCGTCGCGCTCAAGTCCGATGTCCACGAAAGCGGACTGCATGCCGGGAAGTACGCGGGTGACTCTGCCTTTGTAAATGGACCCTGCGAGGGTGTATTCGTTCTCGCGTTCCAGGTAAATTTCGGCGAGTAAATCATCTTCCACCAGGCCCACTTTGGTTTCGTGAGGGGTGGTTGAAACAAACAACTCTCTGTTCATACGATCTCCGGTGCTGCCGCTCTGCGGCAGCAATTTCACCGGAAGACTGATGGGAACAATGCGGCAGGAGTGGCGTGAACGACGAGCGCGGCAGCTGGTGGGCTAGCCCTGTGGCCCGGAGGTTTACCCCGGAACCGTAACTGCGTAAACATCATGCAATTCTTGCGCACGTTTCTGCGTGGAACCAGGTTTGTGACCGCTCTCTCTGACTCTTGAGGGGGCCGTTACCCTTCTGGCTCAACTTCCACTTCAATCCTGGCCGGCATTCCGATCGTCTTCGCCGGTGTCTGCCCTTCTTTGTACGCGAGGGCGGTCGTAATCAATTTTCGGTCGTAAACGATTTCCTTGGAGCGCCACCTAGGGTAGCGCGAGTGTCCCCTGCTTCAACTCAATTCACAAACCGGCGCATGCGGATGTTCATCACCAAACCCAAGGCCAAAAACATGAACAGAACTGAAGACCCGCCGTAACTCATCAGCGGGAGGGGTATTCCGGTAACCGGCATAAAGCCGACCACCATGCCAACGTTGACCAGGATATGAAAGCTAAGCACAGCCACCACACCCATCACGATAAATGCTCCAGCGCGGTCAGGCGCCGTCTGCGCATTCTGCGTCAATCGCATCAGCACCATAAAGTATAGCAGCAAAAGGGCCAACGCACCCACAAGCCCATGTTCCTCGGCGAACGCAGCGAAAATGAAGTCAGTTTGTGGAACCGGCAGAAACATCAGGTGGGTCTGCGAGCCTTCACTACTGCCCCAAATCCCGCCCGCCCCCACCGCGATCAACGACTGGTTCACCTGGTACCCGGAGCCGCGCCGGTCGGCGTCCGGATTCAGAAAGCTGCTCAGCCGGTCTTTCTGGTACGGCTTTAAGACTTTGACCCAGGCGACGGGAAGCAACAAGCCCACGAACAACAAAACCGTGAGCGTCTGTTTCCATCGCAAACCGCCGAGGAACAGACCCATGGCTGCAATCGGAAGATAGGTCAGCGCGGTGCCTAAGTCCGGTTGCACTAACACCATGAGCATGGGGACTCCGACCATCAACCCGGCTTTCAGGAAATCTGGCCACGAAAGCTCCTTCTGCTGGAGGTCGGCAAAATATTTGGCGACCGCCAGAATCAGAATCAGCTTGACCCACTCCGACGGTTGAAAGTGCTGTCCACCCGGCATCTTGATCCATCGCTTCGCGCCCAAATACTTCTGGCCGAACAGGAGCACTGCCAGCAGCGAACCCACCGACAATAAATACATCCAGCGCACGCGCTCCAGAAGCACCTGGTAATTGGCCAAGCTCAGCAAAAACATGGCGCACACGCCGCCCACAATCCAATACACCTGCTTGAGATGGGCGCCGGCAAACTTGGTGTGCGAAGTGGCGCTGCGAATCTCAATGATCCCAAGCAGCGAGATGGCCAGCACGAGCGCCAACAGCCACCAGTCGAAATCGCGGAATGAAATACTGCGCGTCAAATTAGTCTTGTCACCTCAGTGCAACCCTGGAGCAGCAGCCGCTGGCGGAACCATGCGATGGACCAAAGGAATGTGGAATCGTGCGCCCTTGAGGACGGGGGTTTCGCCGTCATGAGCGGGCGGTTGGTTCCATAGGCCCGCCATTTCAACGGGTTGTCCGGCCTGGGCGAGCTTGGTCGGCAGGCGGCGTTGTTTCTCTACGTACGCCTTCACTACCTGGGCTGCAATGCGGGCTGCAAACTGTCCGTGCTCTCCACCCTCAAACAACACCGCGACGACGATTTCAGGGTTGCGGCGCGGGGTCACGCCCACGAACCAGGCATTGTCTTTGTACTTGGAACTGGTCAGGATTTTTCGTGCATCGTTGCTGACGGTCTGGGCGCTGCCCGTCTTGCCGGCGAAATCAATTCCTTGCAAGTGAGCGCTGTTCGCCGTGCCCAGCGGGGAAGGCACGTTGGCCATCGCGTCCGTGATGACTTCCCAATTTTTGGGATCAATCGGCACTCGGACTACATCGCTCGAGTCTTCCGCCGGAATCATGTTCCCCGGTAGCTCCCTGGTCAGCAGCACATGCGGACGATGCATCACTCCACCGCTAGCGATTCCGCCAATGGCCCGCGCTAGTTGGATCGGCGTGACTGCGACGGCTCCCTGGCCAATGCCCACCGAAATAGTTTCTCCCGCGTACCACTTCTGGTTGAAGTTGCGGATCTTCCATTCCTCTGACGGCATCACCCCGCTGGCCTCTTGCGGCAAGTCGATGTGCGTTTTTTGTCCCAACCCGAAAGCCGTCGCATATTGCGCAATGCGACCGATCCCCAACCGCTCCGCCAGAGTGTAAAAGAATACGTCGCAGGATTGGTAAATGCCTCGACTGATTTCGACTACGCCGTGCGAACTGTGCTGCGCCGCAATCCAGCACTTGAAGAAGCGTCCGTAAAACGTTCCGCCGCCGTGGCACACTACTTTCAGATCCTGGGCAATCCCCTCTTGCAGTCCGGCGGTAGCCATGATGATCTTAAACACCGAGCCTGGCGCGAGTTGGGCCTGGATGGCCTTGTTCAGCAGAGGGTGATTCTCGTCGGTAGTCAGCTTGGTCCACTCATCGCGCGTGATGTGCACGGCAAAGTCATTAGGATCGAAAGTCGGGCGACTCACCATGGCGAGGATCTCGCCATTGCGTGGATCCATGGCGATGATCGCGCCATTCTTTCCGTCAAGTGCTTCTTCGGCAGTGATTTGCAGGTCAAGGTCAATGCTTAACTTGAGCTGTTTACCGGGTGTGGCAGGAGTCTCATCGAGGTGCCCGACTTCTCTGCCGCGGCTGTTGACGATGGCCCGCCGCGAACCGTTTTGACCCATCAGAATCTGGTTGTATTGTTTCTCGACTCCGGATACTCCTACTACATCGCCTGGATTGTAGTTTTCGAACTGGGGCTGGTTGAGCATGTTGTCAGTGACTTGGCCGACGTAGCCGATTAGGTGCGCCATGAATCCGCTCTTGGGATACAGGCGCCGGTGTGCCGTGATCACGTCCAGTGCGGGAAGTTCGTTGCGATGCGAGTCAATAAACGCTAGTTCGTCAGGCGTGATGTCGTCTTTGATGAAGATGGGTTCATAGGTGGGCAAGCCGTTGAAGCGGCGGATGCGTTCGCGCAGATCGTTGGGATTCAGATGGAGGCCCTGAGCAATCAAGTCCGCATCGCCGATCAGGTCCCGTGCCGAGTCCCGCAATATGAGGGCTGAAAACGAAGGGTAGTTGTCCACGATGACGCGGCCTTCGCGGTCAAGCAGCTTGCCGCGGGGGGCGAGGATGGGCACATTGCGGATGCGGTTCTTCGCCGCCAGGTCGGCGTACAGATCGCTGTGCACCACTTGCAGCCGCCACAATCCATAGGCAAGCACGAGGAATATGAACAGAAGTCCATATTGAATCGCGGTCAGCCTGAAGGAAGATACTTTGTCGTCCCGGTCGTGCATGGATTCAGCGAGTCCTTGATTGTCAGCGGCCTGGGACTTGTGTGAGCGCCCATGCGCCAGCCTGGAGGTTGACTGTATTGTATGCCGAAGGCGGAGATGCCGCTTTGCGCGACACGAAGCAGACAGCGGCGTCGGCGTTCGTTGGTCGGCGTTGGAGTTCGGCGTTCAGCGTTCGGCGATGGCGTTGGGAGATCTTCGGCTAGCGGCGAATCAGGCGGCGCAATGGCTGACAAGCACGATGAGCGATGGAGGGAGTGGGGTGTCGCCTTACAATGTAGGAGGTGGGGCCACCTCATCGTCACAAAATATTTCACCCTTGGAGCGATTATGCCTGAGAACGACCTGCGCTATCCCATTGGCAAATTTTCTTTTGAGGGCGTCCTAACGGACGAAGCGCGCCAGAAGCATTTGAGCGAGATTGAGAACCTTCCAGCCCGGCTGCGCGCTGCCGTCGCTAGTCTCAATCAAGCGCAGTTGGATAAGCCCTATCGTCCCGAGGGCTGGACCGTACGTCAAGTGGCGCATCACCTGCCCGACAGCCACATGAACGCTTACATCCGTTTCAAGCTGGCGCTCACCGAAGATGAACCAACAATCAAGCCGTACGAAGAAGGACGTTGGGCTGAGCTCGAGGAAGCGCGCACCGCTCCGATTGAAATTTCGCTGAGCCTGCTCGACGCTTTGCATCACCGCTGGAGCCTG
>JBBQVN010000188.1:0-6413 GCA_038211475.1 Terriglobales bacterium | reverse complement strand
CATCCCCGTTGTGGAGCAGGTGGTGCCGCGCGAGATGCTTTACATTTCCGACGAAGTCTTCTTCACCGGAACGGCTGCGGAAATTACCCCCATCCGCTCGGTGGACAAGATTCGCGTCGGCGCCGGAACCATGGGCCCGGTCACCAAGGCAATCCAAAAAGAGTTTTACGCAATCGTTCGAGGAGAGACCTCAGACCGTCATGGCTGGTTCACTCCCGTGCCAGTACGCGCGCAACATCCGGTGGCGGTGTAGTCGATAGGTTGCGTCGGGATATGGTCGGGGAGTAGCCGGGTCCGCTAGGATGCTGGGCCCAAGTCGAGGTGATTGAGCTTTTAGGCGGATAGTCGCCTCCGAGCTATTGTAGAGATCGCGAAATGTGCAAAGTTTTGCGCATTTCGGCTGTAGGGAGCGTTCTAAGGGGCGATTGACCTCCAGATGGACTCTGGGTCGCCTGCAGGGGGGATCGGGTTGCCACGGCGCTGGGAATGGCACTAGCGGGCATTCTAGGCGATCGGTCCGACCTGAATTGCGAAGGCCAGGAAGGCCAATTGTGCGCGCCAGGCACAAGTCCACTCCACTTGCCTTATAGTTTTCAACAACATACAGACATTTTCAACGAGTTACGAGCTATAAGCAACAGATGGGCCGTCGCTAGCTAATGGCCTTGGCTGGCCGGTACCTACGTTATCTTCCCTTGCATCGACTTCCATGACACTCTCGTCAAAGGCATGGATACCGACCGACTTCTCCGCGTTGCGGCCAATCTAGGCGCCTCCGATGTGCACTTGAAAGTGGGCGGCCATCCTCTGTTACGGATCGACGGCCACTTGTTGCCGCTGCGCGACGAACCGCGCTTGCAGCCCGATGAATTGCTAGGGGTGTCGCAGAGCTTGATGTCGGACCTTCAGCGACAGCGCTTTGGCGAGGGTCACGAAATTGACACCGCGTACGAGGTTCCGGGGGTTGCGCGCTTTCGGGTAAGCCTGTTTCAAGAGCGGGGGCGAGCGGGCATTGTGCTGCGGATTGTGCCGTCTTACATTCGCAGCCTCGACGAACTCCATTTGCCGCCAGTGTTGCAGAGCATTTGCGATCTGCCGCGCGGGCTGATTCTGGTGACGGGCCGCACTGGCAGCGGCGATGGTGGACCGCATCAACTCGACCCGCGCCGAACACATCATCACCATCGAAGACCCCATTGAATTTTTGCATGCTGACAAAATGGGCTATGTGAACCAGCGTCAGGTAAACGCGGACACGGTTTCCTTCGCTGCAGCCTTGCGCGCGGCGCTGCGTCAGGACCCAGACGTGATTCTGGTGGGAGAAATGCGCGACTTGGAGACCATCTCCACTGCACTGCACGCCGCTGAAACCGGGCACACGGTTTTTTCCACGTTACATACCATTGACGCGGTGGAGACCATCAACCGCATCGTGTCTATGTTTGGGCCAGCGGAACAAGAGCAGGCCCGCATTCAACTGGGTTCGGTGCTGCGCGCGGTGGTGAGCCAGCGTCTGGTAGAGCGGCTGGACGGCCGCGGCCGCGTGCCTGCCGCTGAAGTCATGATCAACAGCGCGTACATCCGCGAATGCATTCTGTGCGCGGACAAGACCCGCTCCATTCGGGAAGCGATTGCGGCGGGAACCTCGCAGTACAGGATGCAGACATTTGATCAGTCGCTGTGGAATCTACTGGAAGAAGGTCTGATTTCGTTGGAGACGGCGGTGGGCAACGCCTCAAATGCGGATGACTTTCGGCTCCGGATGCAGGGGATCGCGTCCACCTCGGAATTGTCGCAGCAGGCCATGGCGGCCGCGAGCAGAATGCGATAAAAGACTCCTCCTGACTGCTTGGGCGCGTCCTGAAAAAGCGCGCCCGATTTTTTTTGGCGTGGTTCAGAAAAACCTCACCGCCTTGACGCGGACAAACCTTTCGGTTGCTCGCCAGCGGGCGGAAGCGGACAATGAGGCTATGTCGTTCGCGCGTCCCAAGTTGCTGTTCACCGAGCCAGAGCTTTACGAATACGCAGTGGGTGCGCTGGGGCGCCGCATGCGATCGGTGGCGGAACTGAAGCGGCTGTTGCGCAGGCGAGTGGAACCCGAAACTGAGTTCGGACAGACCTTGGTCGAACTCATCATCCGTCGCCTGAAAGACAACGGATACCTGAACGATTCCCACTACGCGGCGGCCTATTCGTCGTTTCGCCGCGACAATGAGAAGTTTGGGCGGCGGCGAGTGGAGACGGAGCTGAAAATTCGCGGCGTGCACGGCGAAGTGATTGAGCAGGCGCTCACCACCAGCTACGGCGAAGTGGACGAGGAGAAGCAAGCCCGCGCCTATCTGCATCGCAAACGCCTGAAGAAACCGGCGGACCAGAAACAGACGGCGCGCATTTTTCGTCAGCTGATTCGCGCCGGGTTCGGGTCGAAGATCATCTTCAAAATCCTGAAACAGTGGGACGTGGACGAGGAAACGCTGACCGCGCTGCAAGAGGAAACGGCAGGGTGACCATGACCAAGTTGACCCAACGCCGCGGCTTGCGGCATTTCGGTCAGAAAGTTCGCAGCGGGGCTTTTCCCCAAGCTTAGCTCTCTCCGGGTCAGGCAGAACCCGCACCCGGCAATCGTTTAGAATTCAGTTTCATGCTGACAGGCTCTGACATCCGCCGCAAATTCATTGACTTCTTTGTGCAAAAGGGGCACAAGGAGGTCCATTCGTCGTCGCTGGTCCCGGCCAACGACCCTACGCTTTTGTTCACCAATGCAGGGATGAACCAGTTCAAGGACGTGTTCCTGGGGCTGGAACAGCGCGGCTACAATCGGGCGACCACATCGCAGAAGTGCGTGCGGGCGGGCGGCAAACACAACGATCTGGAAAACGTCGGCTTCACCAACCGCCACCATACGTTTTTCGAGATGCTGGGGAATTTTTCGTTTGGCGATTATTTCAAGAAAGACGCGATTGCCTACGCGTGGGAGCTGATCACTTCGCCGGAATGGTTTGGGATTGACCAGGGCAAGCTCTACGTCACGATTTTCAAGGGTGAAAACGAGGTGGAGCGCGACGCCGAGGCGTATGACCTATGGGCGGCGATGGGTGTGCCCAAAGCGCGCATCTACGAGATGGGCGCGAAGGACAATTTCTGGCAGATGGGCGACACCGGGCCGTGCGGTCCGTGCAGCGAAATCCATTACGACATGGGCATCGCGGCCAGCGACAAGGCCAAGCCGGAGTGTGCCGCCGGAAGCTGCGAGTTCGGCTGCGAGTGCGGGCGGTATGTTGAGATTTGGAATTTGGTGTTCATGCAGTTCGACCGCGACGCGAGCGGCAAGTTGACGCCGCTGCCCAAGCCCTCGATTGACACCGGCGCGGGGCTGGAGCGCCTGGCGGCGGTGCTGCAGGGTGTGATTTCGAATTACGACACGGATTTGTTCACGCCGCTGATTGCGAAGGCCGCGGAGTTGACCGGGACGTCGCTGGAAAAAGAGCTAGGTAAAGAAACGCACGCCAAGTCAGCCGGGTCGCTGAGGGTGATCGCCGACCACGCGCGGGCGGCGACCTTTCTGATTTCCGATGGAGTGCTGCCGTCGAATGAGGGCCGCGGCTATGTGTTGCGCAAGATCATGCGGCGAGCCATCACGCATGGGCGACTGCTCGGCCAGACGAAACCATTTCTGCATGAGATGGTGTTTGCGGTTATCGGATTGATGCAGGACGCGTATCCGGAGTTGAGTGAAGCGGCGGATCGGGTTTCGAAGACCGTACTGGCGGAGGAAACGCGGTTCGCGCACACGCTCGGGATTGGACTCAAGAGGCTCGATGAAGACTTTGTCCCGTTGCTCGCCCTGAAGGAATCGGTCGACAATGGACTTTCGGTCTTGTTTCAAGAAGTGAATGACGTAGTCAATAGAGCTGGCAACCCCCCGTGGATCGTTGAATACGACGCGACTCGAGCGGTGGAAATAGCGCGACAATATCAGGTGCCATGGGAAGTCGTTAGTGGTCTCGCTGATGAACAGAGGGCTTCCGTTGATGCAAACAAATTCCATAGCATTCTCAGGAGTCGCGGTGGTCTCCTGACTACGCTGCCGAGCGGAATAGTTTTTCAGCAATACCGAGCCCTTAAAAGTGAGGTCCCTCGATCGGGAGTCAAGTACGGCGGAGAAAAGGCATTCAGCTTGTACGAGACATTCGGTCTGCCGAAGGACTTCATCCAGGACGCTTGTCGAGATCGGGGCTTGGAGTTCGATGAGAACGGCTTTGACGAGGCTTTTGGAAAGGAGCGTAACCGCGCTCGCGCTTCTTGGAAAGGCGCGGCCAAGCAGACGGCCAATCCCGCGTACCAGCAGCTTCCCAAATCTGAATTTGAAGGCTATCGTCAGACTCGCTCAGATGGCTGCGAAGTCCTTGCCATCGTCCACAACGGCCAGGGCGCTCAAGAGTTGAAACCCGGCGACGAAGGCGAAGTCATTCTCGACTACACCCCGTTCTATGCCGAGTCTGGCGGGCAGGTGGGTGACCACGGCTGGCTCTACTCGGGCGACCACAACACGATGGTCGCGGAAGTGACCGGATGCTACTCGCCGGTGCAGGGAGTGCGAGCACATCAGGTCATCGTGAAATCCCACCCTTCCGCAAAAAACGCGGAAGGATGGGGCACCCTACATGTGGGCGACAAACTGGACGCGGTGGTCGATGCCGGGCGGCGCGAGTCCACCATGCGCAATCACACGGCGACACACCTTTTGCAGGCGGGATTGCGCGAGGTGCTGGGCAAGCACGTGAAACAAGCTGGGTCGCTGGTTGCGCCCAATCATCTGCGCTTCGACTTTTCGCACTTTACCGGGGTTGCGGACGAAGAATTGCAGGACATAGAGGACATCATCAACCGGGAAGTGCTGCGCAACCAGAGAGTCGAGACCATGGTGGATGTGCCGATTGACGTAGCGGTGAACGAATACCACGCCATGGCGCTGTTCGGCGAGAAGTATGGCGACAAAGTGCGCGTGGTGAAGATTGGCGACTTCTCGACCGAACTCTGCGGCGGCACGCACACGGCCGCCACCGGCGAAATTGGGCTGATCAAAATTTTGAAAGAAGGAAGCGTCTCCTCGGGAGTGCGACGGATCGAGGCCATTACCGGCGAGCGTTCGCTGGCGCACTTCCGCAAAGATCATGCACTGGAGAGCGTGGTGGCCAGCTTCGCCGGTCCCACCCTTTCGCAAAAGACACGAAAGGATGGGGCACCCCAAGCCGAGGAGGCGGCGTTTTCTCCGGCCGAAGCCCTGAAGACTGAACTGGAAAAGCGCGATGCTGAGATCAAGCGCCTCACTCGCGAACTGGACCAGGCACGGATGAAGTCGGCGTCATCGTGGGTGGCGTCAGCGGGCGAGCGAGTCAAGGATGTGCGCGGTGTCAAGGTGCTGGCCCATCGCGTGGACAACCTGGATCGCGCCCAGATGCGCACTCTTGTGGACCAGTTGCGCGACAAGATTGGTTCGGGCGTGGTGGTGCTGGGATCAGCGAGCGATGGCAATGTCGCCCTGATTGTTGGCGTAACCAAAGACCTCACCGCGCGGGTGCCAGCCGGCAAAGTCATTGGACCGATAGCCCAGAAAGTCGGAGGGAAGGGCGGTGGGCGTCCGGACCTGGCGGAGGCCGGCGGGAAGAATCCGGAGTCGCTGGATTCTGCGCTGGCAGGGGTGTATATAGTTGTGGAGTCGCTGCTGGGGTAGCGGCGTACCAGCTTGCAGCGACGGGCTAGGTGACTTCGTTAAGCGACCTTGTTAAGTGACCTCATTAAGTGACCTTGCCGAGTGACTTCGCCAAGGGTTTTAAGGAGCGCAATGGCTGACCGAATCCGCTTCATGACGCATCAGGGTATGCAGATTCTGCTCCTGGACTTCACCAACTGCCAGGCTGACGAGATGCGTATGCTGGTGGCCAATATCAAGGACACCATCACCTCCCAGCCGCGGGATTCGGTGCTGGTGATGGCGGACTTCACCGGAGTTGACTACTTCGGAAAAGAGTTGGCAGAGGACATCAAGAAGACGCTGGTCTTCGATCGTCCGTATGTAAAGCGCACGGCTTGGGTGGGGGCCGACACTGTGCCCACTGCGTACTACGATTCGTTCAAGTCGTTTTCGCGGCGCGAGCTGCCCATGTTCGCCACCCGGGAAGAAGCGATGGACTGGCTGGTTGGCGAGTGAGTGGAGGCTCCGCTAGCTCCTCCATCGCAGCGTGACCGGACCGTTCATCGGGTGCCGGAAATCTTCTCCGGTGCGCTGTCTCTCCAACCATGCTTGTTTCAGGCCAAAATACCACTTTGCGGGACGGTCGGCATCGTCAATCAGCATGAGATGAGGGTTGTGCCTCAGTCCTTCGGACTGCAACTCCATGGTGCGGCGGTCT
>JBBQVN010000187.1:0-6472 GCA_038211475.1 Terriglobales bacterium | reverse complement strand
CTTCACCCCGGCCTCGTGCTGCTTCAACATCCCGATGATCTGCTCTTCCGTGTACCGGCTCTTCTTCATCCTGCGCCCTCCCGTTCAGATTACGAGAGAACTCCAGCTTCATGTGGTCGAGTTTTCCGGGGGCAGGTCAGTTTGTCATCCCGAGCGCAGCGAACGAGACCGCCACCTTCCAGTCCCGTGGTCCCTACTCGCACACCGACCCCAACGCGCCCCTCGCCCCGGAGGGGCAGCAGATAGTAGCCCAGCGCTTCAGCGCTGGGTAAGCCCCAATGGATGATGAAAAATCCCGGAGGGACGACCCAACCCGGCGACACCACCTATTGGAACGCGTGGGCTCGTCAGCATTGGTCAATGAAATAAGTCAAGGGGCTGCGCGCGCTACTTCCGCCCCTTTGCAACCTCTTCATAAAGCTCAGGCAGCCGCTTCGCCGCCTCCGCGTCATTGTCAAACCTCGCCGACTCGTATGCCTCGCTGAACCGCACCAGCCGCGCCCGCATCGCCGGATCGTTTACCCGCCGCGCCACATCCCCGGCCGTGTCCGCCGGATGCTTCTTCACCCCGCTCCGCGCCAGCACTCGCAGCATCCGAAAATACCATAGCGATGCCGCCTGCTTCGGTGCCTTCTCCGGATTCCTCTGCACCCAACTTCGCCGCATTCCCCGCCACGCCGGACGCGCCCCCACCAGCAATCCCGCGACCAGCAGCGAAGCGATGCCGCCTTCAATCCACCGCTCTGGCGACTGCGCCATCCGCTGCCCCGTCGAACGCGCCACCGCCAGTAATTCCTCGTGCTCCTTCTGTCCCAACCTGCGCACTTTGTCCACCCACGCCCGCGTGCTTTGGTTCACCTCTTCGCCCAGCCCCTTCTGGTGCGCCGAGTCATAATTCACCACCCACTCCCGCCAGAACGATCCCATCGCGTCGAAATACAGCATCGCCCGGCTCCATCCGGTCCGAGACAGCGCCGGCGTCGAGGGCGTTGGGTCAAAGCTTACCCAGCCCGTCCCCGGAAAATACGCTTCCACCCACGCATGTGCATTGCTCTCCCGCACCACATAGCTGTGGGTCACATCATTGAACTCGCCCCCGCGAAATCCCGTGATCACTCGTGTCGGCACTCCCACGCTACGCAACATCACCGCCATCGCCGACGCGTAATACTCGCAGTGTCCTGCCTTGCGCTCAAACAGAAAGTTCGCAACCGGGTCCTCCGGCGGACTGCTTGGCAATTCCAGCGTGTAGCTGAAGTTGGTTTTCAGATACTGTTCAATCGCCGCAGCTTTGTCGTAGGAATTCGTCGCCCCCGCCGTGATCTGACGCGCCAGTTGCGGGATGCGGATGTCGAGCGCCGGCACTTGCAAATAGGCCGCCAAATATTCCGGAGGCATAAGCCCCTGCGACCGCTGCAAGTCTTCGGCGACGTTCAGTGGCAGCTCGGAATCGGCCTCATACTGGCTGACCGTATGTGTGCCATCCGCGTTGTACACCGCTCCCGCTGCGTCCTGGGTCACGATGCGATAGTTGCCGGACATCCGGCGGGGCTGCATCGCCAAAAAGAAAACGTTGCTGCCGAGCGGCTCCATCAGCACGTGGTAGTGAATGGCTCTCGAGTGCGGTACCTGCACGCTCGCGCCATTCAGCGCACGCAACTGGAAGTTGCCATCGACGGCGCGCCGCAACGGAGCCGCCAGCCGCCGATATGGATTCGACCACGTCCGCCCATCAAACTCGCTCAGCCCCACGCCACGCCACAGCAGCGAATAATTTCCGTGCTCGTCGCCATCGATCCGGATGTGCATTGCCACCGCATTCGACTGCTGGATCTGCCCGATTCGTCCTAGTTGTACCTGTTCGCTGAACCCCACCGAAAAATCGCTGGGATGCGAGTATGCGCTCAAGTACTGAGCTGCGCTCCGCGGCATCAGAAAAAAAATCGCTGCGCCTCCCGCCAGCACCATTCCCATCAGCACCGGCGCCAGCGTCGCCAGCGAGTAGCCCAGGCGCCGCGACCGGCGGGCTTCGCGTGGCTCCCGCGCCACCGTCAGCCCGCTTCCCAACGAGTGCCTCATCTCCATCAGCACAAACGTCAGAATCGCCGCCAGCAGGAACACCCCGAAGCTCAACAGAAATAGGCTGTCGACGGTCAGCAGCGATGCTGCCAGAATCATCAGAAACGCCAGCACCGCCAGCACGTAGTGGTCGCGCTCCCGCTCCACTGAGAACAGCCGCACCACCAGTCCAAACAGCACCAGATGTACCGTCGCAGTCAGCAGGCTTTGCGATACCACAAAATAATCGGCCAGGTACACCGCGACGTAGGCCAGCGTCAGATAGGTCGTCCATCGCAACGGGATGACCAACCGCTTCCGCCGCGCAATCAGATACCCGCGCACGACCAGCGCCGTCCCCACCAACACTATTCCCGGCAAATCCAACCCGCCCGTGCTGGCCAGCGCACCAAACGCGGTCAGAATCATCAGGTAAAGCGAAACTTCGAAGTAACGCTGGATGGCCGCGCCCGTGGGGGAAGACACTGCTGGCGCGCCCGCGGCAACCTGCCCTCCCGACGCCGCATTTGGCCCCGCCGCGCACGCGGCAATCTGACCTCCCGACGCCGCATTTGCCTTCGCCGTGCCCATGATTACATTATCGCGCCGCGAGCTTGTCGTAATCTGCCGGCGTGTTCACATTCATGGTCACGAACGGGTCGGCCACCGGGACGTACGTCACCTTCTCCTGGTGGGCATGTTCCACTTCCCGCGCGTTGGTCGTTGCCGGCGCCCGCAGAAACGCTTCCATCATCTCGCGCCCAACCACAATAGGATGTCCGTGACGCCCCTCATGCTCCGGCACCGCCGCCCACTTCCCGCTCTTCATCGCCGCGTCAAAAGCTTGCACGAGTTGTGCCACCGTTTCCCGGCTCACCGGCGGACGATCCACCAACGTAACAATGGCCGCGTCCCGGCCCCGCCCCAGCACTTCTCTCAGTCCGATGCGCAACGAACTGAATTGGCCCTCACCCGGCGCAGGGTTCCTTACCAGTGCCGCGCCCTCGCCATACGCCACCGGTGCGATCTGGGTTTCATTCTCGCCGCACACCACCATCACCTGGTCGCACGAAGCCATCAGGGACCGGATCGTCGCCGACAAAAACGTCCCATGCCCGCTGTCTCCCGGCGGCCAGGGCAGCAGCGCCTTGTCGCGCCCCATGCGCGAGGACGCGCCCGCCGCCAGAATCACTCCGCATAAGCTGAATGTATGCGCCATGTGCGAAACATAGCACGAGTCAAGCAGGGGAAGCTATGGATGCCAAAGGCATGGCCGCCTCCGCTTTCGCTAATCGCCGTCCCGCTTTCTTGTGGGCCCTCTGTATCAGGTTTGTCATCCCGAGCAAAGCCAAGACTCACTACGAATTTGTCATCCTAAGCAAAGCGAAGGACCCGCTTTCCGCCTGCGTCCTGCACCGGTTTTGAAACTAGAAACTCGAAACTGCGTTTGTCATCCTGTGCGCAGCGAAGGACCCGCTCTCCCCTGTGCCCCCAGTGGTAAAGGCTTGGTCTCGAAACTCGAAACTGTTTGTCATCCTGCTGAGCGAGGCGTCACTCGGTGCCGTTCCCGTAGGTGGGGACGCCTTGCTTCAATTTGAACAGCAAAGATTGCGCGCGGGGGGCGTAGTCGCTTTGGGGATACTGCGAGAGAACACGCTGGGCGATGGCGATGGCGCGGGGCCGAGCGTCACTGGACTTCTTGGGTTGCTGGTCGGATTTGTAGAGTTCGATCAGAGCCGCCTGGCGGGAGGCGGCGTTGTAGAGGGCCTCGGCGGCGCGGGGGGATTGGGCACGGTCGTTGGCATACTTTTCGTAATATTCGGCTTCCTTTTCCGGACACTTGGGATCGCCCTGCCAGTCGCCGCAGAGTTTGTTTTCGATCAGATGATAGGCGGCGAGGTCAGCCCACTTGGATCCGGAAAATTTCTTCATGACCAGACGCATCATTTCTTCGTCCATGCCGACCCGCAGGAAAGCCTCTTTTTCGTGGGCGGAGGGGCGACTGGCGACTTGGGCGCGCTCGAGTTGCCACTTGATGTCGGCGGCGCGGTAAAGTGCTTCGCCTGCCAAAGGGGAATTGGGGAACTGCTCGTACACGCGCATGTAGAGGTGCTGGGCGTCGTCGTCGGCATGGCGGCGGCCCCCGCGGCGGCTGGCCTGGTCTTCGGAGTCGGCGGCTTCGCCAAAGACGATCTTGTCGCCGTCGGGAGTGGAGGCACGAACCAAACCCTTGTCGAGCATCCATCCGGTGACGGTCTTCTCTTCGCCCAGGAGGGCTTCGACTTTGAGCCAATCACGGCTGGACTCGATGATGACCAGTTCGAGACCGCGGGAGATGTCGGCCAGCTTGTTGGAAGTGGCGTCAGGGGCGACGTAGAGGTAGGCGTCGCGCACGGTGGTGGCGCGCTCGCCGAGGCCGTGGGCCAAAGAGACGAGGGCGACGACGGCGAGGAGGAGGCGGATTAATTTAGGCGCGGTCATGTGTAGTTCAACAAAGTTTACACCGGGGAGGGTGGGACAGCTTCGAGTTTCAAGCTGCACAATATCAAGTTTCGCATTCCGAGTTCCAAGTTTCACAATTTCGATTTTTAACTGCCACAATTCTATGTTCGGATTTCGGAATTTCAAGTTTCACAATTTAGAGTTTTAAGTTTCGGAACCGTCACCCGGTTTTCAACTCGAAACTTGAAACTTGAAGCTAATAACTGCTCTTGCCATCCTGAGCGTACTGAAGGACCCGCTGTCCGTTACGACTTCGTCCCAAGTTTGTCGTCCCGAGCACAGCGAGGGATCTGCAGTTCGTGCGCAACCTAGTCACCGTAAGCAAGCGACAAAGTTGCTGCTTCGCAGTGCGATTAAAACTTGGTCATCCTGAGCAAAGCGAAGGACCTGCTGTCGTTGCGAAGCCATCCAAGTTTGTCATCCCGAGCACCGCGAGGTATCCTGTCCCTTCGGAGACTTACCCCATGAAAACAATCTTTGCCCTCCTGCTCGCTTGCCTGCTCTTGCCCTTTGCGTCCGCCCAAACCGGTCCCCGCTTCGACGGAAATACCTGGTGGAACCACGTCAAGGTGCTGGCCGACGACAACATGGAAGGCCGCGAAACCGGCAGCCCCGGCCTCCACCGCGCCCAGGCCTACATTGTCGAGCAACTCAAGAAAGACGGATTGAAACCTGCGGGCACGAATGGCTACTACCAGCCCGTGCAGTTTGTCTCGCGCCAGATCGTCGAGAAAGATTCCAGCCTCGCCCTCGTCCGCAACGGCAAGCCTGAGCCGCTGGTGCTCGGCGAAGACGCCTACTTCGGCACTCGCGTCAACCTCGCCCCTCACACCGCCGCCCCTCTTGTCTTCCTCGGCTATGGCCTGCAAATCCCGGAAAAGAATTACGATGACCTCGCCGGACTCGACCTCAAGGGTAAAGTCGTAGTCATTATCTCCGGCTCACCCCAGGAGATCCCCGCTGCGCTCGCCTCCCATTACCAGACCGCCGCCGAACGCTGGAAGTCCCTGCGCGCCGCCGGTTGCGTCGGCATCATTGGCATCCCCAATCCCAGCTCCATGGATATTCCCTGGTCGCGCATGTCCGCCAATCGCGCCCACGTCAGCATGGAATTGGCCGATCCCGAGTTCGACGAAACCGCGGGCCAGAAGCTCTCCGTCACCTTTAACCCCGCTCACGCCGAACAACTCTTCCTCGGCTCCGGCCACACCTTCGCTGAGTTGGTTGCTCTGGCCAAAGACCGCAAGCCGCTTCCTCGCTTCCCGCTGCCGCTTTCCATCGCCGCTACCGCAAAACTGGAAACCACCAAGGTTGAATCTGACAACATCGTGGCCAAGCTCGAAGGCGCCGATCCCAAACTCAAGGGCGAATATGTCGTCCTCTCCGCGCACATCGACCACATCGGCATCGGGGAACCTATCAACGGCGACAAGATTTACAACGGAGCCATGGACAACGGTTCCGGCAGTGCCCTGCTGCTCGACATTGCCGATTCGTTTAATAAATCTCCCGTCAAGTTGCGCCGCTCCGTTCTGTTCGTTTGGGTCACCGCCGAAGAAAAAGGTCTGCTCGGCTCCAAGTATTTTGCCGCTCACCCCACCGTCCCGGTCGCCAGTATGATCGCCGATCTTAATGAAGACATGTTCCTGCCCATCGTCCCTTTGAAAGTGCTCACGGTTTATGGCCTGGCGGAATCCGATCTCGGCGACCGCGTCGGCGAAGTGGCCGACGCGCACGGCGTAAAAATCCAGCCCGATCCCCAACCGTTGCGCAATTCCTTCATTCGCAGCGATCAGTACAACTTCATTCGACAAGGCGTTCCCGCGCTGGCCATCGGGTTTGGCTTCGAAGCGAACTCCCCCGAGCAGAAGATTTTCAAAGACTGGCTGACCAACCGCTACCACGCCCCATC
>JBBQVN010000186.1:0-6480 GCA_038211475.1 Terriglobales bacterium | reverse complement strand
AGCGTTTGTAACTACCAACCAACCGGCGCCGCCAACAATGCGGTTTACATCGCCTACCGCGACCACCTCGGAGTGGTCTGGACCCTTGCCTATACGAATGGCAGCTGGTTTGCATTCCAAATTAAGAATCTACCCTTCGGTGCCCCTGCCTCCCCAACAGACTTGCCGCTGGCAGCCGGTAATGTCAAAGTCTGGGTCGATGTCTCAGGCAATCAGCTGCATTACACCTTCCTAAGTCTGAACCAACAAGGCCCAGTGTTGGCGCGCACATCCCCATTAGCCATCGAGGCGCGTGACGCTACTGGCGCTCGCCTGCACCATACCGGGGGCTTCGCTGATGGGATACTCGGCGATTCGGCCGGTGGCGTGATTTGGGACTTCTTTTATGAGCCTTAGCTGCTATGCGTAACTAGCATGAATTTTTATCCGTAGGCGAGCCTCTGGGGACGGAGGAGACGCCTGCGGGATCAGAATCGCCTCAGCTTTACTTTGAGTCCGGGCCGATTCATTGTACCGGCATCTCCACCTTCCGTGTTCGCGCTGCCCTATGGTGCCCGCGTAACCCGGTTATAGGCGCTCGATGGCCGGCGACCGCCGGCGACCCATGGCGACCCACCGCCACCCTGGAGCCAGACCAATGTCCGCCAGCAGCCACGAAAAAGCCCGCCATCTTCCGGCGGGCTTCTTCTGTTCTTCGTTGTAAGACGTGCCTACTTGTAGCAGATCGCGACGCCGTCAGCGCCGGCGATGTTTGCCAGGGTCTCCTGCACTCCATCCGGCCAGATCTGAATCACCGCGCCGTCTTGAGTGGTCACGACGATGGTCTGTCCGAAGAAGATTAGATTCATGTTGTGCAGGCCCGTCGTCGCGTACAACCCGACATAAGTTCCATCCGACCCATATTGCTGGATGGTTCCATCGGTATTGGCAACAAAGACATTTCCCGCCAGATTGACTGCGATGCCGACCGGAGTGGTCAGGTGAGTGGTGATGAAATCAATTCCCGCTTGCCCCTTCGTGAACGGAGGGGAAACGCGAACCACCTTGCTGTTGGCTACATCCACAGCCAGCAGACTTCCGGTATACGGTCCCGTCGTCAAGAACGTAGTGGCTCCGCCGCCATTTGCACTTCCATGGCTCGGGAACGGTAGGACGGTTTGAGTCGGCTTCGACGTGGTTGTTTTCCATACTCCGGTGTTGGACAATCCCTGCGCCAGCGTCGTGCTGAAGAAGATGGGTGGGTTCGCAGACTTGGTCGTCGAGAAGCTAAGCCCGACGGGTCCGCCCCCCTTGGCCAGTCCTGGGTATTTCGCGAAGTCCACAATCGTGGTTAGGTTCAGTCCGGTCTGGTCGAGCCTCACAATTTGCCGCGGGCCTCCGTACACCCCGCTTTGGGCAAGGTAAAGACGCCGGTCGGTGCCGCAGACAAGTCCCTCAGATGAGGTCAGGCCCTTGGCCAGAACGGTTTCAGTGATCAAGCCAGAATCGTAGGGAATGGGCAATTGAAGAGTCGTTACCGTCCCCGCCGAAGAGCTGCTTACATAGACATTGCAAGTACAAGGTTTTTCGGTGATGGTTTCCTGTGCGGAAATCGTGACCGCACCGTTGCTGGCCAGGGCTCTTCCATCCAGCGTCCCCCCGTCCAGCGTGATGCTGGTCAAGGCCATAATAGTTCCCACGAAGGTATTGTTGGTTTGAATGGTGGCCGAAGAGCCGACTTGCCAATACACGTTGCAAATCACCGCGCCGTTCGTCAACTTGACCGTGGAATCGGTCGCCGTAGTGAGCGTGCTCCCAATCTGAAATATCCACTGAGAGTTCGGGTCTCCCTGACCATCGAGAGTCAAAGTGCCCGTCAGTTGTGCCGACGACGAAAAGCAGTAAACTCCGGGGACCAGGGTTAGGCCGCCCAGGTCGGTACCGGTTAAGACTGTATTGCAAGCCGCTCCGGCGGCTTGATTGTAAGCCACCGTCAGGTCGGTTTGGGCCTGAGCGGTCGCCGGATCGGGAGTAAGGTACAGTGTCCCGTTCACCTGCGTCGGCAGCAGTCCGACTACGCTGGGTGTCGGAGAACTGCCGACATCACCCGTGATACTGGTTGACGCGGATACATTGGTGACGCCGGAACCGGCGAGCACGCCGAAGTTGGATGCTGTGCCAAGGTTAATAGCAACATCTGTGGAACTGGACTTAGCCCAGGAGCTCACTGCGAGCACTAGGACCAAAACGACGAGAGTGTGCCACTTTATATTCATTGTTGCTCCTTCGGCGGGCCACTTACTACCAACCGTTTCGTCAGGGTAGGGACAGACTCGAGGCCGGTCTGTACAACATTGCTCACTTAAAAACAAAAAAGTGGGCTTTTGTGTGCCACCCTACCACCAGCCGTTTCGTGATTTGAGCAGCACGTGGGACCCGCAAGCTTTAATTTGTACCCCGGATTTCGCGCGATCCAGCGGATCTAAGACATATCTTGTAAAAGTTGGCGGCAAATAGGACATGTTTTGTACAAGCCGCCGGCAAGTAGGACATCTTTTGTACAACTCCAAGCCACCCAGATGTTGCTCGTTCGACGCGATTACGTGGTCGAGTAACTCACGCCAGCGGATCCTGACCAAGCGTCCGGCCGGCATCATCCTGCGAAAGACAAGTACCTGTGTTCACATAGGGTTGCTGTTCAGCCAGCGAATGGCGTCCCGTACTTGCAAGTCCGTACTTGGCGTAGTCGTCGGGAACTTGGGATATGGCGTAAGGAATGTCTCGGGGGTCTTGCTGGGCAATCCAGCAGACACTGCGCCATAAGCTCGTCCTCTTTTTACGTGGTAGGGTTCGCGTTGCCCTGCAGCGTGCCTTGGTGGCACGCTCTCGTTATCATGCCTCGTGCAACTGACGTCCTGCTTACTTCGGGATACGAAGCGCGAAGAGAGGGAAGATTGGAGAAGCGAACCAACTCTTCGCCGAGGCAGTCGACATCTGCCGCCGCGATGCTGATTCAGGTGTTGCCGGCAAGGTCGTTGACTGGTCTAGGCCAGATCGAGCGCGACCTGAAGGACAACGCCCTGGTACTGAACATTACAAGAGGCTGCGAGCCTTTATCGTAACTTGCCCGATCCGCTCAGATTTGCGCACACACTGCGACACGTCGGAGACATCCATCGAAACCAAGGCTCACTAGCACGGGCCACACCCTGTTACCAGGAGGCGATAGCAATCTACCGGAAGCATATCGAAACCCCTCGCCTGGATCTCGCCAATGCCATCAGAGGTTTGCGCTGATTAAAGCACACGCTGCGGAAATGGAACAGGCCAAGTGCGTGAAGCCAGAGAGTCGTACAGCTCTACGAATGTGCACCAATGCGCGAAGGGGGTGACGCTCAGATCTAGAAGTTGGCTGGCAACTTAGGTCCGGTCAGACTTCACGCACCCCCCCCAAGACCGGGGCGAATAGCTAGTCCACCACATGCTTTGCGGTGTAGCCTTCGCGGGCGATGATGTCCACCTTCACGTCTTTATTCTTCTGGTCCTTGATCTTCAGCGGAGCACCGTCGGGTCCCACCAGTTCCACTTTCAGTTTGCGATAGGTCCCGTCAAACTTCGTGTTGGTCGGGTGATAGGCCAACTGGTACTGATTGCGAATGTCCGACGCAACGTCCTTGAAAACCTCGGGCAATTCCCCTTCGAAGCGCGGGAAGTAGGCCCGCCCACCAGTTAGTTTCGCGAACGTCTTCATTTCGTTGTCGGCCTGCAGGTAATCGATGTTCTCAATCGGGATGCCGAATCCATGCGACGGCCTTCCCCCGCCTGCTTCCGCCCGAATCCGCGCCGCTTGGCCCACGCCGATGGCGAAAATCGTCACGTTCTTTGTCGCTTTGATCTTCTTGAAGGTCTGGTCCAGATTGATCTTGCTGAACGTGTCCACTCCGGTCGAAACCAGGATGATGTACTTGTGTCCCTCCACCCCGTCCAGCCGGTCCAGCGTGTCATAGAGGGTATCGAACAGATTAGTTTCAATGAACGTCGGAATGCGCAGCGTATTGAGTGCGCCCACAACTTCCCGCTTGTCCTGAGTAAAGTCCACCAGGATATGCGGCTTGATGTCATAAGAAACCACTGACACCCAGTCGTCTTTTTTTAGCGTGCTGGCGAAGACGTAGCTGGCGTTCAACGCATCGCGCAGAAAAGAGTAATTCGTCTCCGCGAACTCCACCACCAGCACCGCGGTAATCGGCGCCTGCGATTGACTGAAGTTGGTGATCTTCTGCGGTACGCCGTCTTCGCTGATGCGGAAGTTCTCCTGCTTCATGCCCGGAATGAACTGACCGTTCTTGGTCGTCACCAGCACATCCACGTTCACCAGCGGCACATCCACATGCAGCGAGTAATCCGGCATGTTTTCAATTTTCTTCGGCCTCTCGGGAGCGGGCGGAGGAGGTGCTTCCTTTTTCTTGGGGATCACATACGGGCCCACCTCGCCGCCTGGGCCTCCGGCTTCAGCTGGCGCTTCTTGCTTATTGGGAGTGCCGGACGCAGGCGGCGGCGTGTCTTGGGCAACGCCGCGTCCCATCATCAGCATCACAACCAGTAACAAAGCGGCTCCGGAGCAATTCTGGAAACGCTCTGTCGAACCCAAAAACTTACGCAAAATTAACCAATTACTCATGGGAATCATTCTGAAAATCCTATGCTAGTATAGATGCAACCGCGTCGCCACTTGACATATCCTTCGTCGTTTAAATCCGAACGATTTAAATCGAAGCCTCGGGGGCGCGAACCAAAAAAAATCAGATGCAGAGTTTTCCGGGGCCAAGAATGACGAAAGCCGCACTTTCGCTCGTTGCCCTGTGCTGCTTGCTGTCCGCCACCGTCAGCATCGCGCAGAGTTCCAACGCCACTCCGACCATTCCTATCAATCAGATTCACGCCGGCATGAAGGGCGTTGCCTACACTGTTTTCCAGGGAACCAAGCCCGAGCCCATGGGCGTGGAAGTTCTGGGAGTGATGCACAACGTCAATGGGCCCAAGGGCGACGTCATTCTGGTCCGCCTCTCAGGAACCAAGCCCGAATACACTGGAGTGGTCGCCGGCATGAGCGGCAGCCCAGTCTATTTCGATGGCAAGCTCGCGGGCGCGCTCGCCTTCCGCATCGGGGAATTTTCCAAAGAGCCGATTGCAGGCGTCACCCCCATCGGCGAAATGCTTGAAATCAATGCGTTCGACCGCAAGCCTGCGATGGATTCCCAATCCGCCCCGCTCCCTGCAATGGTTGGCGCGTCCAAGACTGCTTCCCCCTCAGAAGCCTCCGCCTTACCCTCCGCCGGTTTCAGCAATTACCTCAAGCCGATTGACACTCCGCTCGTCTTCAGCGGTTTCTCTGAAGACGCGGTCCGCCGCTTCGCTCCTCAGTTCGCCGCTTCCGGCATAGTCCCGGTGATGGGCGCAGGCTCAGTCACCAGCGGCGCGAAACAGCCCGAACCACTGGAGTCCGGCTCCGCGGTCAGCGCCATTCTGGTGCGTGGCGATATGGACATAGCCGCCACTTGTACCGTCACTTACGTGGACGCCGAACACCTTCTGGCTTGCGGACATCCCCTGTTGCAGTTTGGTTCCGTCGATCTGCCCATGAATAAGGCTGAAGTGCTGGCCACCCTGCCTTCGCCCCTTAACGCCTTCAAGATCGTCAACACCACCGAAGTCGCAGGCTCGTTCGTGCAGGACCGCAGCAAAGGCATTCTGGGCACGTTCGGCAAAGATGCCGACATGATTCCCGTCACCCTCACCATTCACGGCGGCTCGCGTCCTCGTGAATTCCACTTTGAAGTGCTGAACAACGCCAAGCTCAGCCCGGTCGCCATCATGGCCTCGGTGTTCAACGCTTTGCACGGCACCAACGAATATGGCGAAGAAACGACCTTCCGCATGAAGGGCTCGATGGACGTGGAAGGCTATCCGCAGGTGGCGCTGGCTGACATGTTTGCGCCCAACGATGCTGGACAGCCCGCGGCAGCGCTGGCGGCAGCGAGTTTGGGCGACCGCTTCGGCCGCATCTACGGCAACCTCTACGACATTCCTCAGGTAAAGTCGCTGACCCTCGATTTCGATATCGAGCGTGAACGGAAATCAGCGCGGCTGGAGAGCGCCCGCACCGATGTGACCGAAGCACGTCCCGGCGACGAGATTGTGGTGGAAGCCCTGCTCCGGCCCTACCGCGGCGAACGCATTGTCCGCCAGATTCCCATTCGCATTCCGCCTTCCACTTCGAAAGGCACGCTGCACATTCTGGTGAGCGATGGCGATACTCTCGACAAAGTGCGGGGCGCTGCTCCACAACCCGGTCGCAGTCTGGGCCTGGCCTCGACCATCGCGATGCTCAACCGCGAACACGTCAACAACCGCGTGTACGCGTCGTTACTGCAATCCGATCCCGAAGCCGTGGTCGCCGATAAAGTGATGCCCACTCTGCCGCTGTCGGTAATGAACGTG
>JBBQVN010000185.1:0-6484 GCA_038211475.1 Terriglobales bacterium | reverse complement strand
TCGAGCACCGGATTGCTGGGGAGGAAGTAGTTCAGGCTCTTGACCTGGCCGGCCTGTTGTAGCGACTCGGCAATGTGGTCGCGCTCGCCGTCAACTTTGGGATCAATCTTGTGGGTCAGGCTGCCATTGCGCTGGTCCCTTTCAAATCCGATATCGTGCGTACCCGCGCCCGCCCAGACGTCGCGCCCCTGCCATTGAAATGGCGCCTTCCATAGGCGGAAGTGATGACGGCTGGCGACCATCGCGACGGCCTCGGCCTGTTCGTAGCCGAAGTCCTGGGAGCGGCCGAACAGATAGAGCAGGCTGATCGGCATCGCCAGGTAATCTTTCTTCTGGGATGTTTCGATAATCGCCCGCATGATGGCGCTCTCCACGGACTTGTCGGCGAGGTGCCACCCGGCGGCAGTCAGCGCATCTTTCATCTGCTGCTCTGAACCAATCAGAACGAAATTTACGGCGTCGCCGGGGCCGTGAAACTCGTCACTCACTCTTCGCGGCAGCCGCTCGATCTGCTGGGTCAGGGCGGAGTCGAGCGCACTCGTCGAAAGCTCTAGCTTGGCGGGCGCCGTCAAAGGCTGCGCGGGTTTGGTTGGGGCGACCGGCGCGGCTCCCGGTCCGGAAATTATACCGGGCGAAGTCGGCGCGGTACTGGAGCTGTCGCCACCCTGTCCGTTCAGCCAGATATTCGCGGCGCGGGACAGCTTGCCTTTGTATTCGGCTCCCCAAGTCTGGGTCTTGGGACCCAAGTGGACGGTCACGTTGAAGCCGCCAGTGCATTGCAGAAAGCCGCGAGTGTTCGGGCCCAGATACAAACGGCCGGCGGTGGTGACGTTGAACTCCTGGCTAGAACCAACCAGCACCGGGATGGCGTGTTCCTGAAAGCGCGCTAGCAGGGCTCCCGGCAATGCCGACGGGAGGGGAAGAGTGGCGGTGTCAGCGGCAGGCTGGCTCACTCCGTCGGGCGAACAAGCGCTGGCGCCAGCAGCTTCGGCGGAAACAGCCGTGATCTGCAGATGGTCGCCGGGATGCAAATCCGCTTTGGTGTCGAGCCAGTTGGCTTTGGGGGCAACCACGAAGATTTGATCGGCGACGGTCGGATCGGCGTGGGCCGGATCGGCGACTGTCGGGTCCGCCGCAGTGGTGCTTTGCGCGAAGCTCGACGCAAGCAATCCCAGCGCAACCAAAAAACTAACAAAAAACCGCTTCATACTGCGCATTCTCCCCCCTTCCTATTATGCACCGCTGCGACCGGCGAGGGGTGCGGCGAAGCCAGCGTGTACGCGAGAAAAGGGGCAGTGCGCAGCTTGCAGATCTTGCATTCGGCAAAAAGGGAAATCGGCCCGGTTTGCGTTCTTCTAAATGAGCGCTAGAAGGGCTTCCCCATCGCGCTCACCATTCGCAACACCAAATTTCAGGAGGAAGTATGCAAAACCCAAAGCAAAGGGGTTGCCGGTTGGCAGCCTTAGTTGTGGTGCTAGTCCTGGCCTCGTCTGCGTTCGCAAAAGACGGTCGGGACTTTGCCGGCTATTACGCGATTAGCGGTGCCCAGCAAGAGGGCGACAACGTCACTCTCACCCTCACCTTGCAGATTTTCAATCACAGCGACGCCGACATCAAGAACGCGACGGTCGCCTTACACCACGCACAGGATACTGCGGTGCAGGGTTCTTATGCTGTCATCAAGTCGTTTCCCGATCAGCGCGACGTGCGCTTGAGCCGGGAGTTCACGGTGCCGGTGCGAGATTTTGAGCGCTGGAAGAGGGGGATGCCGCCCATTCTGACCGTCCGTTACAAAGACGCGCACGGCACCACCTGGACCAAGAGCATTCAGCTTTCGCGGCGTGCGGAACTGCCGACGAGCTAGCCCTGATGCGAACTCAAGGATTGCGCCTAATCAAAATTTTTCAAGGAGATCTCGCGATGCGAAGAATCACATACAGTTTGCTGGCCGCGCTGTTCGCCGCGCTGCTGCTGCCTGTTGCGTATGCGCAGCAGGACGTCATCACCACCTTTGTTGGCGGGGGCCCTAGTGGGATGCCCGCTATTGATGCCAACCTCAACCAGCCCGCCGCGATTGCGCTGGACAGCGCCGGGAACTACTACATTGTGAGCTCGTATCAACAGCGGGTATTTAAAGTCAGCACTGCCGGCACCATCACAGTGGTGGCAGGATCCGGCATCTCTGGGTATGCGGGCGACGGAGTTACCGGAGGTGCACTGAACGCTTACTTCAGCAACCCGCAAGGCGTAGTCGTGGACAGCAGCGGAAACATTTACGTTTCCGATACCTACAACTGCGTGGTCCGCAAAATTGACAGCACTAACACCATCACAACTGTAGCCGGGCAAGCTCAGCAGTGCGGCTATAACGGCGAAGGCACGGCCACTACGCACATGCTGACTTATCCCGCGCAACTGGCCCTGGACAGCGGCAATAACCTCTACATCGCAGATAGCGGCAACTGCCGCATCCGCAAGGTGGCGGGCACCACGATTTCGACCGTCGCCGGCAACGGCAACTGCGGCTTCGCAGGAGATGGCGGCTTGGCGGTGAATGCTAACCTGAACAATCCGAACGGACTAGCACTCGATAGCGCCGGCGACATCTTCATCGCCGACACCTACAACTACGTGGTGCGCAAGGTCGCCGTTTCAACCGGAAACATCAGCACCATTGCAGGGACCCACGGACAGAGCGGTTTTGCCGGAGACGGCGGACCCGCCACCACAGGGCTCATTAGTTACACGACTAACCTGGCCGTCAACAGCGCGGGCACCTCGGTCTGGATCGCGGACCAATATAACGACCGCATTCGCAATTTCACCGTGGGTGGCAACATCAATACCGTCGCCGGCGATGGTCAGTTGTATTTCTGTGGTGACGATGGACCGGCCGTGCAGGCTTGTCTGTACTATCCACAAGGAGTAGCGGTGAACAGCGGTGGAACCATCTTCATCGCCGATACGTACAACTACCGCATCCGCCAAGTGAGCACGGCGGGCACCATCACCACCATCGCGGGGAATGGAAGCCCTACTCTGGCCACTCCCGCCAACAATGTCCCGGCATTGGGCGCGGAACTTTATTACCCGTTCGGGGTGTTCGAAGACGCGTCGTCCAATGTTTACATTGGAGACAGCTCCAATGAATTGGTTCGTAACTTAACCCATTCCACCGGCAATCTGACGTTCTTCGCGGGCACCGGCGTCGCTGGCTACACCGGCGACAACCTTCCAGCCACGACGTCCGAGCTTTCCAACCCTAGCGGGGTGGCTCGCGACAGCCTGGGCAACACCTATATTGCCGACACTTACAACTGCCTGATTCGAGAAGTCAACACCGCAGGGACTATCACCACTTTTGCCGGGCGGATCGTCAATGGGATTCCGACCTGCGGCTACGGCGGAGACGGTGGTCCCGCTGTCGGCGCGAGCCTGAATTACCCCTACGGGGTGTTCGTGGATGCGGCCAACCACGTGTGGATCGCCGACTCTTCCAATGGAGTAATCCGGGAAGTAGTGAACGGCACCATCAACACCGTGGTGGGAATCGGTCTGAATGGCTATTCCGGCGACGGAGGCCCTGGCTCGGCTGCCATGTTGTACTATCCGTACGGCGTCGCCACAGATGCGGCCGGCAATATTTTCATTGCCGACACTTACAACTGCCGCATTCGCGAAGTGAACGCCCTCACCAAGAACATCAGTACGGTAGCTGGCAATGGCGCATGCTACTTCCAGGGGGATGGGCCCGCCACCCAGGTTGGTCTGTCTTACCCGGCATCGGTAGCAGTGGACTTGAACGACAACATGTTCATCTCCGATACGAGCTCAAGCCGATTGCGCTGGGTGGACCAAGGCGGCTCGATGACAACCTTTGCGGGTGGAGGCACCAACCCCGGAACCGGCTATATCGGCGACGGCGGCGTGGCCACCTCCGCCTCATTGTATTACCCCAATCAGGTCATTCAGGACAGCACCGGGAACTTCCTGTTCGCGGACAGCTACAACTACCGGGTGCGCAGCATCAACGCGTTTGCAGCCGTCAACCGTTCGGCATCGAGCCTGGCCTTCGGGCTGCAGAGCGTGAACACTACCAGCGGGTCGCAGTATGTGAAACTCAGCGCGGTGGGACCGCTCAACATCTCCAGCATCACGGTGAGCGGGCCCTTCAGCGAGTCAGACAACTGCGGCAGCATGTCGAACGGCCAGGTGTGCACCATGTACGTATATTTCACGCCGACGGCGTCTGGACCTGCTGTAGGCACCGTTACCATTAACGACAACGGCTTTTTCAGTCCGGCGCAGACCATCGCCTTAACCGGGACCGGAACTGCCATGTCGGTAACCCCTTCGACCGAGGCTTTTGGCAACATAGTGGTAAAAGCCAAGAGCGCGATCAAATCGGTCACGGTGAAGAACAACGGGAGCACTGGCGTCACCATGGGCGCCATCACGCTGATTAACCCGGTGGACTTCTCCATCACCTCAAACACTTGCCCGGCTTCCGGACTGATTCTGGCGTCGAAAGCGAGCTGCACCGTTATGTTGCAGTTCTCGCCGCAGTCCACAGGCGCGAAGAAGGGAACGCTTGCGGTGAACGATAGCGATCCAGCCACCCCACAAATTGTGGGCTTGACCGGTACCGGCACCAGCAGCGTGACCTTCAGTCCCACGTCGCTCACCTTCGGCACCACCGCGATTGGCGCAACTAGCGCGTCATCTTCGGTGACGCTGACCAATAAAACTGGCGCTAACCTTACCTTGAGCACTCCCGCGTTGAGCACGACCGGCGCGTTTGCTGTCGCCTCGACCGGAACCACCTGCTCCAATGGCTTGGTGATCGCCAATAACGGCACCTGCGTCATCAAGGTGACGTTTAATCCCACTTTGATCGGCTTGCAGACGGGTACGCTGAGCGTGGCCGACAGCGATCCGACCAGCCCGCAGAGCATTTCCTTGACCGGCACTGGAACCGCACTTACCTTCCAGCCGGCCAGCACCCTCAACTTTGGGACAGTCACGCGCGGTCAGTCCGTAACGGCGTCTGCGACCCTGATGAACGTAAGCCTGGTCCCGGTGACCATCTCCTACGCCACCATTACGGGGACCAACAGCGACGACTTCCCCAATTACTACAACGGGAACCCGCCCTGCGGTGGAACCATTGCAGCGGGAGCGAGTTGCAACTTGACCTTCATCTTCATTCCCAGCATTGTGGGTACGGAGAAGGCCACCTACTCAGTGTTCGATAACGGAGGCGGCAGCCCACAAAAACTGACCCTCTCCGGCACCGGACAGTAAGCAACACGTTGCGCGGAAACTGGCCGTTGGAGCGAAGGCTCCGGCGGCTTTTTTCCTGTAAGCTGATGAAGCTTTCAATCTTTCACTTGGAGTCTTCATGGCTGATCCGTCGCCGCAGAACTTCGCAAACCATACCCGCGTAGATCCACCCTTCCACTTTTTCATTCTGCCGGTGCTGGGTCTGGGCTGGCTGATGTCGATGTACTGGCTAGTGCGCCATCCTGGCCTGCATTCCGCCGCAGTGGTAGTTTTTCTGGCCGCCGTAGTGGGCGGCATCATAAAGGGCCGGATCTATGCAATCAAAGTACAGACCCGTGTGATTCGTCTGGAAGAACGGCTGCGTCTGGCCCTGCTGCTACCGGAGAATCTGCGCTCCCAGTTGATGAAGCTCAGCGAAAGCCAACTGGTCGCTTTGCGCTTTGCCTCCGACGCCGAGGTGCCAGCCTTGGCGCAACGGGCGCTGACCGAAAACCTGTCGAACAAAGAGATTAAGCAGGCAGTGAAGAACTGGCGTCCGGACTATTGGCGGGTATAAGCCCTGCGAAAAGCTCTCGGGGAGGCCGTGCAGCGCGTTCCCAGATGGCGGGACTCGTGGCGGTGAATTGCCCGCCCAAGCGAAGCTTGAACGGGGCACCCTCGTGACGAGGAGTACGAGCAGATCTGGAGTTGGACCGCGCTTTCGTTGAAGACTCCGGCCCGCGGGTTTCTGCTGCGTTTGTTTGGACTGTGCAAGTCAACCGCGGCGTACTGAAGTGTCCGCCTTACACTTGAAAAACTAAACTCCCTCAAACAGAAGTTCCCGCCACAGGAGTGTCCCCCTTACGGCTTGTTAAATAAGTAGTGGGAAACCAGCCACTCGCGGCCGCCGCGGTATCCCCACAACTCGGCGCAGGCCATGAAGAATACGCGCCAGCGGATCAGCCAGCGCAAAGCCTCGGCGCGGCGGTCTTTGCCGGCCAGATCGCCAGCGTAGGTCGAGGCAAACAGATCCAGCGCCTCGGCACGATGGCGATCCATATTGCGGAGCCAGGCTTCGGAAGTCTTCTGGTAGTGGGTGCCGTCGAACTGCCAGTGGTCTACGAGGTTGACGTCGCGTTGAAAGTAGAGCAGCAGATCGTCGCTGGGCATGATGCCGCCGCTGAAGAAATGTTGCGCCATCCAATCGCTGGCGTCGCGGACC
>JBBQVN010000184.1:0-6516 GCA_038211475.1 Terriglobales bacterium | reverse complement strand
CTTGAAAGTTGGCGACAAGCTAGTGGTTCACGCAGACGTTGTAAACGGCAAGTTGGTGGCCAACGAGGTGGATTTCGGCGCTTCGAAAAAAATGCAGCCATCAAAGAAAATGGAGGGCATGAATCACAAATAGTTGTTTAGCATCATCTGGTTGGCGCCCGCTTTTTCAAAAAAAGAGGTCGTTTCGTCGGTTCTCCTTTTCTGAAAAAGAAATCTTGCAAAACACAATACACGAAGGACCTGCTGTCCGCTGCCCCCCGCCACATAACTGGTTTTGTCATCCTGAGCGAAGCGAAGGACCCGCTGTTCGGCGGCGTGTGACGCAGTCCTTTGTGTTCAAATCATTCAGAATCCTCATTCTTCATCCTCGTTCCGAATTTACATTCACTCGCCTTCAATCAGGTCTATAATTCCCACCTGACGGGAGATTCCTCTTTCCGCCGATCCTAACTCTAGTAATTCCAAGAAAAGGCTTTTCAATGAGACCAGCAACTGATCGTGTATTTGCAGTCGGGAGCGTCCTTGTGGTCGCTCTGTTGTTCCTCGTAACCCTTACACCTGCTTCAGCTCAGGATGCATCCCCCAGTCCTTTTAACACAGTGCCGATGCATAGTGGACAAGCTCAACCCTTTCCGCAATTCTTACCCAGTGCGTTCGGCATCGGGCCCAATATCAACATCTCTAACGAAACAGGCTCGCAGAGTGAGACCAGCGTTGCTGTAGACCCAACCAACCCGAACCACATCCTGGAGAGCGTGAACGATTTGGCGCAGTCCACCGGTGCCGGAGCGGTAGTGTGGGAATCCACCGACGGCGGCAGGACCTTTACCAGCACCAACATTGTGCCTAGTGGATTCTGCTACGACACTTGGCTGGGCTTCAACGCCAGCGGCGACGCATTCGTATCGTTCGAATGCTCGGACCAGCGCATTGCTTACAAGAAGGCCGGCCAAACCACCTGGACTTCCACCAAACTCACCGCCGCCGGTTCGTTCCCTGACCGCGACATGATGACTGTGGACAATTCTCCCACCAGTCCTTATTTCGGCAGCGTGTACATTGGCTATGACGACAACGGCAGCAACAACGCACCCTACCTGCTGTATTCGCGCGATGGTTTCACTACCTGGACCAGAAGCTCGAAGATTTTCAGCGGCAATCCGACCATCGGAGTCAATGCCACCACCGGACCTGACGGCACCGTTTACGCCGCATGGGAAGACTACACCGGCAAAAAGATTTACCTGGCTGCTTCGCACGATGGCGGCGCGACGTGGGGGACTGCAAATGTGGTCACCAACTATCGTTTGAACACCAGCACCTTCTTCGTTTCCATCCCTCCGCAGAGCACGCGTGGCATCGTTCCTTTCCCGATGACCGCGACCGCTCCCTCAACCGGCAGTCATGCCGGACGGGTTTACGTTTCTTACACCGACAAAGATCCGGTGGGCAGCAACACCAACATCTACGTCCGCTTTTCGGATGATGGCGGCACCACTTGGTCGTCAGAAGCCAAGGTCAATGACGACACCAATAGTGCCTACCACTTCCACCACCAGATCGCCGTTTCCCCCAGCGGGACCGTAGGGGTTTCGTTCTACGACACTCGTCTGGACATCGCCAACAAAAAGACGATGCGCTACTTCAGCCTGTCGCTGGATGGTGGCGTCACGTTCCGCAATAACCTCCGCGTCACCACTGCGACCTCCGACGAAACTGGCCGTACCGTTAACGGCAACCAGTACGGCGACTATCAGGGAATTTATTCGGATAGCAATGGCAAGTTCTGGCTGTCCTGGACCGATTCCCGCAAAGTGGGCGCAATTGCCGAAGACCTGTTCGGCGGCTTCGTCACTACCAAGTAGGAGTTGAGTTTGTAGCATTCAATCCGGGGTACGCTGTCCGATTCGCAGCACGCGAGGAGGGCAGGGTACCCCGGATTTTTTAGGCGCGACCTCAGTCCTGCAAGACGGGCTCCTCGTGTTCGCGCACTTCCCACTCGCCTTCCGCCACGAAGCCAGTTTTGTCGTAAGAATGGCCGGTGACCAGGCCCAGTACGAACCAGCCCAGCACCAGCGCTCCGATCGCGAACAGTGAGTCGCCGATCATGCGCAGCCAGCGCAACTGGTTCATACCCGCAGAATGCATAAACTCCGAGGAGCGGGCGTACCAGGTGCCGTACTCAACCGAGGCCCAGGTCTGCATCAAGCCAATGGGCAGAGTGCTGAGCAGCACCATCAGGGCAAGCCCAACGTTGATGCACCAGAAAGCAAGCCAGAGGGGACCGTTCTTCCATGCCCTTCCCGGACGCAGTGCGCGAAGGCAGAACAGCATCAGCCCCAGCCCAAGCATTCCATAAACCCCAAACAGGGCGGTGTGCGCGTGTACCGCAGTAGTATTCAAACCCTGCATGTAATAAAGCGCGATGGGTGGATTGATGAGGAACCCGAACAGGCCGGCGCCGACGAAATTCCAAAACGCCACCGCAACAAAGAAATAGATGGGCCACTTGTAGGCCGCCACCCAGACGTGTTGCTGGCGGGAACGGGCCAGGCGGATGTTCTCCCAGGCCTCAAACCCAATCAGCACTAGCGGCACCACCTCGAATGCGCTGAACACTGAGCCCAATCCCAACACGATGTTCGGAGTGCCCGCGAAGTACAAGTGGTGGAAAGTGCCAATGATGCCTCCCGACAGAAAGACCACAGTGGAAAACATTACGGCGCGAGTGGCGGTGGCCACCGAGAGCAACTTGAGCCGCGTCAGCAGAAAGGCAATGACCACGGTCGCAAAAACTTCGAAGAAGCCTTCCACCCAAAGATGCACCACCCACCATCGCCAATACTCGGCGGTGACGAGGTTGCTGCGTTGACCGTACATCAAGCCCGCGGCGTAGAAGAGGGGAATGGCGATACTGGCCACTAGGAACATCAGCAACAGCGAGTAATTATGATCCTTTTTTAGCAACGCAGGCTTCAGGGCGCGCCACATAAGCCACAGCCAGAAAGTAAGACCGCCGAACAAAAGGATCTGCCAGAATCGGCCCAGGTCCACGTATTCATATCCCTGTGTGCCAAACCAAAACCACAGGTTGCCGAGTTTGTGTTGGATGCTTAACCACTCACCGGCCAGAGAGCCGAGGACGACGAAGAGGAGCGCGCCGAACAGCACGTTGACTCCGAGCTTCTGGCCCTTGGGTTCGCTGCCGCTGACCGCCGGAGCAACGTACAGTCCGGTGGCGAGCCATGAAGTCGCAATCCAAAACAGGCCAATCTGCAAATGCCAGGTACGGGTCACGCTATAAGGGAGCCAGTGGTCGAGAGGGATTCCGTAAAAGGCGGAGCCCTCAACGCCGTAGTGGGCGGTGAGAGCGCCCAAGCCAACCTGAACCACCCATAAGGCGGCAACCACAAAAAAATACTTTACGGTGGCGCGTTGCGAAGGCGTGGGCTTGAGCCCTAGCAGCGGGTCCGCTTCCGGCAAAAGTTCCTCAGCCACGGCTCGTGGCTGCGAGGCAAAGTACCACACCATGCCGCCCACGCCCGCCAGCAGCAAGACAAAGCTGATGACGCTCCACACAATCGCACCGCCGGTGGGCTGGTTGCCGACCAGGGGCTCGTGAGGCCAGTTCTGGGTATAGGTCACATCAGATCCGGGACGGTTGGTCGAAGCTGCCCAGGCCGTCCACCAGAAGAAGGCGCTCATCTGACGAAGTTTGACCGGGTCGCTCAGGGCCCCGCGTTGAATGGCGTAAGCATCCAGGCCCTGGGTGAAAATATCCGCATAGTAGCGGTGAAGCTCCTCAAAGGCAGCGGCGCGAACCGGATCGAGAGTGATGCGTCCGGTTGAAGCATCGTAGGTATTGTGCCTCATCACCTGTTGCAACCGGGCCTGCAGTGCGCCTTGCTGTTCCACATTCAACGCCGCATAGTTAGTAGCTCCCAAGTTCCGAGCCCAACCGTTGAGGATGAAAACACATTCGCGATGCAGCCAGTCGGCGCTCCAGTCGGGCGCGATGTAAGAACCATGCCCCCAGATCGTTCCCACTTCCTGGCCGCCAATCGACTGCCATGCGTTCTGTCCGTCGCGAATGGCGTTCCCGTCGAACAGCACGGTGCCGTCAGTGGAAACCACTTGCGAGGGAATGGGTGGCGCGGAGTGCAACACTTTGACTCCGACTCCGCCCAGAACAGCGAATGAGATGACGACAACCAAGCCCAGAGCGATCCACAGCTTCTTGTATGACATAGACCCCTTTCGGATGACGCTTCAATTTCGTGCCTCGACGCGCCAGAACCGCAGACACCCTTAGCAATTGTTGTGATGATCTTCAAGGTTGAAGCATGAGCGAGGGTGTTGCCGATGACTTATGTCACAGGAATCACAACGCAGTGTGACAAATAGGAAGCACAAGCGTGGGCTGCCCGTGCCATCCACCAACCGCGAGGCCAGACGCCGGCGGCGTCTTCGGGCTATGGCTTAGGAGCGGAAGCAGGTGGAAGGGAGGTCGGGGCCGGAGCGGACTTCCGGGGACGCTTCAGCTTCTTGGCCACCGTGGGCCAATACTCCCGCAGCAGGTTCTCCGCGGCTCGGATCCCGATGTCAGTGCCATAGCGCTCGATGGTTTGTCCCGCCGTGCGGTCTCCTTCAGGCAGGTAAGTATTGGCAATACCTTCAGAGGCGAGCGGGGCCAGAATATCGGACCAGTTGAATGCGTCTCCGCCGCTGTCAGTGCGCGTGATGAATACCCGGCGCAGCGCGTATTTCGCGCTCTCGCGGAAACTGCCGTTGCCCAACACAAAATAGCGCGGGTCGTGATGAAGCAGGGAAGGGATCAGGAACGTGCCGAAGAAATTGGTGGTGGCTCCGCGCGCCATGCTCGCGCCAAAGCGTTTGGCGTAGCCCTCCCCGCCCTGACCATAACCAGAATACGAGTCAACCGCCTGACTGTAGCCGGCCCCGGCGGCGGATGAAAGCACTGCGCTGCCCGAGATGCTCGAACTCGCAAACAACTTAAATTTCTGCGAAGAGGAGAGAGGGCCCGGCGAGGTCGCGAGATCGGGGAAGAAGGTTGACCGCCGCGCCAAGAGGGTAAAGGTGTCGTGGGATTGCGAAGGGTCGGGTGGAGCTGCCGTTGTTTGAGCAGACTGAGTGGCGGAAGGCGCATCCGGCGGGCTGGCCGGCTGTTGCTGTGCCTGACAGAGCATGGCGGTGGACAGCAAAAGAGAAAGAGCCAGCCAATACCGGAGCCGAATCATGCCAACCACTTGCGAAAGAGGAAAATGTTTAAAATTATTCATGTTTAGAGTGGGCGATCATGGCCGCCCCTGCCTCAGGATACAACCTGAAGAGCAAGAACAAGAACAAGCGCAGATTGTTGGATGTCACCCGGGTGGGTACTGATAGCCCAGCAAGTCCGAGTTTCGCTGTAACAAATTCGGCCCTATTGCATTTATTCCAGTGATTCGTTACTGAAACGGCACGGGAGGTACATTATGATTTCCGCGAAAGTTGAACTGACACAAGCACTTAGGCAGCAACGGCAATTCGTGGCGCAGACTGGCAGCGGGCACCAAATGCTGCTGGACGATAGCGCGGGCGGCACCGGACCGAAGCCAATTGAACTGGTGGCCTCGGGGCTCGCCGGATGTACAGCGTTCGACGTCATCACAGTGCTGCGCCAGAAGTATCACCAACGCATCACCGGCTACTCGGTGAGTGTGGAGGCGGACCAGGCCGAGCGCCCACCGCAAGTATTTACCGCAGTGCGTATCCACCACACCATCACCGGATTTGGGATTGACCCCGCAGCAGTGGAAGAGGCGATCCGATTGTCGGAAGAGAAATATTGCTCGGTGGGCGCGATGGTGCAAAAGACAGCAACGTTCCACACCACCTACGACATTCAGGAAGACAAGACCGAGTGGTTGAAAAATGCGCAGACAACGGCGTCGGCGCAATGACGGGGGGCTACGGGCCGGCCGGATTATGTGTGAAGGCAGTGTTGGCGGGCCTGTTGGGGATGGGAGCGTTGGCGACGGCGCAGACGGCGCCAACGAAATCGGTGCTAAGGCAGACAGCGCCCGCGCCCCTGACGTTGCCAATGGCGGTGCAGATCGCGCTGGAAACAAATCCGATGCGCAAGGCTGCGCTGGCTGATACGCACGTGGCGGCGGCCGGGATTGGCGAGGCGCGGTCGCTGCTGCTGCCCCACATCACGTTTTCCGAAACAGCAACGCGCGGCAACGATCCGGTTTATGTATTCGGATCGAGACTTCGCCAACAACGTTTTTCCGCCGCGGATTTATCTTTGAGCCGGCTGAACACTCCTACACCGTTGGGAAACTTTGCCACGCACTTCGGCGGAACGTGGACGTTTGATTCTTTCGCCAGTTGGCACGGGGTGACTCGGGCGCAACTCGGCAAGCAAGCGTCAGAGCAACAACTCGAACGCACGGGCCAGGAAATTGTGTTTCGCACGGTCGAGGCCTACTACGGCGTGCTGTTGGCGCAGAA
>JBBQVN010000183.1:0-6729 GCA_038211475.1 Terriglobales bacterium | reverse complement strand
TCCATGTGGGTGCGCATCTCGTGCACTGGGATTTACGTCCACACCGCGTTCTGTGAAGGCCGCGAGGAGATGAACTCCATCCGTCGCATGTACGAGTTAATGGATCCCATTCTGAATTGGATCGCGGATTGGGAGCAGCGCGCGGCTTACGGCGGCAGGAAAGCGATTGTGAACCTGGGCGGCATTCGCGGCGGCCATGCCTGGCGCGCCAGCCGCACCCCGGAGAAGACCGACTTGTTTCTTGACGTGCGCGTGCCGCCAAACATTCTGATGACCGAAGCCCGGCGCGATATTCAGCAAGTCTTCCTGGCGCTGGAGAAGCAGCATCCCGACTGGGGTCTGGAGTTCGAGACGTATGTTTCGGTTCCGGGAGCGCGGATTAGCGAAGACCATCCCATGATCGGCGCCATTGACATTCACCATGCTGAGATTTTCGGTAAGCTGCCGGAGCGCGATGTAGTGACCTGGTGCTCCGATGCCAGCGTGCTGACGCGCTACGCGGTGGAGACGGTGAACTACGGCCCTTCCAGCGGCCCGCGCGACCAGGAAGGCGAGAAAGTGGAAATTCGAACTCTGGTGGATATCACCAAAGTGTATGCGTTGACTGCTGCGGAATTGTGCGGCGTCGAGCCTTAGGAGTTGAGCCTTGAAGGTCGAGCATTGAAAGTCGAGTCTTGAAAGTCGTGCGTTGAAAGCCGAGCTTGAAAAATGGGGGCACAGCACCCAGGAGAACGAAAAGTTGCCCAGTCAAATTGAAATCGATCGCCGCTATCGCAATCTTCGCACCCGCATGGCCGCGGAGAATCTGGATGCACTGCTCGTGTGCGGCAACCAGTACGCCGGGTTCGAGGGCGCGGTGTTCTACACTTCCGGCTTTGAGATTGTGCACCGCTACGTGTACCTGGTGCTGCCGCTGGAAGGCGAGCCTACGCTGGTGTTCCCCCGCGAAGCCCGCTGGATTGGGGACAAAGCCAAGCCGTGGGTGAAAGACCAGGTGTGGCCCGACGTTCCCGGGGCGTGGATTCGCGAGCGCGCCGCTGAGCGCAAGTGGAAGCGGGTGGGGGTGTATGGGATGAACTTCATCCTCGCCGTCCGCGACTATCGCGAATTGGTGCAGGCCCCGCTGGAACTGGTTCCTTTCGATTTTCAATTTGATATGGCGCGCGCGGTCAAGAGCGAGGAAGAACTGATTGAAGTGCGCGATGCCATGACCATCATCGTCGAAGGTTTCTGGACGCTGGTGGCCCACTATCGACCCGGGAAGACCGAAGCTGAGATTATGGCGCCCGCGGTTGAGCACTTCTTCGCCCGCGGCACCGGCCCGCGCATGATGAACATTGTGCTTTCCGGCTCCCATGGCGAAGCTGCGGCGCACTTCAAAGTTCCCGGTCTGCGCAAGGTGGAAGCCGATGACCTGATGCTCTACTCGCTGGAGATCACCGGGGCGGGCGGATACTGGGTTGAATTTTCGCGCGCCCTCATTCACGGCAAGCCCAGCCCGACTACGCAGAAGATGGCCGACGCGTATCCCGAGTCCATGGAAGCGGCACGCAAACTGTTGCGGGCGGGAGAACTGGCGTCGGATGTGCACCGCGCGGTTGCCGATGCATTTTCCAAACATGGATTTGCGCTGGGTCATCTTTCCGGCCACTCCATTGGCACTACCATGATCGAGCACCCGGCGATTGGTGCGAAAAGCGAAATCCCGCTGGAAGAGAACATGATTTTCTCGCTGCATCCGCAAGTGGTGGACCAGGAGGGCAAGGTGTGCCTGTACACCCAGGACACGTTCCGCATTGGCAAGACCGAGGGCGAGAATCTGGCGGACGTGCCGTGGAAGTTTTATCACGGCGGAGAACGGCCGCCGAGCGCAGTGGCGCTCAAACCCGAAAAGGTATTCAGCGATCTGGAAGAGTAGTCGCGGGAGGCTGCGAGCGAAAGCATATGCGAGTTTGCATCATCGGATGTGGCGCGGTCGGCAGCTTATTCGCGGCCCATTTGGGGCGTGCGGGCGAAGCCGAAGTGTGGGCGTACGACTTGTGGCGCGAGCACGTGGAGGCCATCAACCGGGATGGGCTGCGGCTCTCTGGCGTCGCCGATTTCACGGCCCGCGTCCACGCCACCAGCGACGCACGGGAACTGCCGCGCTGCGACTACGGCATCGTTGCGACCAAGGCGATCCACACCGGCAGCGCCATGGCGCAGGCGGCGCACGCGTTCGACGAGAACTCCGCGGTCTGCTCGGTGCAGAATGGGGTGGGCAACGAAGAGTTGATTGCCGCGCACGTGAAGCTGGTCATTCGGGGCACTACGTTTCCGGCGGGGCATCCCATTGCACCCGGCCACATCGGGTTCGACATCGCCGGCGATACGTGGATTGGACCGTTTGAGCCCACCGCCACTCCAATGGCGAAGGTGGAAGAACTGGCGGGACTGATTACGCGCTCCGGCATGAACGTGATTGCGCTGGCCGATGCCCGCGGCGCGCAGTGGACCAAGTTGATTTTCAACGCGGCGACCAATCCGGTGGGGGCGCTGACGTTGCTGGATCACGGCACGGCCACCCGCTTTGCTCCGACCGGGCAATTGTTCGACGATCTGATCGGCGAAGGCGAGGCAGTCGCGAAGGCGCTGGGAATCGCATTGCACGGCGATCCGCGCGCGCTCGTGAAAAAAGGCGCCAGCGCTCCTGGCAAGCATCGCGCCAGCATGTTGCAGGATGTGCTCGCCAAGCGCCCGACGGAAGTGGACTTCATGAATGGCGCGATTGTGGAGTGGGGCAAGAAGACTGGCGTGCCCACTCCTTTAAACCAGGCGGTGTGGGAACTGGTGAGAGGGTTGGAGCACGGCTGGGAGTAAAACAACTGACAACTGGCAACTGTTCTCAAGCAAGGAGCGTTCATTGACCATTCCTTTTAATCTTGGCGTGCTGCAACTCAGCATGGAGCCGGTGCACGAAACTGTTGCCATGGCGAGGGCGTGCGAGGACGCGGGTTTTGACGCGTTCTGGATCGCCGAAGCCTATCCCTGGTGGCGCAAGCACGGGTTTGAAGCGCGGTCTTCCACGGCCATCCTCGCCGTGATCGCGCACCAGACGCGGCGCATTCAATTGGGCTGGGGAATTATTTCGCCATATACGCGGCATCCGGTGCAGATTGCGATGGAAGCGCGCGTCATGCAGGACCTGGCCGGCGACCGCTTTCTGCTGGGGCTGGGCGCGTCGAAAATCTTCATGAAAGAAATTGGCGAAGGTGAGGGCGAAAAGATTGGGCCCGCCACCGTGATGCGCGAAAGCATCGAGGTCATTCGCGGCGTGCTGGGGGGAGAAGCGTTTCAATACGCGGGCAAAGTATTTCAAGCCAGCGTGCCCGCGCTGAAGCCGGATGCGCACACGCCGCGCGCGGTACCGCCAGTGTATGTTGCGGGGACGGGGCCGGTGTTGCAGCGCATGTCTGGGTCGGTGGGCGATGGGTTGTTGACGGCGAGCATCACCACACCGGCGTTCGTCCGCTATTCGAAAAAGAACATGCTGGAGGGCGCAGCCAAGGCGGGCAAGGACCCGGCAAATCTGATTGTGGGATGCGTGATTGTGGGCAGCATTGGGCGCGATTCGCGGCAGGGCCAAGAAGGCGCGCGCGAGCAGGCCGCCATGTACGTGGCCAACAAGGTGCAAAACATAAAAGGCTCGGCGGATGTGCTACTGGAAAGCGCCGGGCTGAGCTTCGAAGAACTCAAGCCGATTGCCGAGGCCATGGAAAAGGGCGGACGCAAAGCGGCGGCGCAGGCGGTAACCGACGAAATTCTGCGCAAGGTTTGTCCGATTGCGGGCACACCGGAGGAATGCATCGCGCGCATCGAAGAATATCGCGAGGCCGGATGTACCCACATCATGCTGGAGATTTGGGGCGACGACAGGACGGGACAGGCCAAGCTGTTTGGCGATGCAGTGCTGCCACACTTCCGGAAGTAGCCGCGGCGGGGCACAGCGGGGTCGGCAATGAGGACCGGGGGCGAAGAAGGCGCAACGTTCGTCCCAGCCCAGGTAAATCCAACTTCGGCCCATATATCGTTGCGTTTTGCAACAGTTGGTCGAATGCGGCGTCTGGTGGGGTCGCCATGGGGGTTTGGGGCCGTGGGTGTCTTCTTGAGTCTCCAGAACCTCGATCGTCGACTGGCGGGGCCTTAACGCCTCAGGAAATAGGATTGTAGGAGAAGCTTGTGGATGCATTTTGCTGAGCGAGGTGGCGAAAACGGAGGTTACTACTTAGGAATCCCTGGAACCGACTTAGAATCAATCGGTTAGAGTAGTTAATGTTAATTGTAAAAATAATAGCTCAAAGCGATAGGTTTGGCGGCTACCGTCAAAGGCTTAAACACATGGGACACAAGGTGGCACAGGGTAGACCAGGGTCGAAGAGGGGATCGCCCTGGGTAAGTCTGAACTTAAACTCGACCATCAAGCCTTCGCCCAGTCTTCGATTCTTAGGGTCCTGACCCAGCGGAAGCCGCGGTCGTGGGTGACCAGAACCGCGTCGGTCACCAGCGCGTGGGCGGCGATCATGGTGTCGAATGCGCCCATGGAGTGCCCGGTGCGCTCCAGTTCCGCTCGGAGATGTCCGTAACGCTGGGCCGCCTCGGAGTCCCAAGGCAGAACGTCCACGTGGAGCAGGAAGTCGCCCAAGATGCGTGGCAACCTGACCGCTTGTGGCTTGCGGGCGACTCCATAGCGCAACTCGGCTTCGGTGATGGCAGAGATGGAGACCTGCGAGATGGGCACATTCAACAAGTGCCGCTGAACTTGGGGATGCCCTTTCAGCGCATAACTGGCGATGTTGGTATCGAGCATATAGAGGGTGGGAGTCATCAGAGAAGGTCGCGATGTTGAGGCGGTGGGTCGTCGCGATCGTCCATGAAGTCGTCGGGGACAGGGTCGGACTTGAGCATCTCGAAAAAATCGAGCCAGGATTCCGGCTTGCGCGACAAAATGACGTCACCGGTAGCTGGGTCGCGGCGAACATAGACTTCCGTGCCTTCGAAGCGGTAGTCGGCGGGCAAGCGGACGGCCTGGCTGCGGCCATTGCGAAAGAGTTTGGCGAGACGCGGCATCTCAGGACCTCCAGCAGATCTATATCACAATATATCACTGGACTCGATTTTAATATCGACCATTCAAAAAGGCTTAACCACAGGGGTCACAGCGTTGCACAGGGTAAAACCAAAACCCTCAAGAGCAATTTTTTCAGAGACTGCTTCTTTTGAAGAACCCAGTTTTTTCAACAACCAGCTCTTTCGAGAGACCGCTTTTTCTAGAGATAGGTTTTTCTTTTTTAGAGACCCCTTTTTCCCGAGACCACTTCTTCTTCTAAAAACCATTTCTTTTCAGGCGGATCATCAGTGGCTTGCAGCCTGTTGCACAGCTGCACGCAATTCGTCATAGGGTAACGCGCCGGGGTGGAAAAGAGTGACTTTGCCGGCGCGATTGATCAACACCAAAGTTGGAGTGGTGGAGGCGCCATAGGTGATGAAATTGCGCGTGCTTACCGGCACGGCCATATCGAGGTTCGAGTAGAAGCGTTGGCGGACGGCTTCGATGTAGCTGAGTTCGGACTGTGGGGCGGCGTGCTCCTGCTGCGCGGTGTAGCCGTAGAGTCGGGTGGGGCCGAGCACGACCAGCCCTTGCGGGGCGAACTCCTGCTGCAGGCGAGCGATGATCGGCGCCTCGATCTTGCAGTCGGCGCACCAGTGGGCCCAGAAGAACAGCAGCACGGGTTTGCCTTTCAGTTGGGTCAGCGGCGCCGGCTTGGAGGCGAGGAACCTGGCTTCGTCGAGAGGCGGCGCAGGTTGGCCGGTGAGAGTGATCAAGTTCAGATTCTTCTGCAGGCGGGGCAGGATGGAGGCGCCCGGATATTTCGCGACCGCGCTGCGGAGCAAGGCGATGGCCTGGGCACGGTTGCCTTGCTCGGCCAGCACCTGGGCCTCGACTTCATAGGCGGCGCCGAGAGCGGTTGGCAGGTGCGGCTCCGCATCAAGCTTGCGGGTCTTGAGCAACGCGGCGGACTGGGTGCGGGTCTGGCGCGCGTAGTCGAGGGCGGAATCGAAATGACGGGAGGCGAGCGAGGCGCGGGCCATCCAGGAGAGGGCTTCGAGATATTCGGCAGAGGCCGGGTTGTGGCTGCGATACGATTTCAGGGCGGAATCGGCGGCGGAGAAGTTGTTCTGCGCGAGCGCCATGCGGACGTCTTCGACAATGCCGGCCTGGGCGAAGGGGACGAGCAGCAGGAAAAGCCACAACCTACGGAGCATGACTTCATGATGGGGGATTGAGGGGAGTCTTGCCAAGCGGTTTGCGGAGGAGGCTGCACTCGCGTCGCGCGGCGCCGAAGCGGCCACAAGTGAGGCGATGGCACAATGCTTCTATAATCAACTCATCATGTCTCTAATTGAACAAATTCAGAAAGACATCACGCTTACGATGAAGTCGCGGGAGGAGCATCGACTTTCGACCTTGCGGATGGTGAAGGCGGCGCTAAAAAACCGCGAGATCGACAAGATGGCGCCGCTGGACGACAAAGAATCGCAGCAGGTGCTGGCCACGCTGATTAAGCAGCGGAAGGAGTCGGCGGAGGCGTTCCTGAAGGGTGGGCGGAAAGAGTTGGCCGACAAAGAAACTGCGGAAATCGCCATGATCGAAGCCTACCTGCCCAAAGAGGCTGGGGCGGGGGAAGTGAC
>JBBQVN010000182.1:0-6842 GCA_038211475.1 Terriglobales bacterium | reverse complement strand
AGCGAAGGCTTTGCCGGGCGCAAACCGATCGATGAACGGATTGAGCGCGCCGAGAAACGCGACACCTAGGACGCACAATCAGGTGCAAGTCCTGCAAGGTGCAAATCTGACCACGTGCAAATCTGACCACGTGCAAATCTGGCCGCCAGATGCGTCCTATAGCAGGGAGCGTAAATCCTGCGACCCAAGTGCTCTGCTACACTTTTAGAGAGCCGAAACCATAAGAAGAGGCCCTACTTCATGACTTTTAACCGGCGAATGATCGTATTGTGCTCCGTCCTGGCGGTGGTGCTGGGGATTGGGTTCAGCGTAGGCTGCAACTTTTTTGTGAACCCCACTCTCACCACGATCACGGTGACGCCGCCCACGCCTTCCATTACGCAGGGCACAACCTTGCAGATGACGGGCACCGGCACTTTCAATGACGGCAGCATCAAGACGTTGACCGGGAACGTGTTCTGGACCACCTCGTCCTCCACCGTGGCTACGGTGAGCAATTCGGGATTGGTGTCGGCATTGGCGCCGGGCACAGCGACCATTACCGCGAGTTCGGCCAACATCAGCGGCTCGACGACCATCACTGTGTCAGTGGCCAACCTGGTTTCGATTACGATTGCTCCCACCAATCCAAGCATCAAGCAGGGATCGACGCAGCAGTTCACGGCGACAGGCTCGATACAGGGCGGGGGAACCGTCGATATCACGGATTCGGTGACCTGGACGGTGACCGGCAGCAACATGGTCAACATCTCCAGTACGGGATTGGTATCGACCACGGGCACTTTTACGGTGCCGGTAACAGTGGTAGTGCAAGCGACCACGACCAGCAACACGGGGACCCTGACGGCCCAAACGAATTTGACCATCAATCCGTGACCATCAATCGGTGACGCGAACGACATTGACGCGCCCCAGATTGACGCGACAGCGACAGACGGGAAAGACATGTCTACAATTCGCTGTATTGGGGTTTGCACCGGGGGCGGCGACGCTCCCGGCCTGAACGCGGTTATCCGCGCGGTCGTTAAATCGGCATTTCTGAAATACGGCTGGAAAGTCATCGGCATCCCCGACGGCTTTGACGGGCTGATCTGGCCGGAACGTTCGCACGAACTCACCCTGAAAGATGTTAGCGGAATCCTGCCGCGCGGCGGCACCATCCTGGGGACCACGAACCGCGGAGACCCCTTCCACTACAAGACGACTGAGGGTGGCCACGAAGTGGTGCGCGACATTTCATCTCAGGTGATTGCCAATGCGGCGAAGCTGGGCATTGACGCCATCATCAGCATTGGCGGCGATGGCTCGATGAAGATCGGGCTCGACCTGTATCGGGCCGGCATGAACCTGGTGGGCGTACCCAAGACCATTGACAACGATCTCTCTGCCACCGAAGTGACATTTGGCTTCGACACTGCGCTCCACACCGCCACCGACGCGATTGACAAGATCCACACCACGGCGGAATCGCACCACCGCGTGATGGTGGTGGAAGTGATGGGGCGGGATGCGGGCTGGATTGCGCTGGAAGCGGGCATTGCCGGTGGGGCGCACATCATTTTGATTCCGGAAATTCCATTTTCGATCGAGCGCCTTTGTGCGCACGTTGCGCTGCGCGAGAGTTTCGGCAGGCGCTTCACGATCGTGGTGGTGGCGGAAGGCATTCATTTACCGCAGGAGATGAGGCACATGTCGCGCGGAATGCCAGTAGGAAATCTGGTGGGGGATGCGATCGGGCTCATGTCGCGGCGCGAGGTGCGGGTAAGCGTGCTGGGACACATTCAGCGCGGGGGATCGCCTTCGCCGTACGACCGGATTCTGGCAACGCGGTTCGGGGTGGCGGCGGTGAACCTGATTGCGGCGGGTCAATTTGGCAAGATGGTGTGCCTGCAGCAGGAGTGCATTCGGGCGGTGGACATCGCCGACGCAGTGGGATTGCTGAAGACCGTGGATCCGGCGGGGGAGTTGGTGCAAGCCGCGCGGGCGATTGGGATTGGGTTTGGGGATTAGGGGGCGGGGGATTGGGTGAGTGATCAAAGGCCAGACTAGTTTGTCCCTCCGTTCTTTAATGTGGTCGCGAATGTGGCGTAAATATGGTCGCGCTGGTCGTTCGCTGCGTTCAAGTTGTGATTAGTGGCTATGGGCATGGCTTCTCCTCGCGAGCTAGTTCAAAGTGCCAAGCAGGGCCTGCGCCGGCATTGCTCGGGCACTATCGACCTAACTCACTCTTGCTTTGCAGATTGCCCGAAGCCCCAGCGTTCGCGCAGGCGCTGGCGGAACTGTTCCCGTTCCTCCGGAGCCATGTTGCCGCAGCGCTCCTTCATGCGATTGCGAGAGCGGTGCCCTCCCGACATCCCTCCGAACAGGATGCGGCTTAGCGTCAGCAGTCCCAAAGCTTGCCAGAAAGTGATCATGCGCCAGCCGAACAGCGGCGGCAGCAACCAGTTCCACAAGTGCATCACGATCTGACCGCCGATGAAGACAAAGAGCACCATCCCCACGATGGCCAGCGGTGCGAAGAAAATCATTTTTCGCCATTTTGGTCTCATAGATTCATTCCCTCATGCTTTCGTAAATTCGTCGTAGATAGTTTGCAGCCGTTCTCGTAGATACAACACCGCGTAGCGCTTGCGCGACAGCAGCGTGTTGACGGCGACGCCGGTTTCGGCGGCCATCTGCATGAAGCTGCGGCCCTCGAGTTCGTGTGCCACAAACACGGCCCGTTGCTCTCGCGGCAGTTCTGCCAGCGCCTGTTCCATCGCATCCAGAAGCACGCCGCGGAAGTAGAGCGCTTCTGGCCCGGCATCGGGCGATGGCAACAGGTCTTCAATGTGCAGCAGTTCGCCCGCCTCGTCCTCGACCGCGGCCTCGCTGAAGGCTTCCGGCTTCTGCTTGCGAAAGAGGTCGGTGATGCGATTGCGCGCCACGCGAAAGAGCCAGCCGGTGACATGCTCGATCGGCATCAGCAGGCGATTGGCCTCCACCAGTTCGTAGAAGACCTCTTGCATAATGTCCTCCGCGTCCGAGGGATCAGGCACCCGGCGGCGAATGAAATTTCGCAGCCGGGACTGCTGCTGCTTGACCACATCGGAGATTCGCTGGTCCTGTTCCGCCATTGGCCGGGTTGGTCTTAGCGCCAAGTCCATCTACTCATGTAGACGGATGGCGAAGGGAAATATTGTAGAGCGCTGTTGCTGATGACGATAGCCTCTGAAGGGGGTTGCGCCGTGAGAGCGGATCAAGAAGTGGGCCCGGAGCTCACGCGCGCGGGAGGGTTCGGCTCAGGATTATCGTTGACACCGACCCGCCTGGAAGTTCCGCTCGAATGACACCCATAGCGGGCGGGATAACACGTGTAAATCCTAAGGATCAACAACCCGGCGGGAGGTTGACGTGGAATCCGATGGATGGATCGTTTTATGGCACCACCACCGGCGGCGGGCCAACTTTTCCCCCATCTGGGACGGTATTCCACTTGTCACCTCCAGCGACACAAGGCGGCCGATGGACGCTAGCAACGATTTACTCGTTTAGATATTTTGCAGATGGAGGTTTGCCCTCAAGTCGTTTGACCCGGGACGCCAACGGGACACTCTATGGCACCGCTTTGAATGGAGGCCTGTACGGGTGCGATGGGTATTGTGGAATGGTGTTTTCCGTCGTCCCCTAATTATCAGGACGCTCACCCTCATTTTGCAAAGTAGCCGGTCTTCGCCCTTATCTTTATTCCTTCTATCTTGGAGCGTATGAGGATCAGGCTGCGATTTGCCGACGGGTTGCGGGACGCCAGCAGAAGGAAAAACCCCCAGCGTGATGTAAACGCTAGGCACCATCTGCAAGGCTTCTTCGTAACGACGATCACCAAACCGCCCACCGCTGCGACCTAAAGTAACCCTACGACTATCAACACGGGCCTTGAGCGCTCGTTCTCGAGTCATTGTGTCCTCCCGGAAAAATGAGATGGGCCGAATCAGATTGGGCCGCGATTGTGGCGCAGACGGACCGCGACGGCGAGAAACGCAACCGCGAAGATGAGGCCGATCCATAGGCCTGGGGTGGAGAAAAATCTGAGCACGGTGTGTAGAGTGAGGGGAGCCATCGAAATGCTATCCACCGTGTAGGGCACGTCTTCAGCGCCGGGTCCCAGGCGGCGGCCCAGGAAGGCTCCGAAATGGGCAGTGTTAAACGCAACCTTCTCGAGGAAGCCAATGGCTACCAGTGGTAAGACTGCCCACAGAAATGTCGCGCGCCGCGCCCAGGCTGAGACCATGAGCACCCAGGCATAGATTGGGGCATACCACAGCGCATGCCCGGCCAGCAGGTGGTAGAGCAGCATCAGCGACATCTGGAACAGCGGCACGTGAGTCCACAAGAGGGAGATACTTTGCCCATTGCCCAGCAGAACGAGGGTGCTGAACATCAGCATGAGCCACTGAATAGCGACAGTGATTGCGAAGGAGAGCAGCGGGATAATCACGATCGGGATGGCCGCCTTTGAGAGCACCGTGGCGAGGTCAGAAACCGGCAGCGACTTCCAGAATAGGACGCTGCGATCATGGCGTTCGCCGTGCAGCGCGTCGAGACAATAAAACAGAGCGACCAGAAAGCCGCTTCCCATGACCAGCAGCGCTGCGAAGCTGTAAGGACGCTCGATCAAAACGTGCAACTGCATGGGAGTAAGTGCCGCCGCGCCTCGCATCTTTCCCGGCAGACGAAACAAGCTGAGCAGGAAGCCGAACAGGAAGATGGCGGCGACGCCTAGCGGAGCGAGGTAGACGGAGCGGTTCTCCCACAATTCGCGTCGCACCGACCAGTACAGGATCCGCGTCACCGGGATTTCCGTGGGCGCGAGCGCCTGTGATTCCAGTGGAGACCCCGAGATAGCGTTGGATTGAGTGGTCATTGAGCAACTCCTTGTGTCGGCATGCTTCCGAGGATGGCAACGAACAGATCGGCGATGCTGGGGGTGCGCACGTCGCCAAGGGCTTGGAGCTGGGTCCGGTCAACATTCTGACTGACCCCGCTGTCGAACAGCAGAATGCTTCGGCCGAGCACCTGGCGTTCGTGCATCGGCTTCAGTGCGCGGGCGGCGTCGGAGCGGTCGGGACGCACCGTCAGTTCCATATAGCGGGCCTCCAACTCTTCCATGCTGCAGTTGAAAACGATGCGGCCGCGGTTGATGAACATGACATCGGTGAGGACGTGCTGGACTTCTTCCACCTGGTGAGTGGTCACCACGATGGTGCGGCGGCCATCGAAGTAGTCGTTCAACAGGGAATCGTAAAACTGCTTGCGGTATAGGATGTCGAGGCCGAGCGTAGGCTCGTCCAGCACCAGCAGCTTGGCGTCGATGGCCATAACCAGAGCGAGGTGCAACTGGGTGACCATGCCTTTGGACAATTCGCGGACCTTGCTGGCGGGCCGGATGGAGGTCTTGGCCAGAAAAGCTTCGGCCTTGGCGCGATCAAAGCGGGGATGCACGCCGGCAACGTAGTCGAGGGCGTGCGCGACCCGCATCCAACGCGGCAGTACGGCGACATCGGCAATGAAGCAGACGTCGCGCATGAGTTGATCGCGCTGGCTCCAGGGGTCGCGTCCGAGCACCTTCAACTCGCCCTGATACGGGGTCAGGCCGAGAATGGCGTGCAGCGCAGTGCTCTTGCCGGCGCCATTGGGACCGATAAGTCCGAGGATGCGGCCCTCTTCGACCCGCAAATCTACGCCGTCAAGCGCGAGTGTCGCGCCGAAGGACTTGCGGAGACCGCGGGCTTCGATGACTGTCATGGTTTCGGTTCCTCTTCCGCAGTTTTCGTAGGTGCAGCGCCTGGCGACGTCGTGCTCGACGAAGACCCGTGTCTGGCATCGCCGTCCAGGAGCTCTTCTACTTTTAGGCCGAGTCGTTGAATGGTGGCCTGAATACGGGGCCACTCTTCGCCCAGAAACTTTTGGCGTTCGCCCTGCAGCAGCAGGTGGCGCGCGCCCGCATTGATAAACATGCCGCGACCTCGCTTGCTCTCGACCAGTTGCTCGTCGACCAGTTGTTGATAGCTCTTGAGGACGGTGAGCGGATTGACCCGATATTCCGCCGCCACGGTGCGCACGGAGGGCAGCGCATCGCCTTCCTTGAGCACACCGTCGAGGATCATCGCGACCACACGGTCGCGAATCTGGCGGTAAATCGGCTGACTGTCGTTCCACTCACGGTCCATTATGGCTTCCAATAATCCTGATCAAACCTATCAGAGTTGTCGCGCGCGTTAGTTGACCCGGTGCAGGTCGAAGTGCGCGTGGATCGGTTTGTCCTTCATCATGAACGTCCACTCCTCGGTGTGATGGTTGGCGTCGATGAAGGTGAACAGTGAATGATGCATGTGGTAATCCGTGCTGCCGCTGATGTCCTTGAATTCGAAGTCCACCGTCTTGCCGTCGGGCGACATCTTGCCAGTCATACGCGGCCGGTTCCCCGCGTCGCAATAGTGAATCAGGGTGAGCTGGTCTCCGTCCACGTAAAGCATGGAGACGGGATGGTCGTACTTCGTGGCATCCAACGGAGTTCCGGCTTCCTGTAACTCATGCACTAGGGCGTGCCCGCGCGAGGTCACGCGCAGCGAGAGGTGCATCTTGGCGCCTGACATCTCCGGCGCCTCCGGAACCATAACGGTGCCTTCCCACTCTCCCGCCAGGCTTTTCATGGCGGTGAAGGACTTTTGGGCTTCAGATGGCGCGGGGGTCGGCGAGTCCGCAGCGAACGCGGTGGCGGCGATCAGAACGATGGGCAATGCAAATGCGATGCGTGGTTTCATGTTGGTTCTCCTTTTTTCTTTCTTGTCTGATATTTCCGA
>JBBQVN010000181.1:0-6945 GCA_038211475.1 Terriglobales bacterium | reverse complement strand
CAACCCGTCTGCATCAAACGGCATAGTTTCAGTAACTTACGCTGTTATAGGTTAACGGATATTAGCGGAAATAAAAAATGGGCTTTCGCCCACTGGTGTGTCTCGCCAAAGCCGGTAAAACCACAACAGTATCCAACAACGAATATACGCCTCCGGGAGGCAAAAGACAAACCTCAACCGATGGCCGCTCGGAGCCGGGAAATTAGCCCGAATCCCGCTGGCGGAACCTGGAATTCAGCTTCATCGAGACTATTTGACGTTCCCGATTTGACGGTCCCGCTCAGGACTATGATGGACGATTTCGGTAAGGTGTAGGTCACGTTATGTCGGCCGCTCTGGGAGGTGGTGGTGGCCGGGCCATCCGGACTCGTAGGGTCATTGGGAATCCGCGGGTCAGGCCGCTGGGATACACCAAATCGAACCCGGGCTGTTCACCGTCGTCGGTGGGGTCGTGCCAGGAATCGACGGAGGAGCAGTAGATCAGGGTCTGGCTGGAGTCGGCCTTGTGATGCATATAGTCCACGAACTGGTTTTGCGAATTGACGTTGCCCACATAGATTTCATTGATGGAATAACCCGGCCGCAGGCAATGCAGGAGAACAGTGTACTCCGGCGGGGCGGCCTCGTGATAAAACTGCGAGATGGATTCCGACCTGCCGGGCTCTGACACCAGCCGCAACATTCGCATCTTCGGCCTGACCTCGCTGTTCAATGACACCGCCAGCGAGATGGCCTACTGGGTGCTCCCGGCATTTATCGCATCTCTGGGAGGAGGCCCGGCGCAGCTAGGCGTGATTGAAGGAATCGCAGAAAGCGTGGCCGCGTTTGCGAAACTATTTTCCGGCTACCTGGCGGACCGATTCCCTCGTCGCAAGCCGCTGGTGGTGGGCGGATACTTTGTCGCCAATGCAGTGAAACCCCTGCTCGCGCTCGCCACCTCGTGGTGGGCCATTCTTGGAATTCGTTTCTCAGACCGCTTCTCCAAGGGCATTCGCGGCACTGCGCGCGACGTAATGGTATCGGAGTCGGTGGACCAGTCGCGACTGGGATCGGCTTACGGGTTGATCCAGTCCATGGATTCGGCGGGCGCCATCCTAGGTCCATTGTTGGCGCTAGTCTTAATTTCGCGAGTGGGCATGCGCGGCGTGTTCTGGGCCGCAGCGGTACCAGGTACACTCTGCGTTCTGGTCGCGGTGTTTGGGATTCGCGAGACCAAGCGGAGTGCAACCGCGGATGTTAGAGCCCCAGAACGCGTGGTGAGGGCGAAGGTTAACTGGCGCGTACTGCCCACTAATTTCTTTGTCGTGTTGGGAATCGTCACGCTGTTTTCGATTGGAAATTCCAGCGACATGTTTCTGGTGCTGCGCGCCCAAAGCGTGGGTATCCCAGCGACCCATGCGCCGCTGTTGGGGCTGGTGTTTAACATTACCTACACACTGCTGTCATGGCCGGCCGGAAAATTCAGCGACCGCTTTTCTCATCACATGATTGCCGCGGCCGGTTATCTGGTATTCGCTGGAGTGTATGTGACATTTGCCTATGCTCCCTCGAGGGGGGCCATCTGGGCAGTGATGGCTTCGTACGGCCTCTTCTATGCGCTGACGAATCCGGTGTTGAAGGCGCTGGTAGTGAAGACGGTGGCGGCGGATTTGCGCGGCAGAGCTTTGGGAATTTACTACTTCGCTACCAGCATTGCAGCCTTGTTGGCCAGCCTGATTACGGGTGAACTGTGGAAACACTTCGGCGCGAAACTGCCTTTCCTATTGTCGGCGGGGATCGCAGCTACCGCCGCCCTCCTACTGCTGGGCTACGGTAGTTTCGCGGGATCGGCGACGAAAATGCAGCCATCCGAAAATTAGAACCTGCAACGCCAACGCGGCAGTGCTGTCAAGAATGACGTCAGACAGAGCGCCGGTTCGCGAGGGCAGAAAGGTCTGGTGCCACTCGTCAAGCGAGGCGACGACCGCGGAGCCTGACCAAGCCATTGCGGCCCATCGAAAAGACCAGCGGGCAAGGATTTCCGCGGCGGTCGCAGGCAGGGTCGCACGCCAGGCGCGAAACAGCAGCAAGCTGAGAATCCCATAACCCACAACATGCCCGGTTTTGCGCAACATGTGTTGCCAGAACCAGAATTGCTCCATGTTGAGGTGCCCGAACATCCAGGTAAGAAGCGGCAGCAGAAAGCGGCTGGTGTGGCTGGAGGAGAACAGATCGGTGGACTCCAGCGCAATCACGCCTATCCACAACAGGGCTGGAAGCCAGGCGTAGAGCACGCGATTTGGGGGACGGGTGTTCAAACAGAACGCCGGGCGAGACGGGTTTACTCCAGCGCGTAATTCGGCGCTTCGCGGGTAATGATGACGTCGTGCACGTGGCTCTCGCGCAGGCCGGCTGCGCTGATGCGGACAAAGTGCGCATTCTGCTGCAATTCCGAAATGGTCTGGCAGCCGCAGTACCCCATGCCGGACTTCACGCCACCCACCATCTGATGCACGATCAGCGAAACCGAGCCGCGATAGGGCACGCGGCCCTCAATGCCTTCGGGCACCAACTTATTGAGCCGGTTGCCATCGTCACCACGGACCGAAGCGGCCGTCGAAGAGTCGTTGTCGAGGACCTGGAAATAACGCTCGCTGGAACCTGCCGACATGGCGGCCAGGGAGCCCATGCCGCGATAGGACTTGAAGGTGCGGCCTTGATACAAGATTAATTCGCCGGGACTCTCATCCGTCCCCGCGAATAGCGACCCGATCATCACGCTGCTGGCGCCGGCGGCGATGGCCTTGGTGACGTCGCCGGAAAACTTGATGCCGCCATCCGCGATGATGGGAACTTGCGCGTCTTTGGCGGCTCGGGCAGACTCTGCGATTGCGGTAATCTGCGGAACGCCAGCGCCCGTCACCACACGAGTGGTGCAGATGGAGCCCGGGCCAATACCCACCTTGATGGCGTCCGCCCCTGCCTTCACCAGAGCATAGGCCCCGTCGAAGGTGGCCACGTTGCCGGCCATCAGTTCGACACCGGGCAACTTTGACTTGATGGCTTTGATGGCTTCGATCACGCGCGTAGAGTGTGCGTGAGCGCTGTCGATGGCCAGAATGTCTACATTGGCCTTGACCATCTCCTGCGCCCGCTCCAGGAAGTCGCCGGTAGCGCCAATCGCCGCTCCCACCCGCAAGCGGCCGTGCGAATCTTTGGCGGCAAAGGGATATTTCAGTTTCTTCTGAATGTCTTTGACCGTAATCAGGCCCTTGAGATTGTAGTTGTCATCTACGACCAGAAGTTTTTCCACGCGGTGCCGGTGCAGAATGTCTTCAGCATCTTCGAGGGTCGTGCCCACCGGTACAGTGATCAGGTCTTTCTTGGTCATGACCTGGCTGATGGGAATATCGAAGCGGGTTTCGAAACGCAGATCGCGGTTGGTAAGAATTCCGACCAGCTTGCCGTCTTTGGTAATGGGGACGCCGGAAATCTTATAGCGGCGCATGACTTCGAGCGCGTCGGAAACCTTGGCATCAGGCCCCATGGTGACTGGATCGACGATCATGCCGCTCTCCGACCGCTTCACCTTGTCCACTTCTTCGGCCTGCTCGGAGATCGACAAGTTGCGATGGATGGTGCCCAGGCCGCCCTGCTGTGCTAGCGCGATCGCCATATGCGATTCGGTGACCGTGTCCATGGCCGCGCTGATGATGGGGATATTCAGAAAAATGTTACGGGTCAACTGGGTCTGGGTACTGGCCTGCGAAGGAACAACATCTGAGTGGGCGGGCAACAACAATACGTCGTCGAAGGTGAGGGCTTCGGGAACTGGAAACTGAATCATAGAATCTTTCTATTGTAGGGAGCAGGCAGTGGAGGAAGCAAATGAACTTGGATGCAAGACCCAGCGCGAAAAAAGCTCACGAACAGGGGCGGAGCGGGGGCGTAAACCTCGCGTTGCCAATGATTGGGGAACTAAGGTACATTCCGAGTGTTTTCCCACTCGCAAGACAGCAGCGGAGACTTTATGTGGAGTAAGGTGTCAATTCGGTCGGCGATATCGTTCAGCCTGACATTCAGTGTGACGCTAGGCGCGGCGATGCTGCAATCCCAGCAGACGGCGGCCGACGTTCCGTCGACCACTATTCACGCCAACACGCGGTTGGTGGTGGTGGACGTGGTGGTCACCAACAAGCATGGCGAGCCGATGGCAGGCTTGAAGCCGGACGACTTCACCCTTGAGGAAAATGGGAAGAAGGAGAAGGTGGCGATTTTTGTGCCGCCCGGCGCAGTTAACAAGGCGAGCTTCACACCTCCGCCGCGCGGTGTTTTCTCAAACCACCCAGAGAGTGTAAGTCCGGCGGGCATTCCAACGGTACTGCTGCTAGACGGGAATTCGCCCTTCAAGGACCAGAGTTATGCGCGCTCACAGATGCTGAAGTATGTCGTCGAGCATGGCGAGTCGGGCTCCAGCATCGCAGTGATGACGCTGACCGACCGCTTGCATGTGCTGCAAACTTTCACCAGCGACGCTCAAATTTTGATCGCCGCGATCAAGCGCTTGAAGCCCGACCAGCCGGTACTGGCACCCTCCACCGCCAGACCGCTCTCGGCGACCGCCGCCGGCGATAGTGCCGCCGCGGCTGCCCTCGCGCTGGCACAACGCGGCCTGGAGGACTTTTCCAACCTGCAAATCGGCTATGCGTTGGAGCGGCGCACGGTAATTACACTCGAGGCAATGCGCAGTCTGTCCCGCATGCTCTCGGGACTGCCGGGACGCAAGCACGTAGTTTGGCTGACTGCCGAGTTCCCCTTTAACCTGCGCCCGGAGTTCCGCACCATCAGTGCTTCCGGACCGGGGTCCGACCTTCCCAACGCACGGAAAAATCTAGAGAACATAGGCGAGAACCCTTTGGCCGCTCAACAGCAGCGAGTGCATAGCCGGGAGATCCGCGATGTGGAATCGCAGATGGCGAGCGCGGGGATCGCGATCTATCCGGTGGATATTCGCGGCCTGATGGTCAGCGGCACTGACGTGGCTAGCACTACAACCATGGAAGAAATCGCGGCTGAGACCGGCGGCAAGGCATACACCAACCAGAACGAAATCAAACTCGGCATTGCTCTGGCCGCAGCGGACGCGCAGGCTTCTTATTCCCTGGGGTACTACCCGGAAAACAAAAAGTGGGATGGCCAGTACCGCAACATTAGAGTCAGGTTATCCAAGGGGGACGCGCAGTTGCGCTACCGAAAGGGCTACTTCGCCATTGAGCCCGGTCCTTTCAAGGGCCACAATTACGAGCAGGACGTTGCCGAAGCGTTGGAAATCGATGCTCCGGCCACGCAGATTTCATTTCAAGCCGAGGCGAAGCCTGCCGGCGCGGGAAAAGTGAAAGTGCTTTTTCTAGTAGATGGTCACACTTTGGCGTCGGAAGAATCCGCCGATGGAAGAAAAATGGACGTCAGCCTTTATGCGAGCGTTTACGGCTCGAACGGTAAGATGCTGGGATTCCGAAGCGCGCGAGTGAATCGCACTTTTGACGATGGCACCTACAAGCAGATCATGGACAAAGGTATGTTGGTTCCGCTGGACTTGGAAATTCCCACGGGGGGTCAGCAACTCCGAATGGCGGTGCTGGATAACAAGACGGGATATATCGGAACTGTCAGCGGCGCGCTCGGGCAGTAGTCGAACGGGGTTGGAAGAAAAAGGGCGTCCGCCTACGGACGCCGTGATGACTGCTCGCAACTGACCGGTTGCAGGCTACTCGTTGCTTTCGCCACCCGCGGCGGGTTCTGCTCCCGCTTCGGCTTTGGCCTGGGCGTCGGCGTCTTCCATTTGCTTGCGCACTTCTTCAGCGCGTTTAGTACGCGCTTCGGCACGCTTCTGACGCTTCTCGTCGATCACCTGCTCGCTGCCGAGAAGTTCGATGAAAGCATTGTCGGCGCCATCGCCCTTTCGCCATCCGGTGCGAACGATGCGAGTGTAGCCGCCTTTGCGATCGCCAAAACGGGGGCCGATCGTATCGAACAGCTTGCGCACGGCATCTTTCGTCATCAGGTAGGCTGCCGCCCGGCGACGGGCCGCCAAGTCTCCCCGCTTGCCAAGAGTAATCATCTTCTCGACTTGCGGGCGCAAAGCCTTGGCTTTGGGAACGGTGGTCTCGATGCGCTCTTCGACAATCAGCGACGTGACCACATTCCGCAGCAGGGACCGCCTGTGGGCGGTGTTCCGTCCTAACTTCCATCCTCCAACTTTGTGACGCATCTCAGGTCCTCAGTGGTTCGTGGTCTATAGATCTCTAGAAATCGTTGTCGCCATACGCCGATGCCGGCAACACCATGTTCGAGGTCGGCCCCGGAATCGCGTTGCCGTGGTCGTCAATCTTCATGCCCAGGCTCAGGCCCATCGAGGTGAGTATTTCTTTGATCTCGTTGAGCGACTTGCGGCCGAAATTCTTGGTCTTCAGCATTTCAGCTTCGGTCTTCTGGATGAGCTCGCCGATGGTCTGGATGTTGGCATTCTTCAGGCAGTTGTAGCTGCGCACGGAAAGTTCCAACTCCTCCACCGAGCGATTCAAATTATCGTTGTGAATCTCGGTCTTGCGGTCATCGCCTCCGCCCAAGGCTTCCAGCTCTTCCTCGAAATTGATGAAGATGTTCATGTGATCTTTCACCAGCTTGGCGGAAAGACCGAGTGCATCAGCGGGAGTGATGGAACCGTTGGTCCAGATTTCCACGGTAAGCTTGTCGTAGTCGGTGATCTGACCCAAGCGAGCCGCTTCCACGGTGTAATTGCACTTGCGGACCGGAGAATGGACAGAATCAATGGGGATGAAGCCAATGCCCAGATCTTCCTCGAAATTCTTGTCCGCCGAAACGTAGCCACGGCCGCGCTTCAAGCGCATTTCCATGTCAAGCCGGCCGCCTTCGCTGACGGTAGCGATGTAGAGATCTTTGTCC
>JBBQVN010000180.1:0-6986 GCA_038211475.1 Terriglobales bacterium | reverse complement strand
CGGGCCATCCAGGAGACGGCTTCGAGATAATCGGCAGTGGCCGGGTTGTGGCTGTGGTAAGATTTCAGGGCGGAATCGGCGGCGGCGAAGTTGTTCTGCGCGAGCGCCATGCGGACGTCTTCGACAATGCCGGCCTGGGCGAAGGGGACGAGTAGCAGGAAAAGCCACAGCTTACGGAGCATGACTTCATGATGGGGGATTGAGGGGGGAATTGCCAAGCGGTTTGCGGAAGAAGCGGCGTTGCCTCCGCCAGCACAAAACCGGCGACAAGTGAGGCGATGGCGCAATGCTTCTATAATCAAACTTATCATGTCCTTAATTGAACAAATTCAGAAAGACATTACACTTACGATGAAGGCTCGGGAGGAGCATCGGCTCTCGACCTTGCGGATGGTGAAGGCGGCGCTGAAAAACCGCGAGATTGACAAGATGGCGCCGCTGGACGACAAAGAATCGCAGCAGGTGCTGACCACGCTGATCAAGCAGCGGAAGGAGTCGGCGGAAGCCTTCCTGAAGGGTGGGCGGAAAGAGTCGGCCGACAAAGAAACTGCGGAAATCGTTATGATCGAAGCCTACCTGCCCAAAGAGGCTGGGGCGGGGGAAGTGACGGCAGGGATTCGGGAGACAATCGAGGAAATGGGGTCGCCCACTTTGAAAGACATGGGGGCGGTGATGAAGAACGCGATGGCGCGCTTTGCGGCGGCCGGCATGAGAGTGGATGGAAAAGTGGTGAGCGAAATCGTGAAGCAAGAACTCAGCAAGCCCATCGCCTAGGAGCGCGCCAATCTCGTGCCTCATTCCTCTTGTCTGTCGCTAGGGTCGAACCTGGGAGACCGGGAAGCGAACCTTCGGGCCGCGTTGCACAGCCTGTCGCGACTGGGCAAGGTGACGGTTTCGTCGTTCTATGAAACTGAGCCAGTGGAGGTCGAGAACCAACCCTGGTTCTTGAACTGCGCCGCGTGCCTGGAATTTTATGGAGAAGCGGGCAGCACGCCAGAGAAACTGCTGGTCGAAATCCTGGAAATCGAACGCCGCATGGGGCGGCGCCGTATGCAGAACAAAGGCCCGCGCCCGATTGATATTGACATCCTGCTGTTTGGCCAGGAAATGGTGGACACGCCAGTGTTGACGGTGCCGCATCCGGCGATGGGGCAACGCGCTTTCGTGCTGGTGCCGCTGGCGGAAATCGCACCCGACGCGATCCATCCGGGGTTGAACAAGACAGTAAGAGAAATGTTGCAGGAACTGCCGCCGGGGCCGGTGGTTAGACGTCCAGTGTCGCGTCCCCGCTGATTGAGGACGCGCCTTTTGCAGACCTGATCCGGAGGGATGCTCAAGCGCGGCAAGTTTCGAGTTTCGAGTTGCAAGTTCCAAGTGCAAGTTTCAAAACCGGTGGGGAGATGATCAGTGGCGATGCGTGATTCATACTGTTGTTATTTTGACCGTATAGGACGGATGACAGCAGGCCCTTCGCTGCGCTCAGGGTGACAAATCCGGCGCGACTCGCTCGGTTAGAATGGCCCTACCGATGTCCCATCGTTTCCAGTGGCTGACCTGCTTCCTGCTGTTCACGGCCGGGCTTTCCGTTCGGACCTCCAAACCTGCGGCACCCGCCGAAGCGGCCGCCGCTTCAATTCCTACGTTCCAAGACATTGCGGCGCAGTCTGGGCTTACGGTTTCGCACATCTCCTCGGCTGACAAACATTATGTGGTCGAGTCCATGAGCGGCGGGATTGGTTTGTTTGACTGCGATAACGATGGCAGGCTTGACGTCGTGATGGTAATGGGCTCGACTGTTGAGCGCTATCGGAATGGCGGCGACCCCTTGGTTACGCTGTGGCATCAGGATGCGGACGGCAAATTTTCGAACATCACCGAAAAGGCCGGACTCACCCGCAAAGGCTGGGGCATGGGGGTGGCCGTCGCGGACTTCGACAACGACGGCAACCTCGATCTCTTCGTCACCGGATTTGGCGGCAACGCGCTCTATCGCAACCAAGGCAATTGCAAGTTTGAGGATGTCACTGACAAGGCAGGCGTGCGCTGCGGTGGATTTTCGACTGGTGCCGCATGGGCGGACTACGACCGCGACGGCCATGTGGATCTGTTCGTCTCGCGCTACGTCCATGTGGATATCGACCATCTGCCGGTTCCCGGCTCCAGCAAGTTCTGCAACTTTAAGGGCGTGCCAGTGCAGTGCGGACCGTGGGGTATGCAAGGCGAAGGCGATCTGCTCTACCACAACCGCGGCGACGGAACGTTTGAGGAAGTGGGGAAAAAGGCAGGCGTCAGCGATCCCGATGGCTACTACGGTCTGGGCGCGACCTGGGGCGACTATGACAATGACGGCTGGCCCGATCTATTCGTTGCGGACGACGCTACGCCCAACCACCTGTACCACAACAACCACAACGGCACGTTCACAGACGTTGCGCTCTCGACCGGCGTTGCGTTGAACGGAGAGGGTCAGGCGCTCGGGTCCATGGGGGTGGACTGGAGCGACTACGCGCATGATGGGCGATTGAGTCTGTTCGTGACCGCGTTCGCCGACCAGCCCAACACGCTCTATCGCAATCAGGGGACGCAGGGTTTTGAGGATGCAGCCATGTCATCGCACCTGGGTCAAGCCAGTTTGCCGCTGGTGGGATGGGGCGGGGGATTCTTTGACATGGACAACGATGGCTGGCCGGACTTGTTGGTGGCAAACGGCCACGTGTATCCGCAGATGGACGGGGTCCGGGGAAGTTCGCCTTACGCCCAGCCGTTGCTGCTTTTTAGCAACCGGCGCGACCACACGTTCGAGGACGTATCCGCCGAGGCAGGCCTGAAGACACTCGCGTTGCACTCTCGCCGCGGCGCGGCTTTCGGCGACATTGCGAACGACGGCAATGTCGATATCGTCGTGCTGAATGTAGGTGCGCCGCCGTCGTTGCTGCGGAACACAAACCGCTCGGTCAATCATCGCGTGCTGTTCAAACTGGTGGGGACGACGAGCAACCGGGCTGCGATCGGCGCGCGGGTCACACTGAAGGCCGGCGGAATGAGTCAGTTTGACGAAGTGCGCGGCGGCTCCAGCTATTTGTCGCAAAACGATTTGCGGCTGCACTTTGGGTTGGGGAAGGCTGAGACGATCGCTGAAACGCAAATTCGCTGGCCGAACGGGAAGGTGGAGATTCTGAAAGACCTGGCTGCCGACAAGATTTATACGGTGGTAGAGGGACAGGGAATCAAGCAGAGCATCGCGCTGCCGGTACCGGGGTTGCGGGAATAGGGCAGGGGCATTCCCCGACTTCTTTCTCCGTTGACATCATGATGTCTATCATTTAGCATCATGATGTGCGAACTACTCTGTCTCTGGATGATGATGTGGCTCGCCTGCTCGATCGCGAGAGCCGGCGCTCTGGGAACTCGTTTAAACAGGTAGTCAATCATTTCCTACGTTTGGGACTGATGGCGGCGAACCGGCCGGTGCGGAAACCGTTTGTGGTTACGCCGCGGGATCTTGGGCTGCCACCCGGCCTCAACTACGACAACGTTGAACAGTTGTTGGAGGTGGTGGAAGGGCCGACACACCGATGACGGTCCTCGACGCGAACCTTCTGCTCTACGCTTACGACCGCGCGTCCCCGCAGCACGTCAAGGCGCGTGCCTGGATCGAACGTGTATTCTCTGGGGCTGCGCCGGTTGGACTGCCGTGGCAGACCATCTCAGCGTTTCTGCGCATCATGACCAATGCCAGGCTCCCTGGGGAGCGATTCACTCTGGACGAAGCGGTGCAAGTGGTGGAGAGTTGGCTGGAGCAGCCGAATGTCCGCTTCCTGGCGCCGGGCGACGATCACTGGCAGTTGTTCCGGCAGGCGATGATGGAAGGGCAAGCCGCAGGCCCTTTAGTATCTGACGCGCATCTCGCGGCGTTGACGGTGGAATACGGCGGCGTGCTGCACACCACCGATCGCGATTTTGCGCGATTTCCGGGCCTCCGCTGGACCAATCCTCTGGCCTAGGGTTGAGATTCCGGCTTACTTCTCCTGGCTTACTTCAGAGTCGACGAGTTGCTGTCGGCGGGCTTTGTGCTGTCGACGTGGATCACCATATCTTCTTCCGCATAGAACGAGCGGTGGTCTGCATCAATCTGCTTGGGTGTCATGGTCAGAACGAAGCCGTCTTTGTGGGATTTGAAACTGGCAGTGTAGTCGCCGCGGTTGGTGGTGCTAGCCATGCGCCTGGTGAAGGTACCGGTTCCGGCCAAGGCGGTCAGCGAACTGGCGAATTTGGCATGCCGTTTTTCGTAAAGATGCTGAGCCCTCAAAGCCGTTCGCATGTAGCCCAGGGCCTGCGCCTCGGAGTCAGAATGCGCCGGATCGCCGGGAAATTTCGGTTGATATGGGGCCTGCGCCGCTACTACGGCAGCGAACATCGCCAGGGTCAAAGCCAATGCAAGAATATTGCGAAATGGAGACATGATCGAACTATCCTCTAGCACTTGGATGCCGATCGAGCAGTCTCCGCTTCCGGGCGTGAGAGAGAGCGGGGTTGCGTCGCGGTCCGAACTTCATCCTACGAAACGAGCCAGTGCAGCGCTCTGAACTGCCGGGTTCGTTTTTTCGCAAGCTTTCTGCTACCTTTTCTGGGGCCTTCCACGTCTATCTAACGGACGAAGCGGGAAGTCCGTCTGCATCCCGTCGTGAAAATTATTCGAGGAGATTCCCCTCATGCGAAGTTTGCCATCGATTGCCCTCGCCGTCCTATGTCTGGGGAGCGGCTCGTCGTTCGCGCAGAAGAGTTCCATCCCTGATCCCGACCGCTTCGACGTGAAGATGGTGGATAGCTCGGTAAGCCCGTGCGTGAACTTTTTCAAGTACTCATGCCAGAAATGGATGGCCGCCAACCCGATTCCTTCCGATCAGCCGGCATGGTCGCATGGCGCCAAGCTGGCGCTGTGGAACCAGAGCGTGTTGCATGAAGTACTGGACCAGGCTGCCGCCGGTGGCGCCAACAGAAGCGCTGTGGAGCAGAAGATTGGCGACTATTATGGCTCCTGCATGGACGAAAAGGCGCTCGACGCCAAGGGGTTTGGGCCGCTGAAACCCGAACTAGCCAGGATTGAAGGGCTTAAAGACAAGAAGCAACTGGCACTCGAAATTGCGCGCCAACACGAGAATACGTTTGCGATGGCGCCGAGTACCGATTCCGGTTCGACGGCGGCGCTTTTCGGCTTCAGTTCCAGCCAGGACCTGGATGATGCCAGTTTGGTGGTGGCCGCTGTGGACCAAGGTGGCCTGGGGCTTCCCGACCGCGATTACTACCTCAAGGCGGACGCCAAGTCGGTGGAGACCCGCAAGCAATATCTGGAGCACGTGCAGAAGATGTTCGAATTGATAGGGGACAGCCCGGCCCAGGCCAGCTCCAACGCGAAGATCGTTATGGACATGGAAACCGAACTGGCCAAGGCTTCCATGGACATTGTGAAGCGCCGCGACCCGGCCAACTTGAACCACAAGCTGAGTGCGGCCGAATTGCGGGCCCTGACCCCGGCGTTCGCCTGGGACGACTATTTGAAAGCGGTGGGTGCTCCGGTTCCCACGCATTATTTGGTGGCCACTCCTGATTTCTTCAAGCGAGTCAATGCGCTAATCGAAAGCGAGTCTCTCGACCATTGGAAGACATATTTGCGCTGGCATGCGGTCCATAACTCGGCCTCGTTGCTGAGCGGGCCGTTCGTGCAAGAAAATTTTGACTTCTACGGACGCAAGCTGGTGGGTCAAAAAGAACTGCGTCCGCGATGGCGTCGTTGTGTTTCTGGCGTGGATCGCGATCTGGGTGAGGCGCTGGGTCAGGCTTACGTCGATCGCACGTTCGGCGAAGATGGTAAGCAGCGCATGTTGGCGATGGTGCACAATCTGAAAGACGCTCTGGGCCGCGACATCGAACAGCTGGACTGGATGACGCCGGACACTAAGAAGCAGGCGCTAGTCAAGCTGAAGGGGATTGAAGACAAAATTGGCTATCCCAACCAGTGGCGCGACTATTCCAGCGTGAGCATTGTCCGCGGCGATGCTTTAGGCAACGCCACCGCAGCGGGGACTTTGAGTTCCGCCGCCAGCTGGCGAAGATCGGCAAGCCGGTGGATCGCGTGGAGTGGGGCATGACGCCGCCTACGGTGAACGCGTACTACGATCCGCAGCTGAACACCATCAACTTTCCCGCGGGAATTCTGCAGCCGCCATTTTTCGACAAGAAGGCCAACGATGCTGCGAACTACGGCGCAATTGGCTCCGTCATCGGCCATGAAATGACCCACGGCTTCGACGATGAAGGGCGCAAGTTCGACGCCTCTGGCAACTTGCGCGACTGGTGGACTGAAAAAGATGGCAAGGAGTTTGAAGCCAGGGCGAAGTGCGTCTCCGACGAGTACTCCAGTTTTGACGCGGTGGAAGGCACGAAGCTGAATGGGGAGCTGACGCTTGGCGAGAATACGGCGGACAACGGCGGCGCTCGCGTGGCGTTGATGGCGCTGCAAGGCGTTTTGGCGAAAGAGGGCAAGGCGGGAGAAAAAGAAGACGGCTTCTCGCCGGAACAGGAATTCTTTATCGCTTACGGGCAGACCTGGTGCGCTAACTACACGCCCCAATTGTTGCGACTGCAGGCACTTTCGAACCCGCATTCCACGCCGGAATGGCGGGTGAATGGAGTGGTGCGCAATATGCCGGAGTTCCAGAGCGCCTTTGGCTGCAAGAAGGGCGAACCCATGGTGCCGGAGAACGCTTGTCACGTGTGGTAAGGGGCGGGAGAGAGTACGACGAGGGCAGGTACCTTCGTAATCTTTTCAACGAAGAGCGCCGGAGTCATACTGCACTTACCGACCACAGAACCTGGGAGCTGGGTTGGGAGGTCGAGTCGAAAGACTCGGCTTCTCAACCCTTTTTATTTTGCTCAAACCATCGCGCGAGACAGAAAATCGTGTTGTCACACGCGGTGCCGAGGTC
>JBBQVN010000179.1:0-7023 GCA_038211475.1 Terriglobales bacterium | reverse complement strand
CAACCCGGTCAGAAATTTGTCGTCGCCATTCGCGCCGATGCCACCGAGGCTGAGGCCGAACTGTCCCGCTCGCAGTTGCTCATCGAACCGCCCGCTAGCCGTCCCGACCCAACTTTTCTGCGCGCTGAAATTCTCTCGGCCCGGCCCATCATCAACGCCTATGCCGATGGCAAAGCCGCTCGCCTGCAGCAACTCGACTCCGCCATCCGCGCTATTGATTTCACCTTCCTCGATCGCGGCGACCAAAGCGGTTTCGACAATTCTCTGCGCCAGGCCCAGACCAATCTGCAGGCGCTCAAGCCCTGGCTCAAGCAGTTCAGCATTCGCGCGGTTGGCAATTCGCACATTGACATGGCATGGCTCTGGCCCTGGACGGAAACCGTCGAAGTTGTCCGCAATACTTTTCGCAGCGCGCTCGACCTGATGCGCGAGTATCCCGACTTCAAATTCACCATGTCATCGGCGCGCACCTACGAGTGGATGGAAGAAAAATATCCTCAACTCTTTCAGGAAATTCAGCGGCGCGTGAAAGAAGGCCGATGGGAAGTGATTGGCGGCATGTGGGTGGAGCCCGACCTCAACCTGCCCGCCGGCGAATCTCTGGTGCGCCAAATCCTGGTCGGCAAGCGGTACTTCCAGAAAAAATTCGGCGTGGACGTGAAGATCGGTTGGAATCCCGACTCCTTCGGCTACAACTGGCAGCTTCCTCAAATTTACAAAAAATCTGGCATGGACTACTTCGTCACCCAGAAATTGCTGTGGGCGCAAGACTACACCAAGTTTCCCTACCGCCTGTTCTGGTGGGAGTCGCCCGACGGCAGCCGCATGCTCACCTACTTTCCGCACGACTACGCCCTCGGCATTGACGCCGCCAGCATGGCCGGTGATGTCGCGCAGTACGGCCCGTCCATCTACAGTTCGAATTTGGCGATTGGCCCGGAGGTGATGCACCTCTACGGCGTCGGCGACCACGGCGGCGGGCCCACTCGCACCATGCTCGACAATGCTGAACGCCTACGCTCGCCTGAGGCCGTATATCCCCGGTTTGAATACAGCACCGCCAAGGATTTTTTCGCCGACTTGGAAAAGAAACTTCCAGAAATGAAAGTGCCGGTGTGGCGAGACGAGCTGTATTTTGAATATCACCGCGGGGTCCAGACCACTCAGGCTCAAACCAAGCGCCGCATCCGCCGCGACGAAGAACTGCTGCTCAACGCCGGAAAGTTTTCCACGGTTGCGTCGCTCTATGGCCAACCCTATCCCCACGACGATTTCGACCTCGCCTGGAAAGGTCTGTTGTTCGACCACTTCCACGACATCATGCCCGGCTCGGGCATCGCGGTGAACTATCTGGAAGCCAAGCGCAATCTCGAAGACGTTGGCCGCATGGGCAACAACATCCTGAGCGGCGCGATGACGGAAATAACCTCGCGCATCAACACTCAGGGCCCCGGCGTGCCGGTCGTGGTCTTCAACTCGCTGTCCTGGCCGCGCACCGACGTGGTCCAGCTCGACGCCCAATTGCCATCACCCGCCAAACAATTTGAAGTGGTGGACGCTGCCGGAAAGCCGAAGCTGTCGCAAGTGCTCTCCGCCAACGCCGAAACCAATCGGGTTCGCCTGCTGGTGCTGGCCGATGCGCCTTCCCTGGGCTACCAGACGTATTTCGTCCGCCCGGCCGCACGCGCGAATTCGAGCCTGCATCCCCTCACTGCAACTGCTACAACTCTGGAAAACGAATTCCTCCGCGTCGTCATTGATCCGCAAACCGGCTGCATGACCAGCCTCTTCGACAAGCGCACCCATACCGAAGCCTTCGCCCCTGCCGAAACCGAAACCGGCGGACCCAGGAATTCCATCTGCGGCAACCTGCTGCAAACTTTCCACGACAAGCCCAAGCAATGGGACGCATGGAACATTGACGCCGATTTCGAAGACCAGCACTGGGACCTGAACCACGCCGACTCGGTCAAGCTCATCGAGAGCGGCCCGCTGCGCGCCGTCATTCGCATTGCCACCCACTTTCAGAACTCCACGTTCCTGCAAGATGTCACGCTCTACGCCGGCGTGCCTCGCGTGGACGTCAAGATGCAAGCGGAGTGGCACGAAAAGCACATCCTCCTGAAAGTTGCATTCCCCTTGAGCGCGCACCACGACAATGCGACCTTCGAAATCCCCTACGGGTCGATCGAGCGCCCCACCACCCGCCGCACTCCCGCCGAGCAGAGCAAGTTCGAAGTGCCCGCGCTGCACTGGGCCGATCTCTCCGACGCTACCCACGGCCTCAGCTTGCTTAACGACAGCAAGTACGGCTATGACGCCAAGGGCAACGTCTTGCGGCTCTCGCTCTTGCGTTCGCCGGAATGGCCTGACCCACACGCCGACGAAGGCCATCACGAGTTCACTTACGCGCTCTATCCTCACTCCGGAACTTGGCGCGAGGCGCAAACCGTTCGCCGCGGCTATGAGTTAAACGAAAAGCTCACTGCCCACCAGGTGGAGAAGCACACCGGCGCGCTGCCTGCGGAACACGCGTTTGTGCAGGTGAAGTCAGAGAACGTCGTCCTAACCGCGTTAAAGAATGCCGAAGACGGCGACGGCATCATTCTGCGCTTCTACGAGTGGGCGGGCAAGGCTGGCGACATGCAACTCGATTTACCCGCCGGTGTAAAGTCCGCCGAAGAAACCGACCTGATGGAGCGCCCCATCGGCAAGCTAACCTTGCACGGCGTGGAGTTGAGCGTCCACACCAAACCTTACGAGATCAAAACCGTGAAGCTGAAGTTCGCCGCGCGAGGAGCGGAGTAAGCCGCACACGCACGAATGGCGGCTGGGCGTACCTCTTTTAGATCCACGGCTTTGGCTCCGCAGCGCTCGGTCCAAAACAAAACCCGCCGGAAATCTGAAAAAGAGACCCCTCAGATCGAGCAGGGACAGGAGTTTCGTAATAAGCTGGAAGCAACCGCTAGTGGGTCCCCTGATTGGCACTGGCTAACGAAACGAGATTCCAGCCCACCTTAGAGCAGGAGTCGAAATGGAGCAGTGTCATGCGCAGCAGCAGTCGAACATCGATCCAAAAGCAGGTAATCATCTTCTTCCTTCTGACTTTGCCCTTGGGAATACTCACGGGATGTGGTTCTTCTTCGCCCTCGGCTCCAAGCAACGCCACTTTGAACTCAATCACCGTGACGCCAACCAACCCTTCGCTCGCGGTGGGAGCGTCGCTGCAACTGACCGCCACCGGCAACTATAGCGATGGCAGCTCCAGGAGCCTGACTGCTTCGGTGGTCTGGAGTTCCTCCGCGCCCGCCGTCGCCACTATCAGCAACATCGGACTGGTCACCGCCGTCAGCGTGGGGTCCTCGACTATTACCGCTAGCCTGAGTTCTATCAACGGGACCGCTCCTTTGACGGTCACCCTGGTTGCGCCGGGGACGCTGCCCCTGGGCACGGCATCCCTGATTGGGGCGACTCAATGCCCCCCCAACGCGGCCGCGGGGGCGAGCTGCACCGAGGTTATGGTTGCTTGTCCTGGATTGTCCGACATCAACGTAACCGTCGCCGTCGCAGTGCCCTCCGGTACGCCCAAAGGCACGATCACTCTCCATTCCGGCGGCCCCGGCACTCAATTGCTGAATTCTGGTTTTGCCGACGCTTACTTAAAGGACGGCTTCAATGTGGTGCAGGTCGCCTGGGCCTCCGAGTGGTCCAGTGCCAGCGGCATTGGCATCAAGACCGCGGCCTGCCGGCCCGCGACTCTCTTTCAATATATTTTCACCACCGTGCAGGCGAGCAGCCGCACCACCGGTTTTTGCGGCCAAGGGATCAGCGGGGGCGGCGCCGCGCTCACCTATTCTCTAGGCAACTATGGCTTGGGCGATTACTTTGACCACATCGTCGTGGCCAGCGGCCCGGCCGTGGCGCGCTTGGATTATGGCTGCGACAGTGCGCTCAATCCGGCCGGCCCTCCCAACCTTTGCCCGCTCCTCCCCAGCGCAATCTACGCCTATAGCGCGTCGGTGGCCAAACATATCAACGATTTGGAGGGCACCACGTCCTGCGGTTCTCCGAATCCGACGCAGAGCGACATCAATCGTTGGTCGGCGGACTCCATCGTAAACGCGGATGCTAACTTCTCTCTTCCCAAGACTTCCATGAGCTGGTTTGAGTGCGTGACCCTTCCGGTGAATGAGAGTACCGGGCAAGCCAAATTCTTGATCGACGCGGTCGTCCCCAAGAACGCTCCGCCCGACGTCAATTGCTATTCTGGGGTGTGCACAAACGAAGGCGTCTGGCAAGACACTCAGGCCTTCAACGACACCGAGGCCGGGATGCTAGCCAAGTGCATCCCCAATCACAAGTAGCCGGCGAGCCGGCGTTCGCGCTGGAACGCCGTAGAAGAGCAGTCCTCACCGGCCGCAAGAGAAGAGCCGCGCAGCCCTGCATCCATTGGCGGGATCGTGTTTCGCGTTTTTTGCCATGGGTCGCGTCTTCCCGGTTCCCATATGCTATCCTCAGTTCATCCCGTTTCTCGGAGGCATTATCATGCGCATTCTCCCACGCTGGCTCGTAGCGGCGTTCTTCCTTTGCATTACCCTATCTGCCGCGGCACAGTGCACACTTCCCGGCAATCCCTCTCCCGGAAAGGTCGATAGCAGTTTCAACAACTTCTTCAGACAGAATGGCCCGGGCTGGACCGGCGGCGACAGCGGTTACTCTGTGCTGCTTCCCGATGGGCGCAATCTCTGGGTGTGGTCGGATTCTTACATCGGCACCGTCAACCCTACTACGCGGCTACGCAGCGGCTACCTGTTTCAGGCGCACAACGCGCTCACCATTCAAGACCAGGTGGCTAACAAGCTGACTACGGTGGGCTATCCCGCTAACAAGAGTTCTTACTTCAAGCCGGCAAACAAGAACAACTGGTTCTGGGTGGGCGACTCGATGGTGTATCAGCCTTCGGCCGGGGTATACAAGATCGCTATCTTCCTGCTGGAGTTTAATAAGTCGCTCGCGTTCCAGGGAAATTCGGTGGCCACCCTCTCATGGCCCAGCCTCTCTGTGGATTCGATTGTTTCCGTAGCGCTCCCCGACACGACGATCGATTGGGGTTCGAAGCTGTTCCTCGACAGCGACGGCTACTACTACATCTACGGCCTGAAAGATCCCGGCAACAATTCCAAGAAGCCCTACGTGGCCCGCACCACTTCGGTCGACTACCTGACGTCGCCGTCGCAATGGCAGTACTGGAGCGCTACCAGCAACACATGGGTGTCGAGCCAGGCTAGCGCGACTTCCATGGGCGGACTGACTGCGGTCACCCCGGAGTATTCGGTCAACAAGTTGACCGCAACCACCGGCCCCTTCTACTTAATGACAACGATGGACCCGCTGAATCCTGGGTATCCCAACTGGAAAAGAGTGACCACCTACTATTCCTGCTCGCCGCAGGGACCTTGGTCGAACAAGACGACCGTCTATACCGCTCCCGAGGCTGGCGCCAAGGGATGCAAGACTGGCAATCTGGTCACTTACAATGCCAAGGCGCATCCCGAATTCACCGGCTCCGGAATTCTGATGACCTACAACGTGAACGCCCTGGTGGGCAGTGATTTGGTGTGCGCCAATGACTACATACCCCGGTGGATCAGGGTTTCCATTCCCGGAGTTACTCCGGGACAATAAGTCGAGACCTGAGGGAGTAGCTTCAGAATAATTTGCTAGCGGGCTGAGCTATGTTCAGTCCGCTCGAGACCCATTCGAGCCTCACAATGCCTGAACTTACTAGCCTCGCGCATAAGTGTGGGGCAGGTTGGGTTGGAACCGATCAAGTCTTGCCTGGGGAGGGCTTTCCCATCCGACTTGATGTCGAAGGCGACGGTCGAGGTCGGGAATTGAACCAATCGCGACCAGAAGGGTGGCCAGTCAGCCCCGAGCTGCCCGTTCTGATAGCTATACGCAGATTTGTGGCGATTTTGCCGCTGTAGTCTTATTTTACGTTTAAGGGGCCCTCAGGCGCTTCCGAAGGGTCGGAATGACCTTGAGTGGCACCGCCACCCCGCTCGCCTCGCCACGGGCTTCTGGTGCATGAAAAATGGCATCCTAGACGAGGCATCCGACCCTCTTTTCCGGTTCTTGGCCACCTTTAGATCGGAGCAGGCACCCAAGACTCCCTAAGTCCTTTAGAATCAGTAAATATCAGAAGTCATAAAAAGCGTACGTCGTTTCCAAAAAGAGAACTAAACTACAACCCGGATACCACCCCTTTTGGCCGCCGGTTCCATCCCTTCAGCCTGCAACCATTCAGGGCGGTTGCACGACACATCATCCGGTGACGCGCATCACGGTCTGTAAGCGCCAATCCCTCTTACACTAACTGCGACAAGCCGGAATGCCCGGCTCGCCAACTCTCCCGTAAGAGCGAGGTGAAACGTGGGAGCAGTTGCGGTGGTCGAACCTCCGAAGACGCCACATCCTAACGATGACAAACGCTGGCGGCTGGTGGATACCACCATGCGCCGCTTGGGCAATCAGCAGCGCGGCCTGATCGAGGCGCTGCACACGGTGCAGGAAGCGTTCGGTTACCTTGACGTAGAGGCTCTCCGCTATGTCGCGTCCTCGCTCCGCGTCCCACTTAGTCGGGCTTATGGAGTGGCTACCTTCTACCATTTCTTCACCCTCAAGCCGGCCGGTGAACACACTTGCGTGGTTTGCATGGGCACCGCCTGCTACATCAAGGGCGCACTCCAACTAGTATCGGCGATGAAGCAGGACTTGGGCGTGACTCCGGGGCACACCACCGCCGACGGCAAAGTATCGCTGCTCACCGCCCGTTGTCTGGGGTCTTGCGGACTGGCTCCGGCGGTGGTATATGACCACGAAGTTGCCGGCAAAGTTACTCCAGCGGCACTGCGCGACCGTCTGGCCAAGTGGGACTCGCATGTCTCCTGAAGAACTCGATCAAATCGCCGAAACCGAACGCCAGGCGCAGTTGGGATTTAAACATCGCGTGAACGTGTGCGT
>JBBQVN010000178.1:0-7040 GCA_038211475.1 Terriglobales bacterium | reverse complement strand
GAACTTTGGGCTCAAGCGTACCGTCAAGCGCTACCGCGATCCGAACCAGCTCAGCAGCCTGCCCAGTCCTTCTAGCGGCACACCCCAGGACGCGTGCCGCTACGTCCCTCACAAGTGCGCGCCATAGCGACCGCAGTCCGCCTGCGGACTTCCTCTGTAAGTTCGGCTGGCATAAGCACGTGCGCCGTCACTGAATCTGAATGACGCCTTCTCCACTGGCTGCCCGCAATTCCTCCACCCGCGCTACCAGCCTGCGGGCGACTGCAAACAACGATTTGCCATGCGGCGAATCTTCTCCCGCCAATACCGGCGGCACTCCGGCATCGCTCGACTTGCGAATTTCCGGATCCAGTTCAATACCCCCCAGGAACGGCACATCAAATTTTTCTGCCGTCTTTTCTGCACCGCCCCGCGAGAAAATATCCACTTCGTGCTGGCAATGCGGGCACACGAAATAGCTCATGTTTTCTACCACACCCGCGATGTCCACCTTCATCTGCCGAAACATTTCGATGGCCTTGCGCGCGTCCTGCAGCGCAACGTCTGAAGGCGTGGAGACCACGATCGCCGCCGTCAGCGGCACCGTCTGTATCAAGGAGAGCGCGACATCTCCCGTGCCCGGCGGCAGATCGATAATCAAGTAGTCGAGCTGTCCCCACACTACCGATCCCAGAAACTGCTTGATGATGGAGTGCAACATCGGACCGCGCCAGATGATCGGCTTGTCTCCCGGATTCAGAAACCCCACCGAAATCACCTTCAGCCCATGTGCCTCAATCGGAATGATGTTATTTTCCGCTGTGGCCTTCGGCTGCGCATTCGTCCCCAGCATCAGCGGAACATTAGGCCCGTAAATATCTGCGTCCACCAGGCCCACGCGATGCCCCATCTGCGCCAGCGCCACCGCCAGGTTCACCGCCAGCGTGGTCTTGCCGACTCCCCCTTTGCCTGAGCCAACCGCGATGATGTTCTCCACTCCGGGCAACGGCTGTGGTGCGGGATTCTGTGCAGCATTATGCGTATGAGCGCTCACGGGACAACCTTTCAAGACAGAAGTATGGATACATGGTTATACAAAGCGATTATACAAAGTTGGCGCGGTTCCCAGCCGCCCGTTACACTTGGAGGTAAGAACCTCATCGCGAGAGGCGATTCATGGCCACGCAATCTGCAATCCTCACGGGCAAGTTTGTTTCCACCAACCCCGCCACCGGCGAGGTCCTCGCTGCATTTGAGTGCGCCACTGAAATCGAAGTTAACAACGCTGTCGAACGAGCCCGCACCGCCCAGCCTGCTTGGGGAGCCCTGCCCATAGCCCAGCGCGTTGCGGTCCTGCAGCGCTTCCAGCGCATACTGCTGCAAAATAAAAGCGCGGTCGCCGAGCTCATCACCCGCGAGGCTGGCAAGCCTCTTCCCGAAGCCCTGCTCACCGAAGTCATGGTGGTGCTCGATGCCGCGCGCTTCCTGATCGAGAATGTCGCCTCTTTTCTGCGCGACGAAGCTGTGCCCCACGGCAACCTGGTGATGAAAGCGAAATCAGGCCGCGTCATCCGCTCACCCTACGGAGTGGTCGGCATCATCTCGCCCTGGAACTATCCGCTTTCTATCCCCGCCACCGAATCGCTCGCGGCGCTGGCCACTGGAAACGCCGTCGTTCTCAAACCCTCCGAATCCACTCCTCTGATCGCTTTGGAACTGGCCGCCATGCTGCATGCCGCCGGCGTTCCCCGCGACGTCTTTCAGGTGGTGTTGGGCGAGGGCCCCACTGGCGGAGCGTTAGTGAATGCCGCCATCGACAAAATCGTCTTCACCGGCAGCGCGCCCACCGGACGCCGCATCGCCCAGGCCGCCGCTCCTCGCTTGCTCCCTGTCGTGCTCGAGCTTGGCGGTAAAGATCCCATGCTCGTCCTCGACGACGCCGATCTTGACGTCGCTTCCAGCGCCGCCGTCTGGGGCGCATTCACCAATGCCGGACAAGCTTGCCTCTCCGTCGAACGTTGCTACGTCCATCGCAGCCTTTACCAACGCTTCCTCGACCTCTGCGTCGAAAAAACCCGCAAGCTTCACCTGGGCAACGGACTCGAACCCGCTACAGACGTCGGTCCCATGATCCACCCGCGCCAGTTGCAGATCGTCGAATCGCAAGTGGACGAAGCCCGCCAGTTGGGCGCCACCGTGCTCACCGGCGGCGCCCCCGCGCTCGACCTCGGCCCCAATTTCTATCCCCCCACCGTCCTCGCCGACGTGACCCATCACATGCGAGTTATGCGCGAAGAAACCTTCGGCCCGGTGTTGCCCATCATGCCGTTCGACGATGACGACACCGCCATCGCCTTGGCCAACGATGGCGAGTACGGCCTCGCCGCCAGCATCTGGACCAGCAATCGCGCTCGAGGCGAAGCCCTGGCCCGCAAGATCGACGCTGGAACGGTCATGGTGAACGACGTCCTAAGTTGCTTCGCCATCAGTGAAGCTCCTCATGGCGGCATTAAAGCCAGTGGCTTGGGCAGCACTCACGGACGCTACGGGCTAGCGGAAATGGTCCGCCTCAAGTATGTGGACTCTGACCTCGCTCCGAAGATCAAGAAACTGTGGTGGTACGGCTACGGCCCCGGCATGGCCAGCCAGATGGAAGGCTTCCTCGACTCGCTCTTCGCTGAAGGCACGCTCTCTCGTCTCGCTGGAGCCTTACGCTCCTCCAGCGCCCTCACCCGCAAGAACCGCCTGTAACCGCGCTTGACGGCGGGATTCGCAGTCTCACCGGCGCTATCGCGGCACCTCAAAACCCTCATGCTGACCGCCGTTCCGCCCGCATCTTCCGGTTTCCCCTGGGTGAAGCCGAGGCTCGCCGCACCAGTCCTTTTACCTCGGGCCGCCAAAGAGGGATACATCGCCCGTCGGGCACTTGAGGCAACCCCTCGGCCATTCTTTGCCTCTGAAGGTAGTTGAAATTTTACATCCCACCAAGGAGAACTTTATGAAAAACGGTATGACCATGCTGATGTTCGTGCTGGGCTGTTGCCTTTTCGCTACCGCGCAGGGCAATACGTCCGGCGATCCACAGAGCAACACCTCCGGCAGTCCACAAGGCAGCATGTCCGGCAGTTCACAGGGCGCGACCACCGATTCAATGCACAAACATCACTCGATGAATCACGCCGGCGGCGGCAAGACCTCGTCGATGACGGGCTGCATCTCTGAAAAAGACGGCAAATTTATGATGATGAACGCATCCCATCCTGACGGCGTTCAACTGATGAGCTCCGAGGATCTGAAAGCCCATGTCGGCCACAAAGTCCGCGTGAAGGGAACAATGGAGAAGGACAACATGGCCGGCGAGTCCTCCGCAGACAAGACGGAAGACAAGATGGAAGGCAAGTCCGACAGCAACATGGGAGCCAAGTCGGAAGACAAGATGGAAGGCAAGTCCGGCATGGGAGCCAAGTCGCACAGCGGCATGGGTATGATGGAGATGAATGTGACCAGTATGAAGATGGTGTCGGAGCATTGTGACATGGCGAAGATGGGCAACAAATAACGGTTCTCTTGGCAGGAGGGACTGGCACACCCGGTCCCCCAAAATTCGACTGTCGGCCGCCCCACCCTGCTCGATTTTACGCAGGGTGGGGACCGATCCATTACAAGAGCTTTGCCGGCGAGACACCGGACTGAGAAGACACCGAATCATCGACTTTCCGTCATCGATGCTGAGTCATCGACGAGGTAGAAAAGCCTGAAGCGCCGCTGACTTCGCCAGTGTCTCGGGCAACCCGGCGGTTACCTGAGCATTAATAACCGTTTACTAATAATCCCGGCATTAATAACTAGGACATCAATTAACCCGCCCATTAATAACCCGCCCCCTCTAAACTACAAGTTGACCCTGAACTGGACCACCTATGATGCGCTGCTGCGGATGGGCGCAATCTATTTAGATCTTTTGCACGACCTCGGTGCTCGCGATTTCGTAGATGTCCAGTCTTTCTTTTGGTTTGCCAGTGGCGGCTGGGATGAACAACTCGAGAAAAGAAAACTGCGGAAGAGCCAGGAGCTGAGTTCCCGGGTATTTAGCCGATTACGCATCCAGTCCGTAACAAAGGCGTCCCCATTTCTCGCGTTGTTTGAGAGAAGGGGGCCCCTATCCCACTACCCGTATCCCCCGCTCGTCCTCCCCCAGGTTCTCCAGCACAATCTCCACGTCCCGCTCCGCCGCAAAGCGCGGAAACTTCTCTCCCCACTCGATCAGCAGCACGCTGTCGGGCGCAATAAGGTCGTCTATCGCCAGCGTATCCAATTCCCGCTGGGTCTCGATACGGTACAGGTCGATGTGATACAGAATCACGCCCGGGCCGCGGTATTCGTGGATCAACGTAAACGTCGGACTGGTCACGTCTTCCGCCCGCGCTGCGCCAAATCCCTCCGCAATCCCTTTCACCAGCGTGGTCTTCCCCGCTCCCAGGTTTCCCCGCAGCAGCACCAGCTTCGGCGGATGCAGGCTGGCCGCCAGCGTCCGTCCCAGCGCGATGGTTTCGCTCGCCGAATGTGTGGTGAATCCTCGTGTCATGAATCGCCCTCAGTATATCCGGGACCCGCCGTGCCCCGGACCCAGGCCGCCTTCCCCCACCTCTGTGCCCCCCAGGAATGACATCGGTAACTTCTCAACTCCTTCTATTTGCAGTACCTTAGAGAGAGATAGCGCCACCATCGTTTTTCTGGAGATTGGCATGAAGTCAGCATCCGTTCTGCGTTCGTGTCTCGTAATCCTTCTGGCGACGGCCTTCCTCGCCGGCTGCTCGCGCGATCCTAACGTGCGCAAGCAAAAATATCTGGAAAGCGGCCAACGCTTCTTCGAAAAGGGCAAGTACCGCGAAGCCGCCATCCAATTTCAAAATGCCCTCCAGGTCGATGCCCGCTTCGCCGACGCCCATTACCAGTTGGCCCAGGCCTCTTTGAAGCTGCAAATGTGGAACCGCGCGTACCAGGAACTCGCGACCGTCGTCGAATTGCAGCCGGAAAACTACCAGGCGCGCATCGACCTCACCAACCTGCTGGTCGCCGGCCGCGATCTAAAAGACGCCAAAGACCAGTTAGACGTCCTCACCGTCAAGCAACCCGACAACCCCGGCACCCACGTCGCCCTCGCCAACTACAACGCCGCGCTCAACAACATGGGCGTCGCTTTGCTTGAAATGCAGAAGTCGCTCGACCTCGATCCCAAAAATTCCGAAACTCATCTCGCCATGGCCCTGTTGCAGACCCGCGCCGGCCAGTTGGATTCCGCCGAAATCAGCTACAAGAAGGCCGTCGAACTCGATCCCAAGTCCACCAGCGCTCTCATCGCTCTGGGCGGCTTCTACCAAATGCGCAGCCGCTACCCCGAGGCCGAACAGGCCGTTCAGCGCGCCATTGATACTGATCGTTCCAATCCCGAGCCCCGCTCCTCCATGGTGCGGCTGTACATGGCCCAGGGCAAGACCGCCCAAGCCGAAGAATTTCTTAAGGGCGTAAAAAAAGACTTCCCCAGCAACTCCGTCGGCTACCGCATGCTGGGGGATTTCTACTTTGCCTCTGGCCAGGTGGACCAGGCCACCGCCGAGTACGAGTCTTTATTCAAAGCCCATCCCAAGGATCCGCAGGTCAAGAAAAATTACATCCAGCTTCTCATCTTGAAAAACCGCGTCGACGACGCCCGCAAGCTCAACGATGAAGTTCTCAAGGCCAATTCCAACGACACCGAGGGCCTGGTCTTCAAGGGAGAGATCTTGCTTCGCGACGGCAAGACCAACGACGCGGTGGATGCTCTGCAAAGTGCACTCAAGAACGACCCCAACAACGGTATTGCCCACTTCCAACTGGGCATCGCCTTCGACCAGTTGGGCAACCTCGCGCGTTCCGAGGGCGAGTGGCGTGAAGCTGTCCGGGTTCGTCCCGAACTGGTCGAGGCCCAACGCGCCCTGGCCGCCGTGGCCATGCGCAAAGGCGATCCCGACTCTCTGGCTCAGGCTGCCGACTCCATCATCGCCACCCAGCCCATCGCTGCCGATGGCTACGCCCTGCGCTCGATCGCGGAAGTCGCCCGCAAGCAATTTCCTCGCGCCGAAGAATTTGCCCGTCAGTCCATCGCCAAGAAGCCCGACGGCCCCGTCGGATATCTCCAGATGGGCAACCTCTACATGGCCCAGAAGCAGTATCCCAACGCCGAGAAATTTTTCATGCAGGCTCTGGAGAAAGACCCCAACAACTCTGACGCCATGAGCGGCCTGATGAACACCTACCTGCAAGAGAAGCAGCCCGATAAGGCCATCCAGGCGGTGACCGATGCCATGGCCAAAGTCCCCAACAATAGCAACTTCCACGATCTGTTGGGCACCGCCCTCTACACTCAAAAGAAAGACTACAAAGGCGCCGAGGCCGAACTAAAAAAAGCTGCCGATCTCGACAAGAACAATTCCGACGCTCTGCTCAAGCTTGGCCAGGTCCAATTCGCCATGGGCTCCGCGGATCAGGCCATCCAAACCTACCTGCTGTCGCTCAAGGACAATCCCCGCGAGATTCGTTTCCACATCCTGGCCGGGGAACTCTACGAGAGCAAAGGGGATTTAGAGAGCGCGCGTCAGATGTACCAAAGGGCGTTGGCCATCCAGCCTGACAATCCTCTCGCCTCCAACAATCTTGCCTATGTCGTTCTGCAGACCGGCGGCAATGTGGACGTCGCGCTCGCCATGGCCCAGACCGCCCGCCGCGGAATGCCCGACTCGGCCAATGCCGCCGACACTCTGGGATGGGCCTATTACAACAAAGGCGCTTTCGGATTGGCTCTCGACTTATTGAAGGAGGCAGTGAAGAAAACTCCCGACGACGCCACTTACAACTACCACATCGGCATGACCTATCAGAAATCGGAAGATCCGACCTTGGCGCGCCAGTACCTGGAGAAATCCGTCAAGCTGAAACCAAATACCACCGACGCTCAGAATGCCCGCAAGGTCTTGTCTGAACTCAAGGGCTAGGGCTCAACGAGCGAGCGGGGAAAGACTGCC
>JBBQVN010000177.1:0-7149 GCA_038211475.1 Terriglobales bacterium | reverse complement strand
TGCCTGCGACCGCATCCGTTCGACGCCGGCGCGCATTTTTTGCTGGGCGAAGTCGCAGGAAGATTTGTCGAACGCGACCATGTAGCAGCGAATCTTGATTTCCTTGTCCTCGGCAAACGGCAGGTCGATCGTGCGGATTACGACATTGCTGGTGTTCATCTCGCTGTCGTCGTCTGTCATTAGCGGCGGACATTTGAGGGAGTCGTGTAACACGAATCCCAAATAGTACGCCGAGTCGTCTTCCAGGATGCCACCGCATATCGGCTTCGCGTACTGGAGCAGCAGATGCAACGTTGCCATCATGAGTTCGATTTCGCTGCGGTCGCGGGTCTGGAGACATCGCTGCAGCATCGCGGCAGTCGCAGAGACCACCGGGCAGTTGTTGTCATTCATCGATCAGTCCTTTCTTCCTAACTTCGAAATGATGCGGTTGTCGAATCAGAAAGACTTGCTTTTATGCGACGTGAAACTGCGTTGAACGCTACTTTGGCGTGGGCTCGGAAACCGCGCGTAACTTGCGAAATTGAAGGCACTTCGAGAAAATGATTACAGGTGGTAACGAGGATTGCCGATATCTCCAACCCCTGCTCGCAGTCTCGTGCACGCGCGCCGCCCGACGCGAGCCAATGAACACTCGGACTCAGTCTGCATCCAATCCCCGGGCGACATAACATCGACTTTAAGCGCCACGATTGCCCTCTAATTAAGCCTCGCTGCTCTTAAGCACCAACCCGTTTTTCATGCTCAAATAGCCTTTGAATGCCATGCCGGGCTCGTAATACCGAAGATCAAACTGCAGCGTGGGAAACTTAAATGAAGCGGCTGCAATGACAGGAATGGGCCGAGACCATGCCGTTTGAAAGGTGGCCGACAGCCGCCCGCGTTTTCTCGTCGTGATTCTCGCGCGTTCGGCGGGCCATTTGGTCCCCCAGTTTTTGATGCACCACTCGAACCCGCCGTGGTTAAAACCATCTTCCGGCAAGCCATTTTTGGAGATGTATTCTGCTTGCTGCGCACTGGGCAGCTTTTCCAATTCCTTCCGTTGTTCCAAAGCCCGTTCGTCGAGCTCGGCTAAGTGCTTGGGGTACGGGACAATTTTGTTGAAATCAAATATTCGTGTTTCTTCGTCCGCTGACTCATGGCCGCCAAACGTATCAAGCATCGCGTTCATGTCGCGCTCCGGCCCCACAATCACGAGTTTATTTTCACACCAGTTTGGCATCTCTGCCCCCTTATCTTTTTCTGTGAAGCGACGTTGCCTTATCCCTTCGCACACTGCTCTCACATATTCGAGCATGCGCTTGGTGCTGATTTCTCAGTCGGCTCTTTGCCAGGCAATCGCCGCCCTTGTATTCACGGCAGAGCCAGACCAGTAATGCCCAGGTATTGACAGTCAGGGGCCGGATTAATCGGCCTCCTAAAAAGGATGTAAGGCGCCGATTCCCCCTTGCACTTCCGCCTTGAGGTGTTCGATTCCATGGACGATCGCAACAGTGCCGTCCGGCCGGTTTCCGACGATCGCAGTGGCGGTCATGAAGTTAAATACCGCCATCGACCAACCATTCCGGGCACCCGTTAGCCTGCTCGAACATTAACTCTGCCGGATTAAATACATCAGTTGAGAGCCGGACGGGGCGCCCGTTGGTCTGATCAATCCAGATGTGGTTCATGTTTCCTCCCGCCAGCTCCTTCGACACCGCCTTCGTTCACTATTGCTCAGAGGTGGCGCGACGGGTTCGTAACGCGGGAAATCGAATTTTCGATTATTCGCACGACTCCGCCGGCATTGGCGATATCTTTGACCTTTTGGATTTATCTGGATTGCGCAACTGGACGCGGACACTTTCAATGACAGACTTTTCGACCACGCGCTGGAGCATCGTCTTGGCTGCTGGAAAGGGGGCCGGAGAGGATGCCGCCGTGGCTTTGTCCAAGCTATGCGAGATGTACTGGCACCCACTTTACTGCTACGTGCGGAGGCAAGGGTGCAACATCTCCGAGGCGGAGGATCTCACCCAGGAGTTCTTTGCCAGGCTGCTCAGTAAAAACTATTTTGGCAAACTCGGCCCAGGCCAAGGCAAGTTTCGTGCGTATCTTTTGGCCGCAATCAAGCATTTCCTCAGCGACGAGCGTGACCGCAACCGCGCCGGGAAGCGCGGCGGGAAAATCCGTGTCATTTCGCTCGACGCCCAGGCCGCGGAGTTGCGCTACATCTCGGAGCCGGTTGACGGCCTTACGCCAGAGAAGATTTTCGAGAAGCAATGGGCGCTGGCGATTCTCGAACGGGCGTTTGATCGGCTGGAAAAGGAATTCGCCGATTTGGGGAAGCAGGGGCTCTTCGACCTGCTCAAGCCGGTGCTCACCCAAAACGAGGATGCCCGGAGTTATCGCGAAATATCCACCGCTTTGAATGTTTCGGAGGGGTCGGCCAAGATGGCCGCCACCCGCATGAGGCGGCGGTACCAGGAACTACTCAAGGACGAGGTGGCCGGCACCGTTTCCAATCAGGGCGACGCCGAGAGTGAGTTTCAGTTTTTGATTTCCGCGCTCGCCACCTGACGCTCGACAATATTCACATGGTTTCGCGCAGAAGCATGGTCTGCGCGCTACGATTGTCGCAAGCGGGCCAGTGCCTGGCGAATAGTCGTTTCATCTTTCGTCGCAATGATCCAAAGACGTCCATCGCCACGGAACGCCGCCATGATCCAGGCGGCCCCTTTCAACTCGAGCGGAACACTCGCATTGGCCATCCCCGGAAGAATCTCCGCAACGGCTAATTTTTCAGCGATTAGGCTCGCGCACGGGTAGACGAAGCATTTTTCAATACCGTCCTCAATGGCCATCTCGACACCGCAGATCGCGGGGATCCGGCGCCGGAGGTTCTCAACGAACGCGTTAGGATTCAAATCGCCGATGTCCGGCTCGGGGAGCCCGGCGGGGAAATCGTTGCCGAGTTGTTCTCGGACCGCACTCTCGCCCCCGAGGTGCGAAATACTTCGCTCAAAAGCAGCAGTGTCATGGCGAACCAGATGGCGCAGGCGCTCGGCGGTGAGCGTCCGCCATGCCGCACTCGCAATCGCCGTCGTGACCAATTTTCCTGCCCTCATTGCCGATTCGGCACAGTCCTGACTCATTCCCATCAGGCGCGCCCGGGCAGACTCGGCTCGGCAGAAGCTGGCAGTCAGTTCCATTCCCCGTAGGGGTACGGAAAACACTTTTTGGAGCACCAACACAACCTCCGGACAGTCGAAGCATTCGTTTGGAACGCGGAATGTCAGGGGGCGAAGGCAGTGCCGTTCACAGTACCCCTTGAGATCGCTGGAGTCCGGCTCCGCGATAAGAACCCCGCCGCAATTTGCACATTTCCCTGGTCCAGCCACTGTCGACTCTCCTAAAGCGGTGAAGGCTTGTGCGTCTTTTTTTCAACTGGTCGTAAATTAACGGCCCCGATAATTCGATTTTGATACTCCCGCGATGCTCTGATCGTGGCGATAAAAGCCGCCCGGCCGCCGCGCCAACCGCGCCCGTCCTGAACGCCGAGCGGCGTTACGGTCGACCGCTTTATTGCTGGGGCGCAACGGGCGCGGCGGGCGTAGCGGGCGCAGGGAAAGGATTGAAGTAGAAATCCGATCCCTCCCAAAGCTTGGCCTGCACCAGCGAATTCGGATCTGAAAAAGAGAGATCCACGTCACCTCCCGGGCAATTTTCTGCCACGAGTCGCAAATGTTGCTTTGAAACTTTCACCTCGAGTTTAGTTCCGGTGGCATCGGACACGGGTACCACGGTCTCGATGTTGGACGCTGAATCCGCGACCTGTAGACGCATACAGCCATTGACTGGATCAAATTTCAAGACCGTCGCGTTGCGATCGACGAGGTCCAGCTGTTCGCAGGCTGCCAGTAGATGTGCGCAATGGACCTTGCACGTACCGAGAGCGTTTAAGTTTTGGATCAGCTGCTCGTAAGGATGAAATTTCTTGAGGGACGCGGGCCCAATGGTAACCAAGACGCGCCCAACGACTTCACCGAAGACATCGACATTTTGTGAAAAATTCAGGAGGCCCGTGGCGTCAACGTGGAACGAATAGGTTTGGTAGTCCAGGCACATCCCCATGGTTGCCAGGAGTGCTTTAATCGGAACTATGACGTGCATACCCTTGGGGCACTTCGCAACGGGTAGCAATGACCGCCCAAGCATCCGCCCGTCGGTGGCGACAATTTCTAGCTTTCCGGCGGTTTCCCTCCAAAGAACATCAGACCAGTCCTCGTTACTCGCGACGCGGCTCGCCAGCCATACACTCTTTACAAATTTATCGGCTGTGATGGTCGCGCAATCGGAATGGCGCGCTGCCACTTGGGATTCCGCCGTTGCCAATGTCGCCATAAGCGAGAGTTTCTTGCTGAATTCCTTGGACGAAAGTTCCAATGTCGCCGCCAAATGATCGTCCGACTCCCACAACTCCATCACGAAAGGGTGCATGCCATCGCCCCTGCCAATAGCCCGAAGCACATCGATTCCCTTGACTACGCATCCGCCAGGGGATTGTACTTGAATGATTTTTGGACCCAGCAACGACGGGATTAAAGATATGCTCGCCTTGAACCGTCGGGTCGTCACCGCGATCTGCAGCTCGTCCGGGCTGGCGAGAAACATCGTATTCCATACCGCACTTTCTGGCTCGCTGTCGTAGTCATCATTTGTGTCGTACAACGTGTCGACCGCGGCCGTAAGGCGGTGTGCTAGTTCATTGATGTAGTAACTGTTGAGTATCAATTTCATCGCCACGCGTCTGGACGAGCTGTGTGCGTCGGGCTGGTGCGTCTCTTGATGTTCCTGGTCCTGTGTGGACATTTTGTTAATCTCCTTTTTTCATGAGGTCTCAACTGCGGTGTACAGATGGGCTTTGCCTCGACTCCGCTGCACTTCGAAAGCGTCGCAGACACCACGGCTTTCAGAGGAACTTCCCATCGAAAGTAACGCAGAATTTTTACGCACCTGTGTAGTCCAACGGGCGCCCAATAGTTGTCTCCGGGATTCTGCTGAAACAACGCGTGCAAAACGGTGTAAGCTCGGTGAAAAATAAGCGTGCATCGCAATGAACAAGGCGGCCTGCCGCAGACGCCATTGCCAACTCTGCGTCAATTTCAGGGGCAGTCCAACTATGGCCAACGACGTGACGAAAGATGATTTTGCCGAATACGTCAAAGAGGAAGGCCTTGTTACGCCAGAGCAGGTTGAAGCCGCAAAGGACGCGCAGCGGAACGCTGCTGTCCGCGGCGAGACAATCGCGCTGGGCGACGCGTTGGTCAGCCAGGGAGTCCTGACTCAAGCCGTGCGTGCGAACATTGCGAAGCTGCTGGAGCAGCGACAACTCGGATCGGTGCAACTCGGCCAATACAGGTTAATCAAGAAGCTGGGCGAAGGGGGGATGGGTGCCGTCTATCTCGCCGAAGATGTAATGGCCGGGCGCCAGGTGGCGGTAAAAGTCCTCGCGCCCAGATGGGCCAACGATCCCGAATTGCTGGCTCGATTTCGGCGTGAATCAAAGGCGCTGGGAAAATTGAACCACCCCAACATCATCGTCGCGTTCGCGGTCGGCGAGGATTCGGGAAACCATTTTTTCGCCATGGAATATCTCAAAGGCGAGCCGTTGGCGGCGCTGCTAGACAGGGGCGTTCTCGAATGGAGTCGTGCCCTCAACGTCGTTATTCAGATTGCACGTGGCCTCGTCCATGCGCATGAGCGCGGCGTCATCCATCGCGACATCAAGCCCGGAAACATATTCATAACCGATGATGGCGTCGCGAAGATTCTCGATCTCGGGCTCGCCGCCGTAACGTCCGAGTTTGCGAAGTCGTTTGTCACCCAGACTGGCGTCATTATGGGAACGCCACACTATATCTCCCCGGAACAGGCTCGTGGAGACAAAAACATTGATCAGCGCACCGATATTTACTCGCTGGGCGCAACCTTCTATCACTTGCTTACGGGCGTCACCCCGTTCGATGGCCCGAATCTCGGCGTCGTGCTGATGAAGCACCTTACTGAGTCGCTTCCCAACCCCCGGGACATCCGCGGCGACATTCCCGAGGGAATCGTACTCATCCTCGAGCGCATGATGGCCAAGCTACCGGAAGACCGTTATGCCGATTGCAGCGCGCTATTGATCGACCTGGAATTGGCAACACGCGGCAGTCCATCGGCAAGCGTGAGAATTGGCGCGAACCGCACGTCCGTTGCGCAGCCGAAGCGCCCACCGGCCGCAGCGAATCGGGCAGCGTTTGGCTTTTCGAGAACGGCCGCGACCCTCGTTGGCTCGGTGATGGGCGTTGCCTTCATTGGCGGGCTCATGCTGTTCTTTACCAGAAATCCATCGCGCAAGGACGTTTATAATGAGCCCATCCGCCCGGATGCCACCTCGTCCTCTTCACTCCCCAAAAGGGAAACTCTACCCGCTCCCGTTCCCGTTCCGGAGCGCGGTATGCCCGAGATCTCGCCGACGACGTTGCAGACCGTGCGTGCAGATCCACTCGTCGACCTGTTGTCCGCGATCGATCTCGCATCCGATGTCCATTCGGGGCGATGGGAGAAACAGAATGGTGTACTGGCGTGCCCCGGAAAGTCTGAATCGAAGCTGGAACTGCCCTACGAACCACCTGCAGAATACGATTTTAAAATCACCTTCTTCATCGATAAAGATGGTGTCTACGATATCTCCCAGATACTTTCGAAAGGGGAAAATCGTTTCGCGTTTAAAATCGCGGGATGGGACCGGCCTCCCGTCGTAGGCTTTGAATCGGTTGCTGGAACCCAGGTTTGGATGAAGGAAAATCCCACGCGCGCCGTAATTTTGGCCCTCGCCCCCGAGAAATCTCACACGATGCTCGTAAAAGTCCGAAACAATGGGCTAAGCAGTTACATTGATGGCAACGCAGTTAGCAATTGGAAAACGGACTATTCAGATCTGACAATCCACGAATCGCTGCGACTTGACAATGTGAAGCGGATTGGACTATTCGTCGGCAAGGATTCGGTTCCGATTCGATTCACTGCCATTTTAGTCTCGGAAGTGTCCGGTAAAGGAAATCTGTTGCGCGAAGCGGGTTCGCGCGAAAACAAACCTAAATAGGCTGAGTTAAATTAGAACTC
>JBBQVN010000176.1:0-7439 GCA_038211475.1 Terriglobales bacterium | reverse complement strand
TTCAAGCTGGCGCTCACCGAAGATGAACCAACAATCAAGCCGTACGAAGAAGGACGTTGGGCTGAGCTCGAGGAAGCGCGCACCGCTCCGATTGAAATTTCGCTGAGCCTGCTCGACGCTTTGCATCACCGCTGGAGCCTGATGCTTCGGAACATCGATTCTAAAGAATGGAAGCGTACGTTTCGGCATCCTGCACTCGGTGTCGTCAGCCTGGAGAAGAATCTTGCACTGTACTCCTGGCACAGCCGGCATCACGTCGCCCACATCACCAGCTTGCGCGAACGCATGGGCTGGTAAACTGCTCGTTCTTCAACCAGACAGCACTTCCAGCAGGAGCCTTATGTCCACAATTCGACTGACCCCTATGCTCGCACTCACGCTCTGTGCCGGATTAACGGCGCAAACGAAGCCGCGCGCGCGCGACCTTGGAGTGCCTTTTGACGGCAAGCCCGGGCCGTTCAACGCCATCACTGATGTGAAGGGCGTGGAAGTGGGCCACACTACGCTAATTTCGGGCGAGGGAAAACCTGGCGTGGTCGCGGGAGTGGTCCGCACTGGAGTGACCGCCGTGCTACCGCGTGGGAAAGATGCCACCGATCAGGTTTTTGCGGGATGGTTCACCCTGAACGGCAACGGCGAGATGACGGGAACGACGGCGGTGGAGGACCTTGGCTTCCTCGACGGCCCGGTGATGATCACCAATACCCACAGCGTCGGAGTGGTGCGGGATGCAGTGATCCAATGGCGGGTAAAGAAAGCTCCGGCCGATGAGGAAGGCTATTTCTGGTCGCTGCCGGTCGTGGCGGAGACTTGGGACGGCGACCTGAACGACGCCAACGGCTTCCACGTCAAGCCGGAACATGCTATCCACGCCATCGAAAGCGCGCACGGAGGCGCGGTTGAGGAGGGGAACGTCGGGGGCGGGACGGGTATGATTTGCAACGAATTCAAGGGTGGCATTGGGACGTCGTCGCGCTTGCTGGATGCGAAGTTCGGCGGCTACACGGTGGGTGTGCTGGTGCAATGCAATTACGGATGGCGGAGCCAGTTGCGCATCGCCGGCGTGCCGGTGGGCCGCGAAATTCCCGACCACCCGGTTCGCAATGACGATGTCGGGTCCATTATTGTGGTGGTCGCTACCGACGCTCCGCTGATTCCGACGCAATTGAAGCGCGTGGCGCGGCGAGTTGCGTTGGGATTGGGACGCAACGGAAGCTTTTCGGGTGACGGTTCCGGCGACATCTTCATCGCATTCTCGACCGCCAATCCTGGAGCAGGGCTCACTAAGGGCGTGCGCGAACTCAAGATGCTGCCCAACGAGCAATTGAACCCGGTCTTTCTGGCAACCGTGCAAGCTACCGAAGAGGCCGTGATCAACGCCATGGTAGCGGCGGAGACGATGACTGGCGCCAATGGCCGCACTGTTATCGCCCTGCCGCACGACCGCCTGCGCGAGGTACTAAAGAAGTACAACCGGCTGGAGAAGTAGTTCGCGGAGTGGAGGCGAGATTCGGGTGCGGGTGCGGGCCGACGAAGAGTGACTCGCCGCTACAAATGCCTACGGCGCGATTAAGTTACGCAGTGCCTCCAGGTAGAACCAACCTCGCCGTCGTTTACGCGACAGCCTGGTCCATGATCTCCAGCCCGCGATCAATGATGGCGAAGGCTTCGCGGATTTGCTCCTGGTTGATGCACAACGGAGGATTGGTGTAGAACGTGTTCCAGCGCACCAGGGTGTAGAGACCATTCTCGCGGAAGAATTTTCCCAACGCCGCCATTTCCGGCGAGGTATCGTTGAATGGGGCCATGGGTTCGCGTGTCGCGCGGTTACGCACCAGCTCTACAATCCCAAACAAGCCAATGTTCCGCACCGCTCCCACCGACGGATGTTTCGCTTGCAATTCCGCCATCAACGACTTCATCACCTCGCCCATCTGGCGTGCGTTCTCAATTAGATTGTCTTCCTCATACACCCGAATCGTGGCGAGCGCAGCGGCGCATCCCATGGGATGACTGTTGTAGGTCAAGCCACCGTAAAAAACTTTATCGTTGAAGTGCTGAGCGATGTGATGCCGCATCCCGACCGCGCCCAAGGGCAGGTAGCTGCTGGTCAGTCCCTTGGCCATGCAGATCATGTCAGGTACAACCTTCCAATGATCAATGGCGAACCACTCGCCGGTGCGGCCGAAGCCCGACATCACTTCGTCGGCAACCATCAGAATGCCGTACTTGGTGCACAACTCACGGACGCCCTGCATGTATCCGTCAGGCGGAATCAGGATGCCATTGGTGCCGGTCACCGTCTCGAGAAAAAACGCGGCGATGGTCTGCGGCCCTTCGAGCTGAATAATCTCTTCGATCATGGCCAGAGACGATTCGGCGGAATCCCATCCGCGCTCAATGCCATGATAAGGATCGAGCACGCGCACCACGCCGGGAATACCAGGCTCCGCCGCCCAGCGCCGCGGGTCGCCCGTCAGACTGATGCTGCCCGCCGTCGCGCCATGATAGGAGCGATAACGCGCCATGATCTTGTGCCGCCCGGTAAAAAAACGCGCAATCTTGATCGCGTTCTCGTTGGCTTCAGCGCCGCCGTTGGTAAAAAAGAAAGTGTCAATGTCGCCCGGCGTGATTTCCGCCAGCTTGGCGCCTAGCCGCGCCCGGGGCTCCGTTGCCATGAAAGGATTGGCGTAGGCCAAGGTGGCCGCCTGCTCGCTGATCGCCTGCACGACGCGCGGATCAGAGTGGCCGATGTTGACGCTCATCAGTTGACTGTTGAAGTCAATGAAGCGCTTGCCTTCCGGCGTCCAGAAATAAATGCCCTTCGCGCGCGCCACTGGAATGGGATCGACCTTCGACTGCGCCGACCATTCGAACAAGGTGTGTTTCTTGGTGAGCGAGACGATTTCTTCACCGGTCATGGGCCGGACATCTGTCGTAGTAGTCATTGATTGCCTCTTCGAGATTCAACAATATGATTAAAGTGATCGATTCCCTGGGTCAGAACTTGCGCGAATGTTCCCTGGCCCAACGCTCGACCACAACTTTCTTTTCCGTATAAAACTCCACAGAGTCGCGCCCCTGTCCATGCATGATTCCGAAGAAGCTGTCTTTCCAGCCACTAAAAGGAAAATATGCCATGGGAGCGGCTACACCAATGTTGATGCCAATATTGCCGGCTGGCGCCTCGTACCGAAAGCGGCGCGCCGCCGACCCGCTGGAGGTAAACAGCGACGCCTGGTTTCCGAATGAACTGCGATGCAGGAAGTCCATGGCCTCGTCCAGGTCATTGGCGTGCACCAGACTCAGGACAGGCCCGAAGATTTCCGTGTCCACCAACTCACTCGAACTGGGAACGTCGTCGAGAATTGTCGGCCTGACGAAATTGCCGCGCTCATACTGCGAAACATTAGCGTTTCTGCCGTCGATCACAACTTTAGCGCCCTGCTTCTGTCCCAAGCCAATCAGGTTTTCGATGCGATCTTTGCTCGGGCGCGTAATGACCGGCCCCATCTGCACGCCTTCCTCCAGGCCATTGCCGATTCGCAGGTTCGCCGCCGCATCTGTGATCGAATCGCGAAAGGTTTGTTGCGCCTCGCCCACCGTGACTGCGACGGACACGGCGAGACATCGCTGTCCGGCGCATCCAAACGCGCTGTCGCTAATGATTTGCGTCGCCATCGGCATGTCGGCGTCCGGCAGCACAATGACATGGTTCTTGGCTCCGCCCTGGCACTGCGCCCGCTTTCCGTTGGCGCCCGCCCTAGCGTAGACGTAACGAGCGACGGGGGTCGAACCGACGAAGCTGATGGCCCGCACGCGTGGATCATCAAGCATCGCGTCCACTACAGTTTTGCCGCCGTTCACAAGATTGACTACGCCTTTCGGCAGTCCGGTCTTTTCCAGCAACTCGAACGCAAGCTTCATGGTCAATGGCACGCGCTCTGAGGGTTTGATCACAAGCGTATTGCCACAAGCAATCGCATACGGCAGAAACCAGAACGGAATCATCCCGGGAAAGTTGAATGGAGTGATCGCAGCCACAACTCCGAGCGGCTGACGGAACATTATCTCGTCGATGCCGCGCGCTACATCTTCCAGGTTGTAGCCCTGCATCATCATCGGGATGCCGCACGCCACCTCCACGTTCTCGATGGCTCGCCGCATTTCGCCTTTTCCCTCGGCAAAGGTCTTGCCATTTTCCTGCGTGATGGTGCAGGCAAAGTCGTCGATATGGTGTTCGAGAAGTTGCTTGAGCTTGAACAGGGGCTGAATGCGGTCTTCTGCTGGAGTGCGGCGCCACTCGGGAAACGCAACTGCGGCGGCAGCGATGGCGCGCTTGGCCTCGGCAGCGTCACTTAACGGCGTCTGAGCAATGACTTCCGCGGTCGCCGGATTGGCGACGTCAAGCCACTCGCTGGCGGTCGCCTCGCGCCACTCGCCGTTCACGTAGTTCGGAACTTTCATCTAAACCGCCTGGACCGTAAGGTTGCCCGTCTTCTCCGCAACGTTCGACAATCCGCCTTCGATCACATCCAGGGCCTCGTCCATCTGCGCATCCGTAATCACCAGCGGCATCAGCAATCGAAGCACATTTCCATACGTGCCCGCAGTGATGGTCACCAGCCCGTGCTCGTAGCAGTACTGTGACAATTGCCGGGTCTCTTCATCCGCAGGTTGGTGGCTGGCGCGGGACCGCACCAGCTCAACCGCTTGCATCGCGCCCAGGCCGCGTACGTCGCCGACCAAATCCCATCTCGCCTGCCACTGCGAAGCCCGTACGCGGAAGCGCTCACCGAGAACATTGGCCCGCGCACACAAGTCTTCCGCCTCGATCATATCGAGCACTGCCAGCGCAGCCTCGCAGGAAAGCGGGTTGCCGCTGAAGGTGCCGCCCAGAGCGCCTACTCCCGGAGCATCCATCACTTCAGCGCGCCCCGTCACCGCAGCCATGGGCAAGCCCCCGGTGAGCGATTTCGCCATAGTGATCAAGTCAGGTTCCAGGCCGACGCGCTCACAGGCAAACATGGCGCCAGTCCGCGCAAATCCGGTCTGCACTTCGTCAGCGATCAGCAGTATGCCGTGCCTATCGCAAATCTCCCGCAGAATGGGAAAGAACTCGGGCGGGGGAGTCACGAATCCTCCCTCTCCCAAAATCGGCTCCACAATTACGCAGGCGACCGACTCTGCCGCCACCACGCGCTTGAAGGTGTCTTCCAGATGGCGCGCACAGAACATGTGGCACGAGGGATATTTCAGCGAATACGAACAGCGGTAGCAATATGCGAAGGGAATGCGGTAGACCTCGCCGGGAAACGGCTCGAAGCCTGCTTTGTAAGGGTGAGTCTTGCTGGTCGCGGCCATCGCCATGTAGGTGCGGCCGTGGAACGAATCTTCAAACGCAATCACCGCAGGACGATGGGTGTAGCAGCGCGCAACCTTGATGGCATTCTCCACCGCTTCGGCACCCGTATTTACGAGAAGGGTCTTCTTGGGAAACTTCCCGGGTGTCAGCGCGTTCAAACGTTCCGCCACGGCTACGTAGCCTTCATACGGCAGGACGTTAAAACTGGTGTGGAGAAAACGATCGAGCTGTTTCCGCATTGCATCGACGACGGTGGGCGCGCGGTGGCCGGTATTCAAGCAGCCAATGCCTCCGGCAAAGTCAATCAGCCGGTTGCCGTCCACATCCTCGACGACCGCCCCTTCGGCTTTTGCAATGAACACGGGCGTAGCATGAAACGCGGCCCGCACAACCGCGGCATCGCGCCGGCGCATTAATTCCTGCGAACGCGGACCTGGAATTGCTGTACGCAGTTGTATCGTAGCCATATCAATACCATCCAATGGGAGCTTCGTTCAGGTTGATGTACACCTGCTTGGTTTCCAGATAGTCCTCAATACCCCACGGTCCCAGCTCGCGCCCGAAGCCGGATTGCTTGTACCCACCCCAGGGAGCTTCCACGTAGGTCGGTTGCATGTGATTGACCCAGACAATTCCGGCGCGTATCGCTTTAACAGCGCGCATCGCTTTGTAGATATCACGAGTCCAAACCGCCGCGGCCAGCCCATACGGAGAGTCGTTGGCAATCTTGATGGCGTCTGTTTCGTCCTCAAACGGAATCACCGTCGCCACTGGCCCGAAGATTTCTTCCCGTGCAATTCGCGCACTGTTATCCACGTCATAGAAGATGGTCGGCTGAACGTAGTAGCCCCTGCCGAATTCGGTTGCGCGACTGCCACCCGAGGCCACCTTGGCTTCCGTCTTACCCAGCTCAAGGTAAGAACACACGCGGTCGAATTGCGCTTTACTAACCAGCGGTCCCATCTTGGTAGCGCGATCCAGAGGCGCACCCAGTTTGATGACCTTCGCTTTCTCAGCCATCGCATCCACAAACTTTTTGTAAATGGACTTCTGCACCAGGATCCGACTGCCCGCAGAACAGACTTCGCCCTGGTTGATAAACACACCGAACAGAGCGCCATCAATCGCCGCTTCAAAATCAGCATCCGCAAAAAAGATGTTGGGTGACTTGCCTCCGAGTTCAAGCGTGACGCGCTTTACCGTGTCCGCCGCCTGCTTCACGATGATCTTGCCCACCGCCGCACTGCCGGTGAATGCGATCTTGTTCACGTCGACATGCTGCACCAGCGGCGCTCCACAAGTCTCGCCATATCCGACGATGATGTTGACCACGCCGGGTGGCAGCCCCACCTCGGTAAACCATGCCGCCATTTCTAACGCGGTGATCGGGGTCTGCTCGGCCGGCTTCAGAACGCATGTGCACCCCGCCGCCAGCGCTGGCGCAAGTTTCCATGCCGCCATCATCAGCGGATAATTCCACGGGATAATCTGCCCCGCCACGCCGACCGGCTCCTTCAGCGTCAAGCTCATGGCATTGTCAGGGACGGGGTTCACATAGCCCACAACTTTGGTGGCCATGCCCCCGTAATATTCAAAGCAGGTTGCCGTATCGTTGATGTCGAATTCCGCTTCGACGATCGGCTTGCCAGTGTTGCGGCATTCCAACTCGGCCAGCATGGGAGCGTTTTGCCGTAGCTTTTCGGCCAGGCGAAACAGTACGCGGCCCCGTTCCTGTGCAGTCGAAGTGCCCCATGGGCCTTGGTCGAACGCGGCTTTCGCGGCAGCCACGGCGCGGTTCACGTCTTCAGCTTCAGAGTCGGGGGCGAGCGCTATTACCTCTTCGGTTGAGGGATCGATCACCTCGAGTGTTTTTCCTGAAACGCTGCTGACGAACTCACCGCTAATGTAGTTCTGATAAGTGCGTACTTCCGTTTTCACTCCATCTGCCATACCACCTCCTGAAAGAGCGCAATGCAGGGATGGGCGTCCGCACACGCGTCGGCCGGCTACCCCCCGGCAGCAATTGTCAACGCCGTTTTCCGGCGACCATAAACAAAAAAGAAAAACGCCGCCA
>JBBQVN010000175.1:0-7494 GCA_038211475.1 Terriglobales bacterium | reverse complement strand
AGTTGTGGTGTGGAGCGCTGGTCGGTCAAGGTCGGTACGGATCCGGATGCATCGCTGATCAACACGGCGTCGATCACACCCCAGACGATTAGCTATCTGCGTGGCATCGCGGCGCCCGGGACAATCCCATTGAACGCGCGCGTGCAACCGACCGAGATCACCGACTTCCAGGTCGATGCGACCTTGGTCCAATACAAGCTCGAGGGCGATTCGGACTATCACCTGGTCATCAAGGACGCCCAAGGCAACACGATGATCGCCGAGATTCCTGATCCTGCATGCGTGGGCTCCGGTAGTCCCTTTGCGAGTGCCATTATCAAGGCACGGCAGGTGTTTGACGCCAAGTACACGGCAACAAGCAGCTTCCAGACCGCGAACATTCCGGTACGACTGACAGGTCCGGCCTTCTTCGACTTCCTCCATGGTCAGACCGGTGTCGCCCCCAACGGGATTGAGCTGCACCCGCTGCTCAACGTCGTGTTCAACCCCGGAACCGGCACGCCGGACTTCGGCTTGTCGGTTGCGCCAAGCAGCGTGAGTGTGTCCCAGGGCGCAAGCACTTCAACCACGGTGACGGTGGTACCGATCAACGGGTTTAGCGGCAGTGTCGCTCTTGCCGCGGCCGGCTTGCCTGCCGGTGTGACTGCATCGTTCAGCCCGGCGAGCACAACCGGATCGAGCACGCTCACACTGACCGCCAGTGCAGCCGCCACCACTGGCCCGGCCACCGTGTCGATCGGCGGTTCTAACGGAAGCCTGTCGCATACGACCTCGGTCAGCCTCACCGTGAATGCAGCGGGCGGAGGCACAGGCAACGCTGTCTACAACGCCACACTCAAGGCTCCGTGGTGCGGCAGCGTCGGCGTGACCTGCGATTCGGGCCCGTCGTTGTTGCTCGGTCGCGGCACCATGACAAGTGGAATTGAACCCAACCATCCCAACACAATCAACGCGACCTGCGTTGATGGCAATTCCGGCACGTTCCATTCGGACGAATCCAACGATCGCATCGTGATCGCGTCGACCGATGGCGGCCCCCTCACGGCTGGCAAGACGGCGCGCATCACTGCCACGGTCTGGTCTTACAGCGCAACGTCGGACGCGCTCGACCTGTATTCGGCAGCCGATGCCAACGCACCCACCTGGACGTTCCTGAACACAATCGTCCCGGCGGCGGCAGGCGCGCAGACCTTGACCACGACCTTCACGCTGCCGGCTGGTGGATTGCAGGCGGTGCGCGCGCACTTCCGCTATCAAGGCGCGGCAACGGCGTGCAGCACGGGTGCTTACGATGATTCGGACGATCTGATTTTCGCAGTCTCGTCCGCAGCACCCGCACCGAATTTCTCGCTGAGCGATTCGCCCACATCCGTGACGGTAGTTCAAGGAACCAGTGGGACGAGCACAGTGAGCGTTGGAAGCCTCAATGGGTTCAGTGCCGCAACGAGCTTGAGCGTTTCAGGGCTGCCCAGTGGCGTCACCGCGACATTCTCCCCGAGCTCAGTGACACCGGCTTCGGGCGGCATCGCAGCGTCCACGCTGACCTTCAACGCTTCATCCACGGCAACCGTTGGTGCGGCGACCGTGACAATTACTGGTACGTCGGGCTCGCTCAGTCATACCGCGACGGTGCTGGTCTCCGTGACGACAGCCGGTGGTGGTTCGTCGCAGCTGCTGGGCAATACCGGTTTTGAGACTGGAACGGCGGCGCCATGGGTCACATCCACCGGCGTGGTCAGCAATAGCACGTCCGAGCCGCCGCATGCCGGCAGCTGGGATGCGTGGATGAACGGCTACGGCACCGCGCACACCGACACGGTCTCGCAACAGGTTGCGATCCCGAGTGGCAAGACATCGGCGACGTTGTCGTTCTACATGCACATCGACACGGCGGAAACCTCGACGACGACGGCTTACGACACATTGGCTGTCGGCGTTTACAACACGTCGGGCACCTTGCTCAAGACGCTGTACACGTACTCCAACCTCAACAAGAACACAGGTTATTCCGTCCACAACCTGACGATGACGTCATACATCGGGCAGACGGTCGTGGTGAAATTCACCGGTACTGAGGACGCATCGAGCCAGACCTCGTTCGTACTCGATGACGTCAACTTGAACGTGCAGTAGGGCAGCACCGCAGCGGGCCGCGCAATGCGGCTCGCTGCGTTCCAGGTGAGCGCACGCTTGATGGCGAACCCTATCAGGACGAATCTGGTGTCCGGAAGGAGCGGTGTCAGGGCACTTTGATCCCAATGCTGCGGGTAGCTGCGCTCCGGGTGTTGCGTGTTACCGGATGGGCGCTATCGGCACAAACCGGATGTCTGTTTTTCGGAAGGCAATGGCGCGATCGACCGGCAGATCCTTGTGCGATGACGACCGGCACAGTGCGACCGATTCTGTTGAAAAACTCCCGACGATTCAAAAGAACCCCGAAAACGGTTCGGTTTCAGCGGAATTTTGTTCTTTTTCCTGTGGATATCGCACTCTCGTTGCCGATTTCGCGAGCATCAGATTGAGCCGGCGAGTTTTTCAACAGAATAGACCCATTCCTGTCATTCGCGAACGACCGCTAATGGGGAGGCAATTCAATTCTTGTACGGCACGCGCTGCTACAGGTGCCGGGCTGACTAGCGCGATGCTCCCCAAACCGCAGGAAGGTCGGCAAGCAGGCCGTTGGAATCGTCGCGAACGAAGGACAACCAAGACAGACAATCTTGCTGGTGTTGCAAAGCTGAACGCGGACGAAGTACAGCCGACTTTGAACTCTTGGGTTCAGCAACCCAACCACTATCTCAGGTCTGCAGTAACTCGATAGGCTCGAGCGCATGCTAGCGTCAGAACCGCCACCGACATTGCTGTCATAACGCGAGGTTCGTTCACCATGACCAAGCTGCTGATTTCCCCGTTCATGCGCTGGGCACGGAAGCTTCGCCCTGCCACCCTATTGAAGATCGCCGCAGCCCTCGTCTGTATCGATTTTGTGCTGCCGGAGTTGATTCCTTTCGAACTGCTCTTTGGCATAGGCACCCTGGTGCTCGGCACCTTGTCAGGCAGGTTGTTTAAAGGCGACTCCGCCGACGTCGAATCGGTGGCTAATCGCCGTCGATGATTGAGCTCGTGCGCACAAGATACCTGCTCCGCTGCATGCGCAGAAATCGACTGCGCTGTGATCGAAGGATTTCATAAGTCACCGACTGCCCGCTTCTGGCACGATGGCAACTGTTGCGAACATCGCAGCACGACTCTTTTTAGCCAGTCGAGACGGACAGCTTTGTGGATGACAGCGGATAAGTCACGTGGAGTAACACCGCTAACGGATCAACGCAAGCGAGCTGTTGAAGTATCGAAATAGATTGGTTACTCCTCGAGGCTAACGCCTCCTGATCGTCTACTCGCAACGTTAGTCTGACACTGCCCACTGGCGCCAGTTTGGTCGAGATCAGGAGAGAGACAGACTCCCTTCTGTTCCTCGCCTCGGTGAAGTGGTCTGACGAGTGCGAGCGGACCGTTCATCTGGGGTCGTTTAAATTCAGTAAAGCCCACGGCGATCTTGCGGCAGCTTTGTGTCGTTAGGGTCGGCGAATACCCAAGATCAGCTTCGAGCATTGCATGCAGAAAAAACAGGTTTTTTTCGACCCCACCGGGCGACGGGCCAGCCGTCTCTCACGGCTGCGTCTGACGACCGCAGTGATCAGCACGGTGCTGGTCGCGGTGTTTATGGCCAGCTTGTTGATCGGCACCCGAATAAGCACGCTTGCGCTGTCCAATGACAGAACCCGGCACCCACTGGCCGGAATCAAAGCAGCAGCGCCGGGCCTGATCAATTCTGCAGCCGCTCTCGCAGCGGAGGTGCGTGCCAGACAACAGGACGTGCCACGGGCTTCGCGGATGTACGGACGCCGTGTGGGCTCAACGCGGGCATTGCCTGTGGGCATGAGCCGGCCCGTGGGCCGGCCGGTTTCAATCGGGTTCTATGTCAACTGGGACGACAGCAGCTACGCGTCCCTGCGCCGCGAATTGCCAAAACTGGATTGGGTCGTGCCCTCGTGGCTTAGTCTCCAAGGGCCAGAGATGGCCCTCAAGATCGACTTGGATACCAAGTCGCTTGATTTGATCCGACGCGAAAAGCCCAGCGCTGCGATCCTGCCGATGTTGCAGAACGCTGTTGCTGGTAACTGGGATGGCCCAGGACTGGAGCGTTTGCTGGCCGATCCGGTCGCGCGGCGGATGCGCATCGCCCAGATCGTCGCATTCCTGGATCGCAACAAGCTCCAAGGGGTGACGATCGACTTCGAAACCGTGCCCGCTGGCGCGCAGTCCAATCTGCGGGCGTTTCTCACCGAAATGTCGCAGGCCTTTGTGCCGCACGGCTGGGGCATCGTTTTGGCAGTGCCATTTGACGACCCTTCATGGGACTACGCCGCATATGCCGGCATCGTTGATTTCGAAATGCTGATGGCCTATGACGAGCACTGGGAAGAGGCCGGTGCGGGCAGCATCGCCGGCCAGTCGTGGTTCGAGAGCACTCTTGACATGCGGATGAAGGTGCTCGATCCCGAGCGCGTGATCATCGCCATCGGTTCCTATGCCTACGACTGGGGCAAGCAAAAGAGCGCAACCGACGAGTCATTCCAGGAGGCAATCCGCACAGCCAAGGATTCCGAAGCCGACGTCAGTTTTGATCCCGACACCGAAAATCCGCATTTCTCCTACACCGAGGATGGAACCCTTCACCAGGTCTGGTTCCTCGACGGCGTGACCGCGTTCAATCAGATTCACGCTGCGGATGTCTATCAGCCGTATGGCTATGCCGTTTGGCGTTTGGGTTCAGAGGATCCCTCCCTCTGGTCGGTGATGTCGCGTCCCTATGGCGCGGCGGCGCCGGCGGGACTGCGCACGATCGGCAGCGGTCAGGACGTTGACGTCGAGGGTCAGGGCGAGATACTTCAGATCAGCTCCAGTCCCACGTCCGGGACGCGCGATCTTGAGATCGACAAAGCCTACGGAGATATCAACGAGGAGACTTACACCAAACTGCCGCAGTCCTATGTGGTCATGCGCTACGGCGCAGTGCCGCACAAGATTGCGCTGACTTTCGATGATGGCCCAGACCCGACGTGGACCCCGGAAATCCTGGACATCCTCAAAGCGCGCCGCGTGCCAGCGACATTCTTCATTGTCGGTGTGAATGCGCAGTCTTCGCCGGGGCTGGTGCAGCGTATGGTCGGCGAGGGCCACGTCGTCGGCAACCACACCTATACACACCCCAATCTGGGCGAAACCCCAGCGCGCTTGGTGAAACTGGAATTGAACGCCACGCAGCGCCTGTTCGAAGCGCTGACGGGACGTTCTATGCGTCTGTTTCGCGCTCCGTTCTTTGGAGATGCAGAGCCAACGACTGCTGATGAGCTCATCCCGATCGAACTGGCCCAGTCGATGGGCTATCTCTCCGTGGGCCTGCAGGTCGATCCCAACGACTGGGAACGTCCTTCTGCTGCGGTGATCGTTTCGCGTGTACTTGAACAAGTGAGCGATCCCGATCCGGACAAACGTGGGCAGATCGTACTGTTGCACGACGGCGGGGGCGATCGCTCGCAGACGGTGGCGGCATTACCGATCCTGATCGATCGCCTACGGGCTAGGGGTTACCAACTGGTTTCGGTCGCCGACCTGGCTGGACTCACCCGCGAGCAGGCCATGTCCCCGTTACCTTCAGGATCATTCTCGAGATTCGCAGACCGCTCCGTATTTTTAATGCTGGGTTGGGCCGGGCACGTTCTGCGCGTGCTGTTCATGGCTGCAATCTGGCTCGGCATCGGTAGGCTGCTATTCCTCGGAGCAATGGGCCTGCTGAACTGGCATCGCGACCGACAGCGGATAGCGCCGGCATTGCCCCCAAATCCGGCGCTGGTGTCGGTCCTCATACCCGCTTACAACGAGGCGCGGGTTATTGCTAGTTCCATCGAGCAAATACTAAGAAGCAGCTATCCGCGGCTCGAGCTTATCGTCATCGATGACGGTTCGACCGACGCCACCAGCCAAGTCGTCACCGATCGCTTCGCATCTGACCTGCGTGTCCGGCTGATCAGCATTCCCAATGGTGGGAAGGCAAATGCTATCAACTCGGCATTGCTTGAGGCACAAGGCGAAGTCGTGGTTGCGCTGGATGCGGACACCCAATTCGAGACGGAGACGATTTCCAGGCTGGTGCGCTGGTTTGTTGATCCGGCGGTTGGGGCAGTCGCCGGCAACGCCAAGGTTGGCAACCGCATCAATGTCATCACGTACTGGCAAGCGCTTGAGTACATCACTGCCCAGAACCTCGAGCGCCGCGCTTTGGCCGCGCTCGGAGCGATTACTGTCGTGCCGGGCGCGGTTGGGGCATGGCGCCGCGATGCGCTGGAGGGTCTGGGCGGATTTCCCGCCGACACTCTGGCCGAGGATCAAGATCTGACGATTGCGGTCCAAAAGGCCGGTTACCAAGTCCTGTTCGATGGCGACGCGGTCGCATGGACGGAAGCGCCCGACAGCATGCGCGGGCTGGCGCGACAACGCTTCCGTTGGGCTTATGGAACGCTGCAGTGTCTTTGGAAACATCGAGACGTCACATTCCGACGTCGCTATGGCGCGCTCGGCGTTTTTGCGCTACCGCAGGTGTGGTTGTTCCAGATACTGTTCTCGGTGGTTTCGCCGCTGGTCGACCTGTTGTTGGTCTGGCAGGTCCTCGCGACCGGTCTCGACTATCTGCAACATCGCACGCAGTTCAATTCGGACAACCTGCTTGAAGTTGCCGTGTTCTATGCCATTTTCATGTTGGTGGATCTGGCGGCCTCGACGCTCGCTTTTGCCATGGAAAAAAGAGAGAAATGGAGCCTGCTCTGGTGGCTCGTCCTTCAGCGGTTCGGCTACCGGCAGTTGATGTACTACGTCGTAATCCGATCGGTTTCTGCCGCCTTGCGCGGTCCCTCCGTGGGCTGGGGTAGCCATGAGCGCAAGGGGAGCGTCCGCAGCGACCGCACTGCCCTGTTGGCTGTCGACAGCGGCACCGAGCATGCCTCGCTTTCTGGCCCCTAGCTCGTGATCCGCATGGATGCTCCACATCGCGCTCCCTCGATGAGTCAGGCGACGCGACGGCATTTGTCAGACTAACATTGCCACTCGACGGCAGCAGCGCGTGGACATTCTGGCTGAGCGTGTGCTGTGCCCAATAAACCATCGGCACTCACAGAATCAGGAGTGAAGGAAATCATGTCTTCTTGTCCCAAGTGTGAAGCGGAAGTCCCTGCGCATGCCACAGTGTGCCCGGCTTGCGGCGCCACGATCTCCGCGCAGCATGCCCACGGCCTGTTGAGTACGATCTACTCGCACATTCCGCATCCGCATATTGAGCACCGAAAGAAGAATGCGCCCAAGGCGGCATCCGATCAGTGCAAGCCGATGAGTCCCATCGGGCGATTCAATACGTTTCTCGGACTCAAGATCACCGAT
>JBBQVN010000174.1:0-7575 GCA_038211475.1 Terriglobales bacterium | reverse complement strand
GGGCGGCATCCGATCACAGTCGAAACGTGTCCCGGCCCAATGAAAGCGTCCAGGCACATGTCGGGAGAATCTAGAATGGCCCGAATGGCAGGAATGATCGTCACGTGGTTGCAGAAGACCGAGAAGTTGTGGATGCCTTCCGCCTTGGCGCGCATCAGTGTGAGCGCGGTCGAGGGGGCCGTGGTTTCGAAACCAATTGCGAAAAACACGACGTGCTTTTCAGGATGGAGCCGGGCCAGCTTCAGTGCATCGGACGGCGAATATACGATGCGAACGTCCATACCGCGCGCCTTGTGTTCGAGCGGGCTGCCTTGAGTGCCGGGAACGCGCATCATGTCGCCAAAAGCGGCCAGGATCACCTCCGGGCGCTGCGCGATAGACAGGCCATCGTCGATTCTTCCCATGGGCAGCACGCATACCGGACAGCCGGGACCGTGAATGAATTCAATATTTTCAGGAAGGATGTCCTTCAGGCCGAAGCGATAAATCGCATGAGTGTGGCCGCCGCAAACTTCCATCATGCGGTAGTGGCGTTGGCTGCCGGCTAGGCGGCGAATTTCGTCCGCCGTCTTCGCAATCAGGGCGGGGTCACGGAATTCATCCACCAATTTCATGCGGTTCGCTCCTTGGTCACAAGGCACCAGCTTGTCATCTCGCAACGGGCCTAGATCAATCTTACGCCGCACGCCTACAACGACCACCATTGGAACAGTAATTGTGCAAATGCTCGGGAATAATGCCTCTAACTACAACGATAAAATGTGACCCTCGCAGGAGCGGAAACTTGGGACAGCGCAAGCTGGTGGCATTAACTCGGTCGGTCTGCTGAGGTTATGGATTTTTCGATACCGCGATGGTGGCAGCGGCGGTTCAGGGGACTATGTTCAAGGTGAGCCATAATAGGCGGAAGACGCGAGATGCGATTGCTCTCGAGTCGCGATCGCAGCTGAGATCGATCAGAAAGCCAGCAGGGAGTGCCAGCCTGCGGAGTGATCAATATGTGGCCACTAGGATGCCACGATTTCGTTCATTTCTCGAAGCCGTTCTGCCGCCATCTCCGCCGTAATATCGCGCTGCGGTGTTCCTAACATTTCATAGCCCACCATAAACTTGCGAACACTCGCGGAACGCAGCAGCGGCGGATAGAAATGCGCATGCATATGCCATTCGGGGTGGGCCACCCCGTCCGTCGGATCCTGGTGGAAACCCATCGAGTAGGGGAATGAAATCTTAAATAGGTTGTCGTAAAGAGTGGTCACGCGCTTGAGGATGTCGGCTAGGGCATCCCGCTCCTCTTCGGAGAGTTGAGTCAGATTACCCAAGTGGCGGCGAGGAAGCACTATTGTTTCGAATGGCCAGATCGCCCAGAACGGTACCAGGGCCGAGAAGTGTGCATTCTCGCAAACCATGCGCTCTCCGCGCTCCCGCTCCAGCGATAGATAGTCGCAAAGGATGCACGCGCCCGTCCGGCTCTGATATAGCCGCTGCGTGGCCTGTTCCTTGCCCGGCTCATTTGGCACACCGGCGCTCGCCCATATCTGACCATGAGGATGGGGATTGCTGGCACCCATGGTAGCGCCGCGATTTTCAAAAATCATTACATAGTTGATGAAAGGCATATCGCCAAGTTCTCGATACTGTTCTGCCCACACATCCACCACCCGCCGCAGATCGGTTCGCTCCATCTTCGACACCGTCAGGTCATGGCGGGGCGAAAAGCAAACCACGCGACAGATCCCAGCCTCGCTTCGAGCCACCAGCAATCCGTTCACATCGAGCACACCTTCTGGAGTATCCGGCAGTAAAGCCGCGTAATCATTGTCGAATACGAACGTACCCTCATACCTAGGATTTACAGCCTCGGTGGCGCGCTTGTTGCCGGGGCACATGTAACAGGAGGGGTCGTAAGACAGCGCAGGCTCCCCGGCCTCTGTTTCCACTTGGCCCTGCCAGGGTCGCTGCATGCGGTGCGGCGACACCAGAATCCACTCTCCGGTGAGCGAATTGAGCCGCCGATGTGGGTGTTCCTTCAGATCAAATACGCTCATGCAGGGCCCCAATCCGCTGAACCCAATCGCGGCGTCATGCCTTCACCTCGCCCGCCCCTTCGGCCGCGCAAGAAATAAAAATCTGCGGGTGAATCCCCGTCTGTCGCTCGTACTCGCTGGCCACCGCGCGCTGAAATTCGGTGACCGCTTCGCTCTGCACCAGATTGATAGTGCAACCGCCAAACCCGCCTCCAGTCATCCGCGCCCCATACAGTCCTTCTTGTTTTTCCGCCAGTTTGACCATCAGATCCAACTCTGCGCAACTGACTTGATAGTCGTCCCGCAGGCTCCGGTGCGATTCGGCCATGCTTCGTCCGCAAGCCGCCAAGTCCCCTCGTTCCAGTGCGTCGGCGGTCTCCAAGACTCGAGCGTTTTCGCTGATTACATGATGACAACGCTGGTAGATGACGTGGGGAAGTTTGTGCCCATATTTATCGAGGTCCGCCATGCTCACATCGCGTAAGGCCAGGATGCCCGGTAGAAACGGGGACAGTAATTGCACACCCTCCTCGCACTCGGCTCGCCGCGTGTTGTACTCACCGGTGGCCAATTCGTGTTTGACCATGGTGTTGCAAATCACCAGGCTGATGTGGGGGGGGATTGGTAACAGACGATACGTAAGCGATCGGCAGTCCAGCAGCAACGCGCGCCCAGCTTGCCCGCAGCAGGAAATGAACTGGTCCATGATGCCGCAACGCGTCCCGACAAACTCATTTTCCGCACGCTGGCACAAGCGTGCGATCTCGATGGGCGATACGGACAGACCAGAATTGGCCAGCAGGGCATAGGCGCTGGCGACTTCGATTGCGGCTGAGGAACTCAGTCCCGATCCAACCGGCACATCGCCGCCAACCAACAGGTCTGCGCCGCCTAGCCGATGCCCAGCTTGTTCGAGTGTTACGGCAACCCCGCGCACGTAATCGCTCCAGTGGTGTCGGGCACGAGGCGCCTTCTCGTCCAGATCGAAATCGACGCTCTCGGAATAACTGCTCGAGTACATGCGAACGATGCGGTCTGCGCGAGGGGCGATGGCAACCCAGATATAGAATTCAATGGCTGCCGGCATCACGAAGCCGTCGTTGTAATCGGTGTGCTCACCAATCAGATTCACTCGCCCTGGAGCGCGATAGACCCGCGACGGGCCGCCATAAATCTCGCTAAATTTCGCCTGCCACTCCGCAGCCATCTTCATCGCCACTCACCTTCTCTTGCCTCCAGGGCACGGAATTTCGTGACTAACGGAAACTCTCGCCATAGTGAACCAGCAACGGAACCTATGTTCCGCAGGGGCCCACCTCGCCGGTATCTAAGCCAGTGGGATTATCGCTAATCGCAGTTCAGAAGTAAACGATTACGCCACCACTCATCCCCGCGCCCGCAGTCTCGCTTCTCGCCTCACTTCTCGAACCCAATTTTCCCTTCGCTCAAGGTCAGAATTCGATCCACGGCAGGTACCGCAACCTCCTGTACAGCTCCGCTCGGCCAGTGCACTTCCAGTTTGTCCACCTTCGTTGCCGCGCCCAGTCCGAAGTGGACTCTCGGATCCGAGCTTGAACCATAGCTGCCGCCGCTCACCACGTCCGCGCGTTGCCGCATTCCAGCCACGGTGAGGAAGACCCTAGCCCCGATAGCGTCACGGGCACTCTTTGGGCCTCCGATCAACTTCAGGCCCAGCCAGTGGTTCTCGTTCTTGGCGACATTGCGCAGCATTGCTGGGACAGAATCGATATCGTTCATCACAACATCGACGCGGCCGTCATTGAACAGGTCGCCGAACGCCGCTCCGCGTCCGGTTAGAGCCTGCGCCAGGCCGCTGCCGGTGGCGGGCGGAACCTCGGCAAACTTCACCCCATTCAGATTGCGGAACAGCTGCGGGCGTTGTGCCCATGTCGTGCCCCAGCCATTTTTGTCAACGCCCGGATAGACGTGACCATTGGAGACGAACAAATCGAGCCAGCCATCGTTATCAAAATCGAGGAACCCAGTTCCCCAGCCAAGAAACGGAATCGTCGCATCTCCAAGGCCCGCCTGGTAGGTCACGTCTGAAAAATTGCCTTCGCCCTCGTTTTTATAGAGAGTGTTGTAGTCATCAGAAAACGAAGTCACATAGAAATCGACTCGACCGTCGTGGTTGTAATCTCCCACGGCGATTCCCATGGACGCTTGCCCATGCCCATCTTCACTCAGCGCGAAACCCGACAAGTAGCTGATGTCTTCAAACGTTCCATCGTGGCGGTTGCGGTACAAATAGTTCGGCACTGAGTCGTTGGCCACCGCCAAATCTAGCCATCCGTCGTCGTCGACATCGACAAAGACCGCGGCAAACCCGTAGTAGCCATTGGGATCAGACACTCCCGCCTTCACACTCACATCCGCGAAAGTGCCATCTCCATTGTTGTGAAATAGATGATCGCTTTCTCCGTTCAATCCCCGCGGTCCACACATCACGCCGACGCCGCGAAATTGACAAAATCCGGGCGATAATCCGTCTCGTCCCGCACCCGGCGGGTGGTCCGGATCGAATTTCAGATAGCCGGGAACGAACAGGTCGAGCCGCCCGTCATGGTCGTAGTCGCCCCAGGTCGGCCCTGCCGACCATCCCCCCAGCGCGACCCCCGCGGCCTCCGCCACATCCGTAAAAGTGCCGTCGTGATTGTTGTGGAAAAGCCGGTTCTTTCCAAAATTCGCGACGTATAGGTCAGGCCAGCCGTCATTGTCATAATCCGCAACCGCAACGCCGAATCCCCAGCGCTCGTTCGCCACTCCAGCCTTGGTCGTCACATCCGTAAATGTGCCGTCGTGATTGTTGTGGAACAGCATGGCTCGCGGCGCGGGCTCTTTCCCTTTCAGCGCTGGCACTGTGGACCCATTCAGCAGATAGATATCAAGCCAGCCGTCGTTGTCATAGTCGAGCAGCGCGACCCCCGACCCGGGTGCTTCGAGAATGGAATTCTTCTCCGGTGTTCCCGAGCGATGGTGAAATTGATCCAAGCCGGCCGCGTGAGTGATGTCGCTAAAAATAACCGGCGCGCCATCCACAAATCCGCCCGCCGTGATGGGGCGATGTTGCGCATCCAGAATGGGTGACCGTGCGGTTCCCGTACTCACGCCCATTGCGGCTGCAGGAGCTTGGGGATGGGGCGTCTCCGCTGTCTGTGCGCACGCAAGAGAGGCTAGGGCCAGCATGACTCCACCGAGGAGAACGAACCCTGCTGAAGGCGAGCCACGGCGGAAGTTCATTGTGGCTTCTCGTCTTGCTTGTCGTTTTGTTTGTCGGCGGCGGGAGCGGCGGATTCTTTGTCCGCCGCTGGCTCGTCGTACTTCTTCAGTTGATTTTGGAATTTCTGTTTCTGCTGCGCATCCGCCTGCTGTTTCAACTTTTCAAAATTGGCCAGCGCTGCTTTGGACTCTTCCGTCCGATGCAATCTGCGGTACACCAGAGCTAATTGGTAGTAAGCACGCTGTAGTGTGTCATCTTGCGGGTTAGCTGCGATCGCGCGCTTCAGACTGGCCACAGCCTCGTCGCTTTGACCAAGCTGAGCGTAGGCTTTGCCCAGATAGTAGTTGGTGTCTGCCAGTTCTGGCGCCAACGCGAACGCCTGTTGCAGCACAGGAAGCGCTCCCTGAGGGTTGGCATGGTCTGCCCGCAAGCTCCCCAGCTTAAACAGGGCCAGCAGGCTGCCCGGATCGATCTTCAACTCTGACAAGTAGGCCGCCTCTGCCTTGTCGGGCAGTCCCGCATCTTTGTACTGATCGCCGAGTTCCACATTCAGCCCGGGTTCCTCCGGAACCAATTTGATGGCTTGCTCATACTCCGTGATGGCTTGGGATTGCCGGTCGGCCTGGGCATAGGCCTGGGCCAGCACTTGGTGCACCCGCCATGACTCGGGCGCGACCTGGTACATCTTCTCGTAGCTTTGTTGTGAAAGGCGCAAATGGGCGCGGCCGCGATGGTAGAGGATATCCACGTCTTCCGGCGCCAGTTCCGCGGCCTTATCCAGCGCATGGGATGCGCCCCCAAGGTCGCCCGCTGCCAGTTTAGTCACACCCAGCCACATCAGCGCCTTCGCGTCTTTCGAATTCAAACCTAGCTCGCGGTTCAGAGCTGCCGTCGCCTTGGAAAAATTATCGAGTTTGTACCATGCGATACCGAGAAACAAATTTGCGCCGCGCAGGGCGGGCTTGAGCTTGAGCGCGGTCTGCAGCGCCTCAATTTCTGCTTGCGCTTTCCCTTGCTGTTCGTAGGCAAGGGCCAGATTCATCCACACTTCGGCGACATTTGGGGCCAGCTTGGTGGCTTCGGCAAAATAACGCACCGCCGTCTCCGGTTCGTGATTCCGCATTGCCTCCGCGCCCAGGTGAAGCTTCGTCGCCAGCGGACTGTCTTGCGCGAAGCAAGCGCAACTCCCCGCCATCCACAGCGCGATGGCAAGACAAGAATTGCGCCACATCAGAGTGCTCGCACGCGTCATAGGGCTCTTTTCGTTTTTCCGACTACGTGTATTCCAGGCTTCAACATCACCGGTGCCGGTCGTTCGGCATCGCCCGCCTTAATTCGGCTTCGCTGGCGTCGTCGTCCCCGCCATCGGTTCTTCTACCTTCAAGATTTGATCTGCTTTTACGTTCTTAAGCGTCTGCACCGTTCCGCTGGGCCAGCGAATCTCCACTGCAGTTGCCGCAGTCTCGCTGCCAAGTCCAAAATGCACGCGCTTATCGCTGGCCGAAAGGTAGCTGCTTGCAGTCGTCGCCGTCGCATACTGTGCGCCCTTGGCGGTTACCATTTTTACGGCTGCGCCAATGCCATCGCGGTTGCTGGCGTGTCCCACCAAATTCAGCAGAAGCCAGTGATTCGCCGTAGGCGTGTCATTGCGCAGGATGTAAAGTGGCCCGCCATTGGTCGTGACCACTGCATCCAGCCTGCCATCGTTGTTGATGTCGCCCATCGCCATTCCCCTTCCCACCCAGGCTTCGCGGAACACGCTTCCTGACTCGGCCGAGACGTCCACAAAGTTTTTCCCGGTATTTCGAAGCAGCATCATGGGTTCGCGATAGTGCAGTTGCGGCGAGTCCATCTCGATAGTATCCAAATCGTGGCCCTGCGCGATTAGCAAGTCCTTCCATCCATCGTTGTCGTAGTCCATAAATCGGACGCCCCATCCCGAATGCAACAGGGTAATCCGGCCTAGCCCCGAGGTGTCAGTGCTGTAGTTGAAGTTGCCGTCGCCGGTGTTTTGATACAGCGCGTAAGTTTGGTTGGCCAGATCGGTGATGATGAGGTCGGGCCGGCCGTCATTGTCGTAGTCCGCAAAATCAACTCCCATGCCGGCGTAAGTGCGACCGTCTCCATTGAGCGCCACCTCTGAAACTAGGCCCACTTCCTCAAAGATTCCTTGACCCTTGTTGTGATAGAGGAACTGCACCATCGAGTCATTGGCAATGAAGATGTCAATCTTGCCGTCTTGATCGTAGTCCGCAAGCGCGATGCCCAGCCCTTTGCCCGGCTTGGAGATGCCAGATTTTTGCGGAA
>JBBQVN010000173.1:0-7652 GCA_038211475.1 Terriglobales bacterium | reverse complement strand
AAGATAGTGGTGCTCTTTTCCGGCATCTTGATCGCTTCGTTTTCAACGATCCTGCTGCGATTCGCCCTGTGGAGAGGAGCCAACGTGATGTTGGCGCTTCCTTTTACCTTGCTTGGCATAGGCAGTTCCAGCATTCATTTTCTAGCCCGTCCTCATCTCTTTACCCTTTTCCTGTTACCCGTGGCATTGTGGATCCTGGAGCGCGACCGGCGCAGGCACGACCGCTATCTTTGGGTCTTGATCCCGCTCACAGTCGTGTGGACGAATCTCCATGGAGGTTTCGCCATCTTTCTGGTTTGCCTTGCTCTGCTGGTTGCCGGTTCACTGTTGGAAGGGTGGATGGGCTTGCCGGACTGGCCCTCGATCCAAAGGTACTCCGTCCTACTCGTTGGGTGTACTCTTGCTACGCTGTTGAACCCATTCGGCCTTGGCTTGCACCGGCACATAGTTGGGTACCTCTCGGCGGACTGGATCCGAAATCTGGTGCAGGAGTTTCAAGCGCCGACATTCCGTTCCGAAGGACAGATCCAATTTGAAGTGTTGCTGATTTCGGGATTGATCCTGGTCGCCCGCCTGTTGTGCCGCCGAAAGATCACCGAAGCGCTTTGGCTGCTTTTCTTAGCTCATTCCGCGTTGACCAGCGTCCGGCACGCACCGCTCTACGCCGTGATGGCCGCCCCACTCCTGGCCGAGGAATTGAGCTCGTTGTGGAATGCCGGGAGTCGCAACGCACGCCGGGGATCCGTCCCAAGGGTACTACGCGAACTTGGCAACGATCTTGCCCCTGCCTTCAATCGGAACACCCTATGGTGCCCGATCAGCTTAACGGCCATTGCTATTTTGAGCCCGATGGCTTGGCCATCCGACTTTCCTCAAGAGGCGTTTCCCGTGGGTCTGGTCCATCGCCATGCGGCTCAGCTTGGATCAGGTAGAGTTTTCAGCACTGATCAATGGGCAGACTACCTCATCTACTCTTTTTATCCATCCCAACGGGTATTCATGGACGGGCGAAGCGACTTTTACGGAGAAGACTTGAGCAAGGAATATCTCTCCTTGATGCAGGGGAGCCAGAAGTTCCAGGCCGTTCTTGACAAATACCAGTTCAAGTTCGCCCTGATCCCGGCTGACTGGCCCTTAACGCAGTTACTAAAAAGCAATTCGGCGTGGAGTGTAATTGAACAGGACGAGCAGGCTGTTCTGTTCATTTCAATTCCTTTAGAACCTGGCCTAATGAAATGGCGGCAACCAGCCGAAGGTATTAGTAGGAGAACGAAGTGAAACAATCCCGACTGAGAAAAAGGCCAGACCAAAGCCACCCTTCCTCTGCTCATCCTCTGATGAGCCCCGGCCCATGGACGTTACCGTCGGGCCAGGCGTTGACGGAATTTGCCCTGCGGTCGGGGTTTCTTGCTCCTCAGTTATTGCGAATCGGGAACTGGGGTCTGCGCTCTGCTCTCCGGCCAGTCCAATCCCTGCCAGCGGAGCGCTAAAGTCACCATGCCAACGGTCTACATTGCTATTATTTTGGGAATCGCAGCGATCTGGGACGACTTAGCGCGACGCCGGATCTCAAACTGGATTCCTGCCATAGCTTTCTTCAGCGGCATGTTTTTGCAATTCAGCCTGCATGGTTGGCGCGGAGGCTTAGCCGGTCTGCTCGGTGCTTTGGCGGGTGCGTCGGTTTTCTTCTTGTTCTACCTCCTAGGGGGAATGGGAGGCGGCGACATTAAATTAATGGCGGGCTTTGGAGCCATGCTGGGAGCAAATAGAATTCTGGAAGCCGCCCTTTGGACTGCCGGTTGCGGCGGCATCATAGCGGCCGGGGTGATTTTGGTTCGCGCGGTGCGCCGGCCTGGGCCCGACCTGACTCGCGCACATGACTCAATTCCTTATGCCCCGGCCATCACGGCAGGAGTTTGGCTGAGTCTCATAGCAGGCCGTTAGGCGGAAGAAATGTCGGAACCCAGGTTGGAGCATATACGGGAGAGGCGATAGATGGATCGAAGATTTCTAACGGTGCTAGGCGTAAGCCTACTGTTTGCGCTCGTAATCTCGAGCGTTTTTTACCAAATGACTTCGCGCGCAAATGGTTCCAGGAAAGACGAGAAAGCTGACACTCGCGACATTGTACTTGCCGCCAAGCCGATGGGGGTTGGAACCACGGTAAAACCAGCGGACCTCAAGCTCGGAAAAGTCCCAGGGTCGTCCTTTCCCAAAACTGCCTTCTCAAAGATGGAGGAGGTGGTTGACCGCCCGGTAGTCAGTTCGATCCTGGTGGATGATCCCATTCTCGATGGGCGATTGGGTGCGCGAGGCAGCGGACAAGGTCTGGGTCCCATGATCCCGGTCGGAATGCGGGCCGTTGCCGTACGGGTAAACGATGTTGCCGGAGTTTCGGGTTTTGTCCTCCCAGGCATGCGTGTTGACGTCCTGGTGACCGGACGCCCACCAAATTCCAATGCCACGGTGACCACTACCTGCCTGCAAAACATCCATGTCCTATCTGCGGGAACCACCATGCAAGCAGATTCTCGCGGTCAAGCGATCCAGGCACCGACAGTAACGCTGCTAGTGTCTCCAGAACAGGCCGAAACACTAACCCTGGCAAATAATGAGGGTCATATCCAATTGGTTCTTCGGAACGGTAGTGACCAAACAATCGAAAAAACACCCGGAAGGGAACTGGATGACCTCTACGGCCGCCGGGTTGCAAAACCAATCAAAACAGCCGATCCATTCTCTACCCCACCGGTGCCTGCGCGCCGGAAACAGGTAGCGGTTCCGCTGCCCCCCCCGCCTCCCGATAATCCGATCTCTCCCCCACCTGACCAGATCATTGTCATCCGGGGTACCCAAAAGAGCGTGGAGACAGTAGGAAGCCGGGCGGACTCTTCGAAGCCGGCCGAGGGAGGAGGGAAACTGAAATGAGGCTACAAAGACTTAGTTTACTGGCATTTGGCCGAATCGGCTTCTGTGCCGTGGCTCTAATAGCGGCACCGAGGGGATCCTCGCAATCGGGTCCGGAAGAACTGCGGCTGACGGTTGGCAAGAGCGTGGTACTCGACTATCCGGCGGACGTGGCGCGGATCTCCACAAGCAATGCGGAGATCGTGGACACTTCCCCTGTAACCACACGCGAGATTCTCATCCATGGCAAGTCGTTTGGCACTGTGACCATGGTGGTATGGAGTAAGTCGGGACAGCGTAACTTCTACAATATTACGGTTGAGCAGAACCTCGAGCCCCTCCGAAAACTTGTAAGAGAAACATTCCCCAAGGAGGAGATTCAATTGCAGTCGTCCCGGGAATCTCTCTCCCTGACCGGAAGGGTCTCAACTAAAGACGTCGCTGACCGGGCGACTGCTCTCGCCACTCCCTTTGCGAAGACCGTTGTGAATAACTTGGTTATCAACCCGTCGCCAGTTGAAAAACAAATTCTCTTACGGGTAAAGTTCGCCGAGCTTGATCGGACCGCCGCCAACCAATTCGCGGTCAACATTGTTTCTACGGGGTCGGCAAACACTCCGGGCCGAGTAACCACGGGCCAGTTCCCAGCACCCTCGACGGATCAAATCAGCGGCACCATTGGCGGGTCAATTCAGGGAGCATCCTCCAAATTCACTATTGCCGATGCTTTAAATATTTTCGCGTTTCGCCCCGACCTGAATCTTGGGATCCTCCTAAAGGCACTTCAAAGCAATAGCTTACTCCAGATTCTGGCAGAGCCGAACCTGGTGACTACGAACGGTAAAGAAGCCAGCTTCGTCGTGGGAGGTGAATTTCCAGTCCCGGTTCTTCAGGGAGGTTCCAACTCAGGATCCGTTACGATTCAGTTCCGCGAGTTTGGCGTAAGGCTTTCTTTCACCCCGGTGATTACCGAAAACCAAACAATCCGGATGCACGTGAAACCGGAAGTCTCTGCGCTCGACTTCGCCAATGCCGTAACGTTCAATGGATTCACAATTCCAGCGCTGTCGACGAGGAAGATGGAGACCGATATTGAACTGGGGGAAGGGCAGAGCTTTATAATCGCCGGTCTTATCGACAACCGGGTGCGGGAGTCTCTTTCAAGAATTCCAGGTCTCTCTAACCTTCCCGTTCTGGGCTATCTGTTCAAGAGCAAGGAAGTGACAAGGTCAAACACTGAGCTGATCGTCATGGTCACGCCCGAGATTACAACGCCGATACAGCCAGGGGATCCAAAGCCCTCGATTGTGATGCCGTACGAGTTTATGACGACCGTTACGCCAAACGACAAGCCATCTGAGAAAACCGTGCGCCACAAGCAGCGCTGATAATTCGAGCCTGGATGAAATTTGGCACCCCATGAATGGCCGAAACGCAACGCCCTGCGAACTGACTGCGATCCTGATTGCCCCGAATCGTCTTCTTGCCGATCAGTTTTCCGCGACACAGTCTGAGTGCCGCTCATTTCAGATCCTTTCGGAGATGCGCAGTTATCCCACGGTACAATCGCTCGATATCCGCATGCGCCAAATGCGGCCGAATGTTGTATTGCTGGACGTGACCTCCGATATTTCAACGGCATCCACGCTAATCCAATCTATCGCCGAGGGCGCTTCGCGAGCGCAGGTTGTTGCATTAAGCCTGAAGAATGACTCGGAGGTTCTACTCAACTGTTTACGGCACGGAGCGAGCGAATTCCTCTCCGCCCCCTTTGATCCTGGCTGTCAACAGGAAGCGGTGAATAGATTACGAAAATTAAGACAGCCTGAACCTGTCTCGGACTCTAGTCCGGGCACTGTCTTGGCGTTCTGTAGTGCTAAACCAGGTTCGGGTGGATCAACTCTGGCAATGCATACCGCCTTTTCGATCCGTAATCAAACTGGCAAGCGGGTGTTACTGGCTGACTTCGACTTAAAAGGGGGATCCCTCGGATTGTTTTGCAAGACCAGGCCGGAAGGTTCTTTCCTTGACGCGCTCCGGCGAAGCGAGCAGATATCGCCGCTGGAATGGTCTACCCTGGTTGTTGACGTCGATGGAGTCGATGTCCTGGCAGGACCAGAGATACCTTTTTACGGCGGGGTGGATTCACGAAGTCTTAGCGCAGCGATCGACTTTGTCAGGCGACGGTACGACTTTATCGTGATCGACGTACCCGTAATCTTTGAGCGAGTGAGCCTGATGGTTCTATCTCACTCGGACTGTGTTTTATTAGTCCTAACACCCGAGCTGGCGACGCTGTACCTGGCCCGAAAAGCGCTGCAACTGATTGATCATATCGGTTTTCCGCGCGATCGTTTTCAAGTTTTGATAAACAGGCTGGAGGGTCAACAGGATCTGTCGTTGTCGGACATGCAGAAATTATTCGGTTGTCCGGTTCATGAAACTTTTCCCAATGACTATGTCTCCGCCGTGCGCATGGCTACACTCGGACAGCCCCGGGACATAGCGTCGGACCTGGGTGCGGCTGTTCAGAAATTTGCCGCCCGGCTGACCACCGCTCCACCTGGTGGAAAAAGCCTGGGAGTCGGTTTGTGATATCGCGAATTAGGGCGTGTGCGATTGTTTTAAGTCTCGTGAGGTAAGAACGATGTTTCCAAATAGCGAATCCCGATCCCCCCAACAAATGACCTGGGAGCAGCGTCTCCTCAAGAATGCGGGACGCTCAAAAGCCTCTCTCAAGCCAGAATACCAGGAATTGAAGTTTACACTTCATCGAAAGCTGGTGGACAAGATCAATCTGGAGGCTCTCGCCAGCATTGACAATCAGCGTGTCCGGGCTGAGGTTCGTCAGGCTTTGATTACTCTAATTGAAGGTGAGCAAACGTTATTAAGCTCATTCGAAAAGCAGCAGATCAGCGATGAAGTTCTCGATGAAGTGTTTGGGCTAGGCCCATTGGAGCCCCTCCTCCAGGATCCCACGATCTCGGATATTCTCGTCAATACCCATAAGCAGGTCTACGTTGAAAGAAAGGGTTTGCTCGAGCTGACCAATGTCACCTTTCGTGACGGCCAACATCTCCTGCGGATCATCGATAAGATCGTGTCCCAGGTAGGGCGGCGAGTGGACGAATCGTCGCCTATGGTTGACGCCCGGCTAAGCGACGGGTCTCGCGTGAATGCCATCATTCCTCCCCTCGCGGTCGATGGACCCTTGCTCTCCATTCGGCGGTTCAGCACCGATAAACTAATGCCGCCAGATCTGGTTGACCGGCTGGCGATGACACAGGGAATGATGGAACTGCTTGAATCCGCCGTCAAAGCTAAGTTGAACATCATAATCGCAGGCGGCACTGGCGCAGGTAAGACAACTCTTCTGAACGCTCTCTCGGCTTTTATTTCACCCAAAGAGCGGATCGTGACCATTGAAGACGCGGCGGAATTGCAGCTGAAACAGCCTCATGTGGTACGGCTTGAAACCCGCCCTGCCAATCTCGAGGGCAACGGCGCGGTGCGCCAGCGCGAGTTGTTAGTGAACAGCCTCCGAATGCGGCCAGACCGGATCGTGGTGGGTGAAGTTCGTGGAGAGGAGGCACTGGATATGTTGCAGGCCATGAATACTGGACATGACGGATCACTCACGACAGTCCATGCGAACACTCCACGCGATGCGATCTCCCGGCTTGAGGTCATGGTGTCCTTGGCGAACGCCAACATGCAGCTGGTTTCCATCCGGCAACAGGTTGCCAGCGCCGTTCACTTACTGGTTCAAGCTGCTCGACTCAGTGACGGATCGCGCCGGGTCACCAACATCACCGAGGTTACGGGCATGGAAGGAGAGGTCGTAACCCTTCAAGATATCTTCGTTTTTGAAAAGCGGGGGCTGAATAGCGAGGGGATGGTACTCGGACGCTTCGCCGCGACGGGCATCCGGCCCAAGTTTTATGAAAAGCTGCTCTCCGCCGGAATAAGGCTGCGCGCGGACATATTTGACGAAGTCGTGGAGGTGTGACGATGTTCTTGATCTTGTTCGTAGCTGTTTGGTTATTGGCAGTCGCGGCTTGGTGGCTCCTTTCGAATGCCTTCCGAAGTTCTGATATCGACCGCTTTAAGAGCCGGCTCATGGGCTCTCCCAAGCCCAAGAAAGCGCAAGCTCAGCAGGCCGCTCTGCTGCAGTCGGAAACTACCACCGGTCTATTCTTCCGGGTGATACGGCGATTCCGGTTACAGGAAAAGCTGGGCGATCTGCTCGAACAGGCCGGGCTCAGATGGACACCGGCCCAGCTTCTTCAAAGATGCATGATGGCATTCCTCATATTATTCGTGCTGGCGTGGTGTCTTCTTCCCCCGGAGATGCGGCGGCTTTCCATCGTTCCCGCTGGGGTGGGCTTTTTTTTACCGATCCTGCTAGTCCTGCGAAAAAGAACCAAGCGGCTTCGCCGGTTTGAGGAGCTGTTTCCCGACAGCCTTGAGTTCGTCTCCCGCTCAATGAGAGCTGGACATGCATTTTCGGTTTCCCTCGAGATGCTTCACAGAGAGTTCCAGGAGCCGCTGGCTGGAGAATTTAGGCGAACTTTCGAGGAGCATAACCTAGGTCTTCCGCTGGACTTGGCGCTACAAAAGCTTGCCGTGCGCATCCCGTCTTTGGATGTGCAGTTCTTTGTCTCCGCCGTATTGTTGCAGAAGCGAACAGGCGGAAGCTTGGCCGAGATTTTGGACAAGCTGGCTTATATAATACGCGAGAGGTT
>JBBQVN010000172.1:0-7725 GCA_038211475.1 Terriglobales bacterium | reverse complement strand
GAAACTGTCGGCCCCTCGCCCAGCGACGATGCCTATGGCGGATGCGGGGGGCAAAACGATGGGATTCCCTAGTTTTGATGAACTCAACTTGAGTTGAACTCGCATATGAACAAGAGTCCTCACTCCGATTGGCTGACAGCGTCCGAGGCGGCCGCTTACCTGAAGGTGAAGCCGCGGTCTCTTCTATTATGGGTACGCCAGGGCAAATTGCAAGCGTATGCCCTTTCCGGCACGAAACGGCACATCTGGAGGTTTCGCGAAGAGGATCTGGACACTGCTCTTCTCGCTTCTCCCGTGCTACCATCCAAGGCGCTGACCGTGCTCCCTGAAGGGAGGACTTCTTGAAACGAGCACGGATCCAAAACGGAAGTGTTGTATTCAACAAGAAGTATGAAACTTGGAACTTCCTATGGTTCGAGGGTCACCACAGACATTCCAGAAAACTGGGGACTCTGTCTGAACTAAAAACCCGGGACGCGGCTTTGAAGAAGGCCACGGCGGTCAAGCGGGAATTGGGGCTTGAACGCGAGGCGTCCGCTACCAGGGTGAGAACTTTGGTCGAGCAATATCAGTCAGAAAAGATGCCCACACGATGGAGCACGAGGCGAGTGTACATGCTGTGGATCAACAAATACGTTCTGCCGCAGTGGGGTGAGCAGCCGATCACAGAACTGCAGCCCAGACCGGTAGAACTTTGGTTGTCCAGCCTTCCGCTGGCTCCAAAGACGAGGGGCCATCTTCGTGGCCTGCTGCACTGTCTTTGGGATTACGCCATGTGGAGCGGTGCCGTCCCGGTGCAGACCAATCCCATTGCTCTGGTTACAGTGAAGGGATCCTCAAAGCGCATTCGGCAAGCGCGCAGTTTAAACGTCGAGGAGTTCCACCGGCTCGTAGCCCGCCTCCGGGAGCCATTTAACACGATGGCTCTGGTCAGTGTGTGCCTAGGGCTTCGCGTGAGTGAACTTCTTGCTCTTAAGTGGCGGGATGTCGATTGGCTCAATGGCAAGCTCAATGTCGAGCGGGGAATCGTGAATCAGGTCGTAGACGATGTGAAGACCGAGAACTCCCGGAAGTTGATGAATCTTGACCAAGAGCTGCGGACGACGCTACGAGCCTGGAAACAAAGCACACAGTTCTCAGCCGAGGAGGACTGGCTGTTTGCCAGCCCTTTGAAGCTGGGACGGCTGCCCTACAGCTACACAGGGTTCTGGAGGGAGCTGCAACGGGCCGGCGAAGCTGCCGGAATCGGACATCTCGGCACGCACGCCTTCAGACATACCTACCGTTCGTGGCTGGACGCAGTGGGAACGGCAATCGCCGTACAACAAAAGCTCATGCGCCATTCCGACATTCGCACCACTATGAACATTTACGGCTCGGTGGTAACCGATGAGATGGAACGGGCCGGATCGCGGGTGGCGGGCCTGGCGTTCGGGGCTGTGAACTGATTTGCTGTGATTTGTTGGGGCTGTAAGCCATTGAAAAGATGGCTCCTCAGGTAGGACTCGAACCTACAACCCTCCGGTTAACAGCCGGATGCTCTGCCATTGAGCTACTGAGGAGTGCGGTGGAGGGAAACGCAGATTCGCGCTTACGAATTCCACTAGCAAAATCATATCATCCGCTGCGCTTCTTGAAAACACCAGCGCGGTTCTTGCCTTGATCGACGCTGCGAACTGAAGGGACGGCGGCCGCACTCTGAGAACGCACTTGAGAACGCAGCAGACGGACGACTCTGCAAAAACCAGGGACGCGTGTGACCGATCTCCGGGACACCGTCGATCCGGTCCGCAGACATTCTCTACCGGCCGGCGCCATTCTCTCTCCGGGCCGCCGCCTTTTCCCCCCCGGCTACTACCATCCCCTCTTCGGCCGCCACCATCGTTCGAGTTTGGTCCCGGCTATTTTGGCGATGGCGAAGCAGCATGCTGGCTGAGCCACGCGGCCAACTGGGGAGTCTGCTGCGCCTTCAAGTCGATGCACGCGCCGATTCGCTCAATCGACTGCTGCATGGTGCGCTCCGCCTGCTCCGGCTTGTGCTCGGTAAAGAAGCTCTTCACTTCCTCCCGCTTTGCCGCGTCGCAAAATACTGAGGTGGAGCGCACCACCGCCGCCCCGGTAAATGGACCGGCATTCTTCTCCACTTCGCTCCAATGAGCGCGGACAAAATTCCAGGCGGTCTCGCTGGTCGTGTGGTTTTGCATGACCTCGCTGATCACTCGCAGCTTGTCCTGCACCCGCACCTCATCGGTGAGAACGAATTTCAACGTGCGGTCTGCCAGCGCCGCGTCATCGAACTGCGGCAGCGCATGCAGATAAAGGTAGTATTCTTCCGGGGTGGCCGCGTTCTTCATGCGGTCCAACATGCGATTGTACAAAGCCGCGTCTCCTTGCATGGCGGCTATTGCTAACGCCGTCCCCACCAGAGTTGAATCTACCGAGCCCGGCTTCTCCAGCGCCTGGCTGGCGAGTTGCTGCGCCTGTTTGAGCGCCTCCGGATCGTGGCCTACGGCTCCCAGCGTGTACATTATCTGCCCACGCAGTGAACGGTTCTCATCGCTTTCGCCCGGCTTGGACTGCCAGCCCAAATCCTTTGCAGCAGGCGCCAGCATCTGTCGCACCCAGCTGCGGAAGGCTTCGCGGTCGGCGTCGGTGGTCAGGTAGTCAGCCAGAAAATCCATTTGCTCAAGATATTCGGAGAGCACGGGCCGACTGCGCTCCGGACGAAAACCTTCGCCGAGCGCCAAATAGTTGCCCACGCTTTGCCGCCCGACCCGCACCGCAGCCCACGTGTCACCGATCAGAATAATGCGCTCTGCCGGGGTCAGGTCGGTCTCAATCACCGAGGCAATGGCATTGATGTCATCCGCCTCGTAGCCGGAGCGGTAGAACCCGTTCGCGCCCGCATTTGAAAACACCCAGGGGGCGCAACCCGTGAAGGGGAGCTGCGCCTGCTTTTCGGTGAGCAGGTCGCAAGAGGTCGTCGGTTTCTCGCCCTCCTTCGTGGGCCCGCGCTTCAAGCAGACGGGAATCTGCCACAGTTCGTTTGATTTATCGGCAGCGAACTGTTCCCGGTCGTACACATAGCGTTGCTGCGCGAGCGCGACGGTGGACTTCTTTTTCTTTGCATCGCACTCACTTTTCACTGCCAGAAAGGGGGCGCCGGGCTGGTTCACAAACGTCGGCATGATCTTATCCACCGGGCGCTGCGAGACTCTGGCCAGTGCGCTCCAGAAATCTTCGGCAGTCGCATTGCCATAGGCGTGCTGTTTCAGATATTCGTTCACCCCGGCGCGAAAGGTCTCGGGGCCGAGATAGGCTTCCAACATCCGAAGGACAGCCGCGGTCTTGCCATAAGCGATACCGTCAAAGAGTTCGGAGATTTGCGCTGGCGTCTCGGCTGCTTGATGAATGGGCCTGGTGTTCAATAACGAGTCAACCCGCAGAGAGGTATTGGTGCCGGCAACGTCATCCAGTTCCACGTTCCACTCCGGCTTCCATTCCGCCACCGGCTTGGATTCCATCCAGGTCGCGAAGCCTTCGTTCAGCCAGATGTCGTCCCACCACTTCATGGTCACCAGGTCGCCAAACCACTGATGCGCCATCTCATGCGCCAGAACGCCTGCCACCTCTTTGTGCAGGCCCACCGAGCCCTGCTCGTCGTCAATCTGCAGAATCACTTCCCGGAACGTGATGCAGGCGGTGTTCTCCATGGCGCCCGCCGCGAAGTCGGGCAGGCCGATCAAATCCAGTTTCTCAAACGGATACTTGATTCCAAAATAGCGGTTGTAATACTTCAGGATGTACTCAGCGGAGTTCAGCGCAAAGCGGTCCATCTCTTTCTTGCCAGGGGTAGCCCACACCCGGATGGGAATACCATCGGCCTCGCCCTGGATGTATTCGAATTCGCCCACCGCCACGGCCACAAGGTAAGACGACATGCGCGGCGAAGTGGAAAGCGTCACGGTGTGCTTCCCTTCCCCGGGCCCGGGCTTGTCGGCGATGACTTTGCCGTTCGAGATGACGGCATGCTTTTTGTCGGCGATGACGGTGATGTCGAAGGTGGCCTTGAAGGCGGGCTCATCAAATGAAGGGAAGGCGCGGCGGGCATCGGTCGCCTCAAATTGAGTGACGGCATACTTGCGGCCCTTTTCGTCCTTACCCAAGTAAAAGCCGCGCAACTCGTTGTTAAGAATTCCGGAGTAATGAATCTGGATGGTCGCGCCGCCCTCGGATAAAGGCTTCGGAACGCTCAGAGTCGCCATCTGTTTGTCTTTGTCGAGGCTCACTTTGGCGGTTTGGGTTTCGCCGTTGCTAGTGATGCTCACGGTCTGGAAGTCAATGTCCACCGCGTTCAACACGATTTCCGGCGTCGGCTTCAGCAGGTTGATTGCTATCGTTTCGTCGCCGGTGAACTTCTCGCGCTCAAAGTCCGGCGCGAAGGTCAGCTTGTAATTCTGCGGCACTGCGGTTTGGGGCAAGCGTTGGGCCGCCGCGAGCGATGCGGACATGCAGAGCGCCGCCACAAAAACAAGAATGCGTTTCATGATGCTCCTTGATGATGAACGATGGACCACGATGATCAACTATCGACCAACGATGAACGATCAGCAGCAGACTACCTGCGAACCGAATTCCCGGCCTGCTCCTAGTCTGGCTTCCCCAGCGGAACTCCTCAGCGCATCTGCCCGCTGTCTGCCACCACCATGCCATTAGCGATGGTGAGCACACACCGGTTCACTCCGAACCAGTAGGATATTTCACGATAATCCTTGACATCGAAGACTGCCAAATCCGCGTCCTTCCCGGGAGTGAGGCTGCCCTTGCGCTCGGCGATCCGCAAGGACCATGCCCCGTTGATAGTGGCTGCGGCAATCGCTTCCGCTGGCGTCATCTTCATGTGGGTGCAGGCCAGCGACATCGCCATCGGAATGCTCAGCGTGGGCGAAGTGCCGGGGTTGTAGTCCGACGCAAGCGCAACCGGCACTCCGGCGTCAATGAACTTGCGTGCGGGCGGATATTCGTAGAGGCCCAGGAAATAATTTGCGCCGGGCACCAGCGTGGCGACGGTATTGCCGGCTGCGAGCGCTCTGATGTCCGAGTGGGCCACGTGATCCATATGGTCGAACGAGGCCGGGTCAAAACGCAGGAACGGGGCCAGGCGGGTCGCGCTCAACTGGCCCATGTGGGCGCGCGTGTTGAGTCCGTGAGCATTGGCGGCAGCGAATATTCTCTCCGTCTCAGCCGCAGAGAAAGCTCCCTGGTCGCAGAACACGTCCACGAATTGCGCGAGCTTCTTCTTCGCGGCCTGTGGGATCATTTCATTACAGACGAGCTCGACGTACTTTCGTGAGCGGCCTTTGTATTCGGATGGAACGACATGCGCGCCCAGCAGGGTGGCCACGACGGTTCCCGGCCATGCGCGCGCCGCGGCCCGAATCGCCTGCAGCGACTTTATTTCCGACTGCAAGCTCAACCCGTAGCCAGACTTGGCTTCGACCGTAGTGGTGCCGTGCGCGGCCATGGCTTCGAGGGCTTCGGTGACGCGCTGGGCCAGGAATGGCTTGCTTGCCCTGCGCACTGCGGCGATGCTCGATCGAATTCCGCCACCGGCTTCGGAGATCTCTTCATAACTGGCGCCCGGAATGCGTTTTTCGAAATCCACCAGCCGCGGCGCTGCAAATACGGGATGAGTATGCGAATCCACAAACCCGGGCAGGACAACCATGCTGGAGCAATCAATCTCTGCGATCTGCTTGCGATTCTGCTTGACCCACGGGTCGCGCAGAGCATCTTTAGTAGCGCCGACGGAAACGATCTTGCCGCTTATGCACAGCACTGCGGCGTCTTTAAGGATGCCAAGATCGGATAAGGCGGAGCCGCGGCGCGGGCCGGCGTGGGACGAGCGCAGAGTGAGAAGCTGACCAATGTTAACCAGCAGCAGCGCGGGCGCCGGCACCTGCGCTCTACTCACAGGAGACCCACGACGGAGACCGGCGAAATTCTGTCATACCTGTCACAAGTGTCGTACCTGTCATATATGTCATATTTTCAAATGTGATTTCCGTTCGCTCTGGTCACAGCGCCACGCCTCATGATCCCTCCATCGGCACCTTCACGCCCGCCGTCCTGGCGAATTCCCTGGCGTGGTCATAGCCTGCATCCACGTGGCGAATGACTCCCATGCCGGGGTCGCAGGTCAGAACGCGCTCGATTCGTTTGGCCATCATGTCGGTTCCGTCGGCGACTGTCACCTGTCCCGCATGTTGCGAGTACCCGATGCCCACTCCGCCACCGTTGTGGATGCTAACCCACGATGCGCCTGCCGCTGTATTCACCAGCGCATTGAGCAGCGGCCAGTCGGCAATCGCGTCGCTTTTGTCGAGCATGCTTTCGGTTTCGCGAAAGGGTGAAGCCACCGAGCCGCAGTCAAGATGGTCGCGCCCAATGACGATTGGAGCCTTGATGGTCCCACGCTTCACCAGATCGTTGATCGCCACCCCGAACTTGGCGCGCTCGCCATAGCCCAGCCAGCAGATGCGGGCCGGCAGTCCCTGAAACTTGATGCGCTTGCGGGCCAGGTCAATCCAGCGTCGCAGGCTCTTGTTTTCGGGGAACAGATTGAGTACCAACTCGTCCGTGACGGCGATGTCGGAAGCTTCGCCTGAAAGCGCAACCCAGCGGAACGGGCCCTTGCCTTCGCAGAACAGCGGACGAATATAGGCCGGAACAAATCCGGGAAAATCGTACGCGTTCTTCACCCCGCGCTGGAAGGCAAAGGTGCGAATGTTGTTGCCATAGTCAAAAGTAACGGAGCCCATTTTCTGCAGGCGCAACATGCCTTCCACGTGGCGCGCTATTGCGTCCAGCGAACGCTCCTGATATTCCTTCGGATCGCTCTGGCGCAGTTCAATCGCGGCTTCGAACGTCATCCCGTTGGGGACGTAGCCGTTGAGCGGGTCGTGCGCCGAAGTCTGGTCGGTGAGAATGTCTGGCACAACGCCGCGGTCGGCAAGCTCCGGAATCACGTCGGCGCAATTCCCCACTAGTCCCACCGAAATGTTTTCTTTCTTGCGCACCGCGTTCTTCAGGATGCGCAACGCTTCATCGAGCGTGGTGACCATGAAATCGCAGTAGCCGGTTTTCAGCCGCTTTTTGATGCGCTCAGGGTCCACGTCAATGCCGAGGAAGGCCGCGCCGTTCATGGTGGCGGCCAGGGGCTGCGCGCCACCCATCCCGCCCATGCCGCCGCTGACTACCAGCTTTCCGCTGAGGTCGCCGCCGAAATGTTTTTCGCCCGCCGCCGCAAACGTCTCAAACGTGCCCTGCACAATGCCCTGCGAGCCGATGTAGATCCACGAGCCTGCAGTCATCTGGCCATACATCATCAAGCCGGCGCGCTCCAGTTCGTTGAACTTTTCCCAATTGGAAAAGTGGCCCACCAGATTAGAGTTGGCGATGAGCACGCGCGGCGAGTACTCGTGAGTCTGAAAGACGCCGACGGGCTTGCCAGACTGCACCAGCAGGGTCTCATCGTTCTCCAGGTTCTTGAGCGCGTGAACGATGGCGTGATAGGCAGGCCAGTTGCGCGCCGCCTTGCCGGTGCCGCCATAAACGACCAGGTCGTCCGGCCGCTCGGCGACTTCCTCGTCGAGGTTGTTCATCAACATGCGAAGGGCGGCTTCCTGCTGCCATCCCTTGCAGGAGAGCGTGTTGCCGCGGGCC
>JBBQVN010000171.1:0-7745 GCA_038211475.1 Terriglobales bacterium | reverse complement strand
CAATGTGATTCGATGTTTCGGAAGCCCGCCTTCTGTAATTTGGTCAAAACCTTTAATTCCTGTCGGGCACTTGAGGTCTTTCTTTTTCTTAGTTGTGTTAAGCATTCAATAATCCTTGCTCCAGTCGGAGCTGCCGTTACCCAGAACTACGTGTTTTAGCGAACATTACACATCGTCCCTCACCAGCGAGTCACAGCGAAGACATCATGCAAACGCGATGCTTGGATTTAATTTCAATGAAAAATTCAGTGCAGGGCATATATGCGGCTAGTTCCAAACGTTGTCTAGTGGTTTCTCCAAGACACCCACCTCACAGCAGATCGCATCGTTTTGGCAAGGCAAAAGTGCGGTGGAGGCCGAAGCTCAGCTTCTCTAACCCAGCTCCGTGATGGCAGGCGCGACGTAAGATTTCCGATAGTTCGATTCCGTTGACGGGGAGTGTGATGTACAATCCATCCCTTTGCTCTTATGAGCGCGCAAGGCGGGCGCTACCAGACCGGCTTCTGCGGGACGCTTGAGGTGAGACGCAATCCCGCGATAGACGCCATTGCAGGGTGGTATCGTATCTCTCCGGAGGGAGTCAGCGGGAACTACGTTGGTATGCTTGTAAGTGCAGTTGCCCGTTCGGAAGAGGGCTTAAACCGCGTCGTCGAGTTTCTCAAAACGGACGATGAAGATAAGTTGCGTGTTGCTGAAGAAGTTGCAGGCGACTTGGCAGAGGATATGAAAGCGGAACGGTTTGCGCTGCTTCTGGAACGCATGTACACAGCGGGAATCGGAGTTCGGAATGGCACAAGAATCCTTCGTGTACATTGGCGACCCGATGTCATAGAAAAGCTCAATCCGAAGTGTCAAGTATTGGTCCTAAGCTGGGTCGGGGAGTCGGGCATTTTGTCGAACGATCTAGAGCGGAACCGAAAAATTCTCAAGAGCTTTATTGATTCTAAAAATTCTGAGATATCTTCCGCAGCGGAGACGGCAGCCTTGCGCGGCGTGCAGCGGGCAAAGGAAAAGGCAAACTAGCCAACTTGATGGACGGGGAGTTTCCGGTGAGCAGATGGAGTCATTCATTTTGCGTTTTCGTTGTTCTGTTTGCGGCACTGGATCTGCCGTTCGCCGTTCGGTGCGAAGAGGCGGGCGCCGATAAGCAATATCTTTCCGGGTTGTACGCCAAACTGGTCTGGAATGAGGGCGTACCCAATCCGGACGAAACGCATATCGAAATCGATCTCGACCGTGTGCATCGGATGGTGAAATCCAACAAAGATTTCGTCTGGGAGGGCTGTACAGTCTTGTGCGCCGTAAAAGAGCCTTCACAGCTTCCATTCCTGGTTGAGCTGTTGTCGCATGAAGAAAACCGCACGTTTTTCTCCACCGAAAGTGGGCTGGCGAAATATCTCGCCGCACAAGTCAGAACAGACGAGGATATCCGCAAGCTCGATCCCCTGCTGAAAAATCCGAAGCTTTTCCCTGAACTTCTCTTCGCGATCCGAAATACGACGCGCAAGGAGGATGTGCAGCGGACGCTGGATCCGAAGATAACTGTAGCTGACACGCACGACGTCGTCGTGTTTATCCAGTATCGATTGGATCATTCTTTGCCTGCCGGGACACCGGAAGAGCAGGAACGTTTTCTGAAGGCCGCGGTCTTGCAGCCAGAACGCGACACCGCGAATCGCGAAGCGGCACAGTTGGCGGCGCGGCTGCACCAGCCCTGGGTGGCGGAATGGCTGATCAAGAACGTTAAGAAAGTTCGCGACAATAAGGCGAGCCAGGAATCGGACCGGCTATTCGACTTAAACGAATTGCTGGCTTGCCTGTCCGATGCCACCGGTCAGGATTTTGGCCGCAAACATCCCGATTCGGCGGAGGAGTTCAAGACAGAGGCGGCGCGCGCCGATATCCTGTCGCGTGTCGACCGGTGCCTGGCGTGGTGGAGCAAAGCGTCAAGCGATTCCAAATACCTCATCGGCGGTAAATAAAACGACCGCTCACCGCTTTTTCTCCAACGCGGCCCGAGCGTGTGCTACCCAAAATCACACTCGAAGTAAGAGCCGTGTGCAGTAATGCCGCACGCACGGATCTGTGCGCGTAGCCAAGCTGACCAAGTAAATGGATTTCTGAGTGCCTGGCATAGGTTGTACCGCAACAGGAATCGAATTTAGCTTTGGCGGTAATTCCTGAACAGCAAACGGGCCCAATGCATTCCTAGAAGGTCCTTGAGACGCGATGCCGTGCAGTGTCCTGTGAGAGTCTCATGAACCTCTACCGAATCGTCAGCGCAAACAGCCCGTTGGAGTTTCCAATATTCTTTTGCTCCGCGGACGAGTCGAAGCAATTTTGGTTCAAGCTTCGCAATGTAAAACGTGTTCTGCCGCGTACGGACCCAGCCCCAGCGCTCAATGACGAAAAGCCGGGCATCGATCCCCTTGGCCAGATGATCGATGATGGCCGCGTCGACGCCGCGCTTGCGTGCAGCCCGTACGATCTTCGTCGGCAGCGGATCGAAAAGCGTCTTGTCGAGCTTGATCTCGTGAGGCGTACCCAGGAGGCCGAGCATCACGTTCTTGGCGTACAACGCGTGTTCCGACGTCGACACGTCGACCACACCCGTCGGCGTTATCCAATACTTTCCCGTCAACATTGCGAGCCTCTTTCAGGCAATCGGCCCCGTCGTCAGACAGGCCGGTTCACGATTCTATAGGCAGTATTGCCGTTTGCCTTGCGCAGGTTCCAGCGAGGATCATCCTCAATCTGCTTGTAGGAAAGCGTTCCGCCGTTGCCTTTGTACGCCGCTTTGATCGCCGCGACCTCGGTGGGCTCGGTCACCTCTGAGGCGACGCGTCCGATGCCCTCCCCGCGACTCTTCGTGACTCTGGTCGGCTTGCCGACCGCCGTTTTGGCCGCCTTGGTCTCGGGGGCGCGCCCCCCGCCGCCCGAAGCGCGTCCCACCGCCGTGCCACCGCCCCTGCGTGACAGCCCCACGCGCTTCCCGAAGATCAGCCCGATCGTCGCCTCCAGCGGCTGGCGGATGTTCTTGTCCTGAACAACTGCCAGGAATGTCGACTCCGCCGCTTTCATTGGGTCGCGGTACAGCAGCATTTTGGAGCAGAAGTTGATCAATTCTCGGGTCGAGAATGTCGGCAGCAACGCGGGGTTCTGGGCGTCGCCGGCGCGCAGCCGAGAGGCGAATTCGCAGGCACGCTTGGCCAGCGTCGCGGAGAGGATCGGCAGCCGAGTGAGCAGGACTTCGCGCTCCTGTTTCGGCTGCATTGCCTCGACCTTGATGGCCTGGCCGTGGCCCGTGAAGCGGTTGAGGAGCGCGGCGTTGAGCCGCTGGGTTCCGCAGTACTGCGAGTCCTCGCCCCCGATGGAGTTGCCCGTCGCGAACACGCGGAAGCCCGGGTGGGCGTGGATGACTTCGCCATCGTGCTCCTTGAGGCAGAGCTTGGGCGAGCCTTCAAGAACTGGGTACAGGATGCTGAGGATGTCGGGCGACCCGAAATCGATTTCATCTAGGACGAGCCAGTAGCCGTGGCGCATCGCCCGCGTCAGCGCCCCGTCGTTCCAGACCGTGCCTTCCTTGGTCAGCCCTACGCAGCCCACGAGGTCGCTCACGGAGACCTGGCCATTGAAGTTGACGCGCAACACGGGCTGGCCGATGCGTGCCGCGATCTGGAGCACGAGGCTTGTTTTGCCCACGCCCGTGCCGCCGATCCTCGCGGCGTACGGGGACGGCGAGCAGGACACGGGATATGCCGCCGCCGTGGATTACGCCGACTCGATCGCGGACGGCGAGACAGTGGTCCTGGGGCTTGACGTGGATAGGGATGGCGGCCTTGCAGTCGAACGCTTGGAGCAGCATGAATAGGGCGCCCCGGTCCGATCCGCTGTCCAAAGCGGAACGAAGCCGGCGAGTTACGCTAATCCTGAGTATGTAACCAGACCTGCCTTAAAAGTTAACCGTCCCAAACTAATTTCTGGATTTGCAGTCGTTTAGCAGCCTCGACTACCACACCTCTTGCTGTGGGCTCAGAGAATTTGCCAGCGGACTCTGTAAGCACAGCAGCATATGGGATGGCTTTAGGAGTAGTGAAACTGCGCTCGAACACGGCCAGCAGTAGTGCTTTCCAGTCGGCAGCTCTTCCCCAACACACGATCCTACCGTCAGTAAGAAGCCGGCCATGCGGTTTAATGAAAATACGTACCACCTCATCGTCGTCAGCAAGGCCAAGTATGCGAAATGGCTTCGCTTGATCCGCTCGTCTGGCTCTTGGGTAATCCTTGAGGATTGAGTCTTTGATGTAGACTCGTACTTGACCAACAGCCATATAGCGTTGGAGTATGCCGCCAACGTCGGGGTCTTTGGTCCAGTTCTCGTAAAATTGCGTCTTCTCCGTTAGACCGAGAGCAAGCCAATTGATCTCATCGGCGACCTGCCACATTCGCTCACGTAGGCCTTCGCGGATATTGTCCGGCAGATTCATTGCACTCCTCCTGGAGTCGGCGGCCAATTGATGTCTGGCATCTGAAGTTTAGGGTCTCCATCACGAAGGAATAATGAGGCTTGGTCCAGCATCCACTCCTTAAGAAAACTACCTGCCGAAGCATCGTGGAACTGAATAATTCGCGATCCCATTCCAAGACGTTCGACATCCGCGCCACGTACCACACGGTCGAGATCAACAACCTCCGCAACGCGACGCAGATCGGTAACGAAATCGAGAACCACCACTTTGGACTTACCGGGACTAACGCGAAGTCCCCTTCCAAGTTGCTGAACAAAGATTCGCCGGCTATGCGTAGCTCGCAGAAAAACGAGCATGTCGACGTCTGGCAGATCCACGCCCTCATTGAATAGATCAACGGTGGTCACGAAGTCGAGTTGCCCGGCTCGGAATCGGGACATGAGGACGTCCCGCTCCCTAGCTCCAGTCTCAGACGAAATCGCTTCTGCGCGAAAGCCATACCGACGAAGCATTGCTGCAAATTCTTGCGCATGAATGATGGTGGGGCTGAAGACGATTCCCGCCCTTCGCTCCTCTTCTGCAAAAACCTGTTTGACGTGACGTGCAGCCTCTTCGTCCCGTATTGGGATAATCAATCTTTTATTTAATTGGCTGAGCGAATAGTTATGTCTCGACAGACCTTGTACCGTTTCCCAGTCGAGGTTGTCAGCGAGAAGGCGGTAGTCTACGTCTGATAGGAATCCCTGCTGCAAGCCTTCCGCTATGCCAATCTTGACGAGCGCGGGCCCAAGGATTTCATCGATGTCATACCCGTCCCCACGCCACGGCGTAGCCGTGACTCCGCCCAACATCGGCGGGTCAAACTCACGGATCGTCTTCTGGAACATCTCGGCGCCAATGTGGTGCGCCTCATCGACGAGGATTAATCCGAATCTTGGTATCTCCTCCAGATGCGCAAGCGCACTTTGAACGGTTGCGAAGGTTATCCCGTCCCAAAATGTAGGAAATTCGCCTTCTGTTAGATGATGCGTCGGCACCCATTTCGGCAATTGGTACCAAAAGGCGCGGTGGAGTTGATCAACAAGAGATCGTGTATGTGCGAGGACGAGCACGCGGCCATGTTCAATGCAATTATCGCGGAGGAGATCCGCCACGGCCTCTGCCATTACGACGGTCTTTCCCAAGCCGGTCGCGAGCACCACTTGTGCTCGGCCAGTATCCACCAGCGCTCTACGGAGCCTATCGGACACATCCTCTTGATATGGACGCAAAGCTCGGCGTCCGGGCGGATATTCTGGCGTGTTCGCCATCATCCCCAAAAGGGTCCGGGGATCGGCAATCTGAATACGGAGGCCGGTTCGCTCATACCGCTGCTTCTCGGCCAAAAATGCCTCGCCGGGTGGCCTGGATGTGGCGACCACCATGCGGTTCGCGCCATAGTACTTCGCAGCTTCGACAACCTCCCCAATGGCGTCTTTTGGTGGCGGCGTGGTCGTCGTGTGTTTGCATTGAAAAACCCAAAGTTCTCCTCGCTGGACCCCTAGAACGTCTGCCCCTTGATCACCCGATCCAGCGACAATGCGGACGTCGTCAAATCCATTGGCCATCAACAAGCGCGCAGTATCCCGCTCAAAGGCTTGCCATGGCCCCAGAAGAAGCCGCCTGCCGTCGAGGAAGTTGATGTTTAGTCCCGCCACGGTCAGGAAGTCTCCTCGACGGTGGGGGCGAGTAGGTCAATTGCCAGTTGAGCTCGCAGAAGGCGTGGTCGATGAGCGTCTGCTAAATCGCTTGCATCCTGTTCCGCGAGCCATACGGCGTCGGCTAGAAGACTTTCGTAGTACCGAACCACTTGAGACTGCGCCGCTTGTGTCGCGGCTGGGCGACCGTAGTCAAGGGTGGCGTATGCGTCATCCCAACATTTACCGTCCAGGAACAGTTCGGGATTGTTAGAGAAAAAGTCACTAACGACCCTGACGGAGGCATATTCAAGAAATCTACCCGCTGAAATCACCCCCTGAGGATTACCCGCCGAGCGCATCGCCATTTTTTGAAATATCGCGTCCTGATCTGCGGATGGCAGGTCATTGAATAGGGCGATTGCATCGGTCGCATCGACATTAGCTTTCAGTGTGGTGGCAATATCCAGAAGCACCTGACGCGATTGGTTTCCCAGTTCAACTGCATCAAGCGCATGAGCGGTGGCATATCTTTGACGAAGCTCTGCAAGCACTGATGCAAAACTCGCTGACCCTGAATTTCCCCTTAGGAAATCGATTGCTGACCACGCTAACTCCGCAAGCAATCCATCTAAAGGCGTCATCGTTGCCGAGGCGAAGATTGGATGGCGTGAATTTACCAGAAATTCATGAACTCCGTTCGGCTGTGCTCGGAGCGACCACGGTTTTCCAGTAGTTACGACGTGCGGATGGGTATCGAGTATCTCAAAGGCACGAATCTCCCATCGTTGGTTAGTCGAGTCGCTGTGGTATTCACCTCCAAGACTCGCGATAGGGATTTCTGGGGAGGCGGGTGAGGATGGGGTATCCGCACCAGTTCCTACAGGGCCGGCATCCGGCGGCGTGGGTGGGCCAAATCCGTCAAGCGTGTCCTGTGGTCCTGGTGTCGCTGTCCCGCCGGCATTTCCCGTATTCCCACCAGGCGATACGAGAAGCTGTCTATCCGCTTCCTCGACTAACTCCCACCACTTTGAGTCGGTTAAGTGTGCGGCGTCTCCCTCATGGAACTTCTTGGTCATCTCCTCGGCGCGATCATTGTCTGGAACAATCAAAAGACGCTGGTAGCAGCCGGCCACTTTTGGCTTGGGAGACGATCTTCGGAAAACTTGGAACAATTTGAAGAGAGGGGAATTGTTTGCTCCAAAACCCGCTTCCTCTGCTTTGTCCGGCCTTAGTGGCCCGTCCCCGCGGACAGCTCGAACCATATCTTCCCATGCTGGGTCGGTTCGATCGAACCGATCCTTGGTATAGGTGACCCTACAATGATCCAAGTGGATTTCACCAACGATGCGACCACGCTGCCGAGGATCATCCACAGGATACTCTGGCTCAACATTCTCACCGGCCATCCATTGGAAGAGGTCTTTGCTGGCGATTTCAATTTTTCGACCGTGCCGCAGGTGTCAGGGCTCTCACAGTATTGCATCGTAGACAGCAGTAATTCTCGCGCTAATCTGCGCCGATGCGGTCAGTAGGCCGCAGAAGATTTCGGACGGTTATAAAAACAGCAGGTCCCCGCAAAGCTCGAACTTTGCAGGGA
>JBBQVN010000170.1:0-7767 GCA_038211475.1 Terriglobales bacterium | reverse complement strand
TACGGCGAGCAGCAGGGAATTACACGGCAGGCGCAGGATGAATTCGCCATCCGCTCGCAGCAAGCCGCCGATGAAGCGTATAAGGCGGGACGAATCCAGGAAGAGCTGGTGCCGGTGGATTTGCGCAATGCAAAAGGCGAGGCTACGGGAGAGCAGCTGACCGAGGATGACCATCGGCGTCCGACAACCACGATGGAAGGCTTGACGAAGCTGAAGCCGGCGTTCGGGAAAAACGGCACGGTGACGGCGGGCAATGCCAGCGGCATTGTGGATGGCGGCGCGGCCGTGGTGGTGATGTCGCTCGATGAGGCCGCCAAGCGCGGCAAGAAACCGCTGGGACGCATTGTGAGTTGGGGCATCGCAGGCGTGGACCCGAAGCTGATGGGACGCGGCCCGGTTCCCGCAAGCAGGATCGCGTTGCAGAAGGCCGGGATGACGCTCGACCAAATTGATTTGATCGAAGTGAACGAGGCGTTCGCTGCGCAATATCTGGGCGTGGAAAAGGAGTTGGGTCTGGACCGCAGCAAAGTGAACGTGAACGGTGGGGCGATTGCGTTAGGACATCCGCTGGGCGCGACTGGCACGCGGCTGGTGATCACGGTGCTGTATGAATTGCGGCGGAGAGGCAAGAAGTACGGCTTGACGACCGCGTGCATCGGCGGCGGGCAGGGGATTGCGATGGTGGTGGAGAGTCTAGGATAGCGGTGGCGCGGAGAGAGGGTACCCCGCGGTAAACAGCTTTCATACTGAGTGGCGAAAGGAAATGATATGGAAATCAAGAAAGTTGGCGTACTGGGTTGCGGGCTGATGGGGTCGGGGATTGCGCAGGTGGCGGCGATGGCCGGATTCGACGTTACGGTGCTCGAAGTCGAGCAAAAATATTTGGATAAGGGCTTTGCCGGAATTGAGAAATCGCTGGCGAAGTTTGTCGAGCGGGGGCCGGAAAAGGGCGGCATCACCGCGCAGCAAAAGGACGAGGCGCGGGCCCATCTGAAGGGGACGACGAACAAGCAAGACCTGGCCGATTGCGACATCATCATCGAAGCCATTATTGAGAGCGTTCCGCAGAAAAAGGAAATGTACGCATCGCTCGACGGCATCGTGAAAAAGGAATGTATTTTTGCGACCAACACTTCTTCCATCTGCGTGACTGAGTTGTTGGGCGCGACCAAGCGGCCGGAGCGGTTCATCGGGCTGCATTTCTTCAATCCCGTGCCGCTGATGAAGCTGGTGGAAGTGGTGCGGACGATTGCCACCGACGGCGAAGTGTATGAGACTGTCTACGAATTCGCCAAGAAGTTGGGCAAGGTTCCGGTGCGGACGTCGGATAAGACCGGGTTCATTGTGAACCGGTTGCTGGTGCCATATTTGCTGGACGCGATTCGCGCCTATGAAGAAGGCGTGGGCTCGATTGAAGACATTGATAACGCCATGAAGCTGGGCTGCGGGTACCCGATGGGGCCGTTCACGCTATTGGATTTCGTGGGGCTGGATACGACCTACTACATTACTCACGTAATGCACGACGAGTTTAAAGAGCGCCGCTTTGCATCCCCACCGCTGCTGAAGCGCATGGTGATGGCGGGGTGGTACGGGCGGAAGTCGGGCAAGGGATTTTATGATTACGCGGACCCGGCGAAACCGGTGGCAGGAAGGTTCTAGACGCGAACGAGTTAGCGGGCGTAGATTTCGAGGCGGTGGCCAATGCGGAGGATGAGGACGACGAGCCGGTCGTTTTCAAGCGAGCAAAATCAGGCGGTAGTCTCCCACGCGATATTTCCATAGACCGCTCAGGGTGCCTTGAAGACTGGCCCCAATCTTTGTCGCATGGTTAAACTTTGCGACGCGCTGGCTTAGAAACTTCAACGATTTGCGTTTATTGTGAAATCAAAGACAGGAAGTCGATTCTTATGACCTACGAAAACATCCTTCTGGAAAAGAAAAACTCCATCGCTTACGTCACCATCAACCGCCCCACCAAGCTGAATGCGCTCAACATGGCGACCATGGAAGAGTTGCGGACGGCGTTTACTGACATCAGGGACGACGTGTCCATTCGCGTCGCGATCATCACGGGTTCGGGCGAGAAAGCCTTCATCGCTGGGGCGGACATTGGCGAACTGGCTAAGCACAACGCGGTCAGCGCCAAGGAATACACGCATCGCGGGCAGTCGGTGCTCGATTTGATTGAGAACCTGGGCAAGCCGGTGATCGCTTGCATCAACGGGTATGCCTTTGGCGGAGGATGCGAACTGGCGATGGCGTGCACCATGCGACTGGCCAGCGACAACGCGAAGTTGGGCCAGCCCGAAGTGAAGCTGGGCATCATGCCGGGATATGGCGGCACGCAGCGGCTGCCGCGGCTGGTGGGCAAGGGCATCGCTATGCAGATGAATCTGGCCGGCGAGCCGATCACCGCGCAGGAAGCGCATCGCATCGGCTTGGTGAATGAAGTGACGGCGCAGGCAGACTTGATTCCACGCGCTGAAGCGATTGCGACGAAGATCATCGCCAACGCGCCGCTGGCGGTGCAGTATGCGATGGAAGCGGTGAACAAAGGCATGGAGATGACTCTGGCGGAAGGGCTTTATCTCGAGGCAGTGCTGTTCGGGGTGTGCTGCGCGACGGAAGACAAGAACGAAGGCACGACGGCATTTCTGGAAAAGCGACCGGCGCAGTTCAAGGGCAAGTGAGCGTAATCTGAATTCATGCTGAAGTCTTTGCATCTTGGTCGTTACGTGAAGAAGCGGGAAGACCTGCGCCGACTGGCGGATTTTCTGGCGGCGATTGGATTCGAGCCGGTGGCCAGTGAACCGCATCGGTCCATTACGCTAGCGGCGCCCGCAGGCCTGATCAGCTTCAACGTGCTGACCAAGGAATATCCGCCCGAGTTCCAGGAGCGCCTGCAGGACGTGCAGCGGTTACTGGTGATTGAAGTCACCAACCCCGACACCATCTTCGGGGTTGCCCAGCAGGAACGCTTCGAAGTCCTGAATGATTCAGTTTCGGCTACCACCGGAGAGCGAAGTTTTTCGCTGTCGCTGCCTGGCGAAATGATTCTGACGGTCCGTGGCGTCGCGCCAGAATCTATAGACGCGCTGGAAGGGAAGCTCGATGCCAGCGGCAAGCGTTTTGCGCTGGTGGTGGCGAGGTTCAACGCATTTATTACAGAACGTTTGCTGGCGGGCGCACTGACCGCGCTGCGCCAGACCGGGGCCCGCAAGCGGGACCTCGAGGTGATGCGCGTACCCGGAGCCTTCGAAATTCCTTCCGCCGCCCGCATGTTGGCGGAAAGCAAAAAGTACGATGCGATCATCTGCATCGGCTGCCTGTTGCGCGGCGATACCGCGCACTACGATGTCATCGTCAATGAGGTCACGCGCGGCATCGGGCAATCAGCGCAGGAGACGGGTGTTCCGCATGCCTTCGGCGTGCTCACTTGCGAAACTCTGGAGCAAGCAATTGACCGGGCTGGCTTGAAGATGGGGAACAAGGGATACGAAGCCGCTTTAGCCGCGGTGGAAATGGCGAGCCTGCAGGAGCAAGTCCGCGGCACGGCAAACGGAACGCCGAAGGTCGTCAAAGCGAAGGCGAAGCGTCCAACGCTGAAGGCGAGAGCCGAGAAGCGAAGCCAGCGCTAGGCGCTTGCCGCCGGCTTTTGTCCAAGGCCACGGCCAATGCTATCCAGCACGCCGTTGATAAACTGCAGCGATTCGGAACTGGAATACTTGCGCGCGATCTCGATGGCTTCGTTCATCACGACGGGACGCGGAGTCTCGGGGTATCCCAAGAATTCAGCGACCGCCTCTCGCAGGATGTTGCGGTCTACCGCCGCCATGCGATCCATGCGCCAGTGCTGAGCGTGGCTTTCGATGATCCGGTCGATTTCTTCTGCGCGCTCGATGGCGAGCCGGAACAAGTCTTCAGCAAATCCGCGAACTTCGCGGTCGACGTTGCTGCGCTCGGCCCAGAAGGTGCGGCGCACCTCGTCGGCAGTCTGCTTCCCCATGTCGGCCTGGAAAAGCATCTGCAACACCAACTCGCGAGATTTTCGGCGGGTGCCCATAGCGCTACGGCCTCACGGCGATCAGGTCGGGCGTGCAGGTAAACGAGACATTGTTACACAGGTCGGTGGGGAAGGGGATCTGTTGCGTGTCGCCACCCGCCACGGTGTTCAGAACATGCACGGCGCCATCGCTGCCGCCCACGAATAGCAGGTTTGCGCCCAACGAAGCGGAAGCACTGACCGGGGTGGCATTGTTCACCAGCGGAATTGAGGAAGTGACGCGTCCCGCCAGATCGTAAACCAGCACGCTGCCAATATCACCGGACAAAATAAATGCCTGCCTGCCATCGGCGGACAAGATTAACTTGAGGGGAGTGAAGCTGCCCTGCCCCAGGTTCGTGGAAGACACGGTATCGCTTACGTCCGGGGAGCATACGGACGGCGTGGTGATGACGGTGGCAGTGATTTCGTCGATGTAAGGCGGATCGAGCGCGAGAAAATGGACTCCGTCGGGCACTGTCTGAATCATGGTTGCAAGACCCGGGGTCGAAACCGTGTCTGCGATTGCATTGCTGCAGACAATCCTCGCGGAAATGGTGGGGACCGCGGTGCCTCCGGCTTGGTAAATAAATGCGCCGGTGTGCGATGCGGTGAGACTGGTGGCCGGTCCGCTAAGCGAGTACGTCTTCAGACTGTCAACCGTCGAGTACACATAAAGAGTGCTGCCGCTGCTGGTGTTGGACACGATGTAGGCCTTGAGGCCGTCGAGGCTGAAGGCTGCCGCCGAAGCGCCGTTGATGAGCAAACTAACCGGAGCCACGGAAGTGTTGGCAGCGTTGTAGATGAAGACCTGATTCGGAACGCTCTGGGTGTCAGAGGTAATCACGCGCATTCCGTCGTAAGAAACTGCGAGGACCTTGCCCTTCACCGAGGTCACGTTGCTGACCGTAGGGGGATTGGCAGTTGGATCCAATACCATCAGGCTTTTTTCGCTGCCTAGGAATCCCGCAGTGCCCTGCGGATTGAACAGAAAAGAGTTGGGTGAACTCGGCAAGGCGGCACTTACGCCAAACGTGGTTGCCCCGGTGCTTGAGGTCACTAAGCTGCGGATGTTGGCGGTGCAACCCAGCAGGTTCTGGCATTGCGTTGTAGTAACCCAGGTGGTCACGCTGGGGGCGGTAGTGGGAGCGGACACATTCACCACAATTGCCTCGCGGGGGTACACCGGCAAGCTCGGCACGATCCCGGTATTGCAACTCGGTGGAGTACACGAGGCAATGATGTCGGCAGCGCCCGCGGCGATGGCCGAGACGGTGCCCGTGGTACTGACCGTCGCCACTCCCGCATTGGAGGTGCTCCAGGTGAGCGGTGGGTTGGTCAATGTGAACCCCATGCTGTCGAGGACGGTGGCGGTGATGGCCTTGCTGCCGCCTGGGGCGATGGTGAAGGAAGTGTCGGTGGTGTTGGCTACCGCCAGTGAGATGGACTGCACCGGACAAGTTTCAAACTGGATGGCAGCGCTGTTCACGCCCGCTGCGGAGACCGCAAAAGTTGTTATTCCTGGGTTTTCCGCGGTCGCTTGGACCTGGTTCACTAGCAGTGTAGTGAGAGTGTTGTCTAACTTCACTATAGTGCCATTCGTCGGCGCCCACTGGAAGGGGCCCACGGTGGAGGTTATGTCAGCCCCGGCGCTGAGCGCGGTGGCTTGATAGAGGGCCGTCTGTCCTTGAGAAAAACATGGAACGGTAATCGGGTTCACCGGCGTGATGGCGATGTTGTCAATGTGCTGATGAACATAGACCGTCGTCGGCGGGCTGGTCACTCCCTGCGCGGTGGCGGTGACCACGGAGACGCCGGTCGGTCCGGGAGTGCATACTGTCGGATTAACCACTGAGTCCCAAGTCCCGGCGCAAGCCACGCCATTATTGGCGATCGTGAGAACTGCTGTGTTGCTGGAGGCCAAGGTCACGGGGATGGAGATGATGGTGTTGGCAGAACTGCGCACAGTGACGCCAAAGCTCTGCTGTTCCCCAAGTTCGAGGGACAGGTTGGTCGCCGGAGTCAAAGTGATACTCGCGGGGACTTGCGGCGACGGGGGCACGTTGCTGCTTCGGCCTCCACAGCCCAGACCAAAGATCATGATGAAAAGTGCGGCGAATCCGCATACCAAAGGACGACTACAACCCATGAATCCTCCCCGCCCACGCTGGTTGGGGCGAGTCTATGAAAATGATGATGATTGCTTTAGTCTAGAGTTCAACCCGAAGTTCTGCAAGCCAAGCGAGCTACATTCGCTCGCTCCATGGCTACTGGCGGACCCCTAGCTGCCAGAACAGAAATGAGAATACATCCGTGCTTTCTTCAATTTGTTTGGTCACCGGCTTGCCTTGGCCATGTCCTGCTTTAGATTCAATCCGGAGCAGAATGGGTTTCTCGTCGCTGGCGCCATTTTTGGCTTCGGCTTGCATTAACGCGGTCATTTTCTTGGCGTGCATGGGGTCCACTCGGGTATCGGTGTCGGCGGTCATGAAGAGCACCGCCGGATACTCCACCCCTTCCTTCACGTGATGATATGGCGAATACGCGTAAATGTAGTCAAACTGCTTGGGATCTTCCGCCGATCCGTACTCGGCAATCCACAATTTAGCGATTTGGAAATTCTGGTAGCGAAGCATGTCCAGTAACGGAACCTGGCAAACTACAGCGCGAAACAAGTCGGGTCGCTGGGTGATCATGGCCCCCATCAACAACCCGCCGTTGGAGCCGCCTTGCGCCGCCAGATGTTCACGGCTGGTATATTTCTGCGCGATCAGGTATTCGGCAGCGGCGATCATGTCGTCGAACACGTTTTGCTTCTTCTCGAACATGCCGGCGCGGTGCCAATCCTCGCCAAACTCAGCCCCGCCGCGCAGGTTCGCCACGGCATAAATCCCGCCCCGCTCCAGCCATAAATACATGCCGCGGCTGAAGGCCGGAGTGAGCGAAATGTTGAAACCTCCGTATGCGGTTAGCAGAGTCGGATTCTTGCCATTCTTCTCCATGCCCTTTTTGTGCACAATGAACATGGGCACCCGCGTGCCGTCCTTAGACAGGTACCATTCCTGCTTCACTTCGTAGGCGGACGGATCAATGGAGGCCGCATCTACTTTGGTCCACAGCTCAGTTTTCCCAGTTTGCAGATCGTAGTGGTAAACCGATGGGGGCACGGTAAAGGATTGGAACCCGAAGAACGCCTCGTTCTTGTTCCACTTGCCGCCAGTGCCAAATACGGTACCGATGGCGGGCAGGGCGATGTCGCTGAGTTTCTTGCCTTCCAGACTAAACAACTTCAGTTCCGAGATAGCGTTGTGTTCGTACTGCGCGAACAGCTTTCCGCCGTACACTCCCACGCCTTGCAACACCGCATCGGTCTGCGGGATGATTTCTTGCCAGTGTTCGCGCTGGGGGTTCACGGCGTCGGCCACAAACACGCGATATCGGGGTGCATCTTCGTTGGTGGTGACATAGAGCTTGTCTTTGTACACGTCAGCGCTGTAAAGGAACGTCTTGCCAGAAGTGAGTTTTAGGGGCGGTGTGCCTGCTTTCAGGTCCTGCAAGTACAGGTCGGTCTTGCTCCATCCCTGGAAGACTTGAATCACCAGCCAGCGGTCGTCCTCGGAGAGCGTGACCCCGGGAATGTCCTGCGGATTCAGGCCTTCTCCAAACAATAGTGGGTCCTTGCCTGGGTCGGAACCGAGCGCGTGGTAGAAGACCTTGACGTG
>JBBQVN010000169.1:0-7799 GCA_038211475.1 Terriglobales bacterium | reverse complement strand
GACGGCGACTGGACTGCAGCGGTACTGCGCGAACTCAAGCCCGGCGTGGCCATTGCGGCGCTGGTGCAAACTCAATGGACCAGCGGTGGGCTGCTTGATCTAAAGCGCATCGGCGAAGCCTGCCGGAAGCTCGGAACCGCGTTGGTTCTCGACCTGACCCAATCCCTGGGAGCCTACCCGTTTTCGATACCCGAGGTGCAGCCGGACTTTGTCGTGGCCGCCACCTATAAGTGGCTGCTGGGGCCCTACTCGATGGGCGTCTTGTACGTCGCTCCCAAGTGGCATGGCGGTAAACCGCTGGAGGAAAACTGGATTCAGCGAGCCAACGCGAGGGACTTCACCAGCCTGATCCTTTACGCCGATGAATACGATGCCGGAGCGCGACGCTTCGATATGGGCGAGCGTTCCAACTTTGCCTTGATGCCAGCCGCAACGCGGGCCATTGAGCAAATCCTCGCTTGGGGCGTGAGCGAAATATCGGAGACGGTGGGAGCATTGAATCTTCGTCTTGCGAGTCTGGCCGCCGAACTCGGCTACTCCAGTCCGCCGACACACCTCCGGGCCCCTCACTACCTGTGCCTGCGCGGCGAGATTCCACCAGGCCTCCCTCAGACTTTGGCGAACGAGAAAGTGTTCGTCAGCATGCGGGGCCGCTCCCTCCGCGTCGCGCCGCATGTGTTCAACTCGACGGACGACGTGGATCGACTGGTGAAGTTACTGCGGCAGTAAAGCCTCAGCCCCAGCTATGCGTGCTTTCAAAACGCTCTGCGCACGCGGCGCGTTCTGATCCAGGCCGCGGTCCCTCGGATTCGGCACTCTCGCCTTACCCACTTCACTTGCACTATCCAATCACCGGCAAGCTTCGTATCCGGCTTTTCGTCGCGGCATAAATCGCGTTGCACAACGCCGGAGCCAGCGGGGGAACCGGTGGTTCGCCTGCTCCTGTGGGCGCTTCCGTGCTCGCCACGAAATACGCTTCCACCACCGGCGCTTCGTTTATGCGAATGGGCTGGTATTCGTCGAAGTTGCCTTGCACCACGCGGCCCTTCGCAATCGTGATCTGGCAGCGCAGTGCATTGCACAGCGCAAAAATCACGCCTCCCTGGATCTGCTGCTCCAACGTATTGGGATTGATCACCTGCCCGCAATCCATGGCACCCACCACGCGATGCACTCGCGGCTGGTCGTTCTCCATCGAGATCTCCACCACTTCCGCCATGTAGGTGCCAAAGCATCCGAAGCACGCGATCCCCTGGTAGCGGCCCGCGGGCAACGACTTGCCCCAGCCCGCTTTCTCCGCCGCCAGTTGCAGCACCCCTCGCATGCGCGCCGTTTTCCACGTGGTGTCGAAAAATTTAATGTCTTCGTCTTTGGCCAACAAATGCAGCCGGTATTCGAGCGGATCCTTCTCCGCGGCCGTCGCAAGTTCATCGATAAACGATTCGGAGGCAAAAGCCGTCTCCAGACCATACACCGACCGCATGTAAGCGGGCGGCACCGGCGTCACCGTCATCACGTAATCCCGCCGCGCATTGGGAAAGGAATAGATCAGCCCGGCTTCGTCGGGCAGATCGACGTCCACTCCTTGCACCACTGGAGGAAACCCCTTCTGCGTGTTGACCGAAGGCTCCACGATGCGATGGCTGAACGCCACCGGCCAGCCGCTCCCGTCAAGCACCGCATTCAGCAGGTGATAGCTCGCCGGACGATAAGCGGAAAAACGCATGTCGTCCTCACGCGTCCAAATCACTTTCACCGGCGCCTTCGCCGCCTTCGAAGCCAGCGCGGCTTCCACCGCATAATCGTGATCCAGGCGCCGGCCAAACCCTCCGCCCAGCAGCGTGACGTTGATCTTCACTTCGCCCGGATCGAGTCCCACGGCCTTGGCCACCGCGTCTCGCACATCCGGCGGCCACTGCATTGGCCCCCAGATTTCGCAATTCGATACTCGATAGTGCGCCGTACAATTCCCCGGCTCCATCGCGGCATGGGCCATTAGCGGAGTCTGGTAGGCCGACTCAATCTTGCGGCCTGTAACTTTAGACACATCGCCGGTCTCATATAAAACTGCCGCTTTCCCGTTCGCCGACTGCTTCAGCAGGTCGTACACCGCTTCCGTGTTCAAGTCACGGTTAGGCCCCTCGTCCCAAGTCACGTTGAGGACGCGGCGGCCTTCCATCGCTCCCCACACGCTATCCGCAACCACCGCCACCGCGCTGTCGCCGATCTTGCCCACGTAGCTGACGCCGAAAATCTTTTTCGCTTCTTTGTCGTCGAAGCTCGCCACCGTGCCGCCGATCACCGGACAGCGGGCCAGCAGCGCGTACTTCATGTCGGGAACGCGGAAATCAATTCCAAAGACCGCACTGCCATCCACCTTCGAAGGCGTATCCTGGCGAGCCACTCGCGTGCCCACCAGCTTGTAATCTTTCGCGTCCTTCAGAGGCGGCGCGACGGGAACAGGCAGACTCGCTGCTTTCGCCGCCAAGTGTCCGTAACGTAAGCGGCGATTTGTAGCCGCGTGGACCACCGACGAATTTTCTGCCCGGCACCCCGACCTCGGCACGCCCCACTCTTGGGCCGCCGCGCTGATCAGCATCTCGCGTGCCGAAGCGCCCGCCTTGCGCAGCGGGTCCCAGGAAATCCTCACGCTGGCGCTGGAGCCGGTCTGCTGGTCGCCATAAAGAGCGGGATCGGCACCGGCCTGCTCGATCTCAATCTTCTTCCAGTCGGCTTCGAGTTCCTCAGCCAGAATCATGGGCAACGCCGTGCGAACCCCCTGCCCCATCTCTGACCGCGCCACCACGATCGTGACCTTGTCGTCAGACGTGATGCGCAAATAAGCATTGGGCGCGAAGCCGTGATCCTGCCGGTTCGAGCCTGAGTGCGGCAGATAGAAGCCGACGACCAGTCCCGCGCCGGCCGCCACTCCGGCCGATAGGAATTCGCGGCGGGAGAGTGGCGTCATCGCGCACCTCCGTTGGCCGCGCGCTGAATCGCTTTGCGGATGCGATCGTACGTCCCGCAGCGGCAGATGTTGCCGGTCATGGCATCAACGATCTGAGCTTCGCTGGGGCTGGGAGTCTTTGCCAGCAGCGCCGCCGCCTGCATGATCTGTCCGCTCTGGCAGTATCCGCATTGCGGCACATCCTCGGCGATCCATGCCTGCTGCAGCGGGTGAGGTCCCTTCGCGCCCAGGCCCTCGATGGTCAGGATGATTTTGCCAGCCACCTGCGAAACCGGGGTCGAGCAGGAACGGACGGCCGCGCCCTCCACATGCACCGTGCATGCGCCGCACAAGCCCGCACCGCAACCGAATTTGGTGCCAGTCAGTTGCAGCGTGTCGCGCAGCACCCAGAGCAACGGCGTTTCCGGAGAAACATTGACCTTGCGTTCACTGCCATTGACTTGAAGAGAGAAATCCGCCATGAGGCTCCTAGATGAGTGCTCACATCGTAGCGGAATGCGGCCCAAGGAGCCAATGCGGAACGGCAGGCGAGCGGGGATGGCGACCTGTTGAGCTGCATTGCTTCGGCGCAGCTTCCAGACTGTAGCGTGGACCTCCTGATGAGCCCTACATACCGCATGGTTAAATCCCCTACCGCGGGGAAGAGGGCGCGGCTCCGGCCGAATTCGCTCTGTCATTCGCTGTCACCCAATCCACCGATGTAGTATTCGAACGGAAGAAGATTGCCTTACCACTTCATTGTTTCCGGAGTCTTGCGTCAATGAAAATGATTTCGGCTGCTTCGCGCTGCCAGTCCCTTTTCTTAGTTTGCTTCCTGCTCGCAATTGCCTCGGCCACTGGGTTGGCCCAGAACGGGTTGGCCCAGAGCACAACGGATGCGGCCGCGACTGGCAAGTATGATCCTGTGGCCGACTCGCGCGCCATAGTCACGGTGGGCCACGCCCGCTTCACCGTGCTCACGCCGCAAATGGTGCGCATGGAGTGGGTGGCCGACGGCAAGTTCGAAGACCGCGCGTCGTTTGTCTTCATCCAGCGTAAGTTGCCGGTGCCAGCCTTCACACACTCACCGGAGGCGCAGGGCATCACTCTGAAGACCGCAGCTTTGCAATTGCACTACACTCCGGCGCCCGGCAGCGATGGCAAATTCACTCCCGAAAATCTGAGCGTCACCTTCGTGCTCAATGGGAAGCCAGTAACCTGGCATCCCGGCACGGCAGACTCAGGCAATTTGCTCGGGACCACCCGCACCTTAGACGGAGCCAAAGGCGACAAGACCCGCGAACCCATCGAGCCCGGCCTGATTTCTCGCGACGGTTGGGCGGTGGTCGACGATTCCGCGCGTCCGCGATTTGACTCGACGGACTTCTCTTTCGCCAAGGGGGATGCGAGCCCGTGGCCCTGGGTCGTGCTGCCCGGGCCGGGAGAGCGCCAGGACTGGTATTTCTTCGGCTACGGTCACGACTACAAGCAGGCACTGCACGATTATGTGGAGGTGGCGGGCCGGATCCCAGTGCCGCCGCGTTTCGCCTTCGGAGCCTGGTGGTCGCGCTACTGGGCTTACAGCGATCAGGAACTGGAAGACTTGGCGCACGGCTTCCGCAGTAACGATGTCCCGCTCGATGTGATGGTGATTGACATGGACTGGCATCCCACCTTCGGCGCGCACTGGTGGGACAATGCACTCGACCAATCTGGTCACTCCGTAGGGTGGACTGGATACAGTTGGAACAAGCTGCTGTTTCCCGACCCCGACGAGTTTCTGAAACGCATCCACGAGGACGGACTCAAGACCACGCTGAACCTGCATCCGGCGTCGGGCGTGCAACCTTGGGAAGACCGTTATCCCGAGATGGCGCGCGCCATGGGGATTGATCCGGCAACCAAGAAATACGTAGCCTTTGACATTACGAATAAGAAGTTTGCCACCAACTACTTGAACATCATGCATCATCCGCTGGAAAAGCAGGGCATAGATTTCTGGTGGCTCGATTGGCAGCAGGAGGGCAAGACGGGCCTGGAAGGCGTGAGTCCGACCTGGTGGTTGAACTACGTACACTTCACCGACCAGCAGCGGCAGGGCAAGCGGCCGCTTCTATTTCATCGCTGGGGCGGGATGGGCAACCACCGTTATCAGATCGGTTTTTCCGGGGACTCGGTTTCAGTTTGGGAGTCGCTGGCCTTCCAACCCTGGTTCACGGCGACTGCCGCCAACGTCGGCTATGCTTACTGGAGCCATGACTTGGGCGGACACATGCCGGGCAACGTGGAACCGGAACTCTACACTCGATGGCTGCAGTTCGGCGCATTCAGTCCCATCTTCCGCACTCACACCACAAAGAATAGCGAATCGGAGCGCCGCATTTGGGCGTATCCCGAGCCCTATGCCGACATCCTGCGCGGCGTGTACCATCTGCGCTACGCCATGCAGCCCTATCTCTATACCGAGGCGCGGCGGACTTACGACACCGGAGTCGCGTTTCTGCACCCTCTCTATTACGACTGGCCTGAGGCGAACGATGCCTACTCTGCCAAGAACGAATACACCTTCGGCGTGAACTTGCTGGTTGCTCCCGTGATCAAGCCGGTAGACGCCTCATCTCAGTTGGCTGCGGAGTCGGTCTGGATCCCCGACGGCGAGTGGATCGAGTGGGGCACCGGGCGTCACCTGAAGGGACCGGCAACCGTGGAGCGCAAATTTTCTATCCGGCAGATCCCGGTGTATGTTCGGGCAGGCGCCATTATTCCCATGCAGCCGGAGATGCCCTACACCGGCGCCAAACCGGTGGATCCCCTGATCCTCAACGTTTTCCCCTTGGCGGAGGGGCAGCAATCTTCCTACACGCTCTACGAAGACTCCAGCAGCAACAACGCTTACACCCAGGGCCAGGCGGCGTGGACCGACTTGAAAGCGGCGCAACGCGGCGATGTTCTGACCGTGGAGATTGCGCCCGTCCGGGGGGACTATCCCGGTATGTTGAAGTCGCGAGGGTACGAACTGCGTCTGCCTGGGGACTGGCCTCCGGCGGCGGTGACGGCGAACGACGTTCCTTTGCGATTCGTTACCAGGGCCGGGCAGCCGGGCTGGCGCTATGAAGGAAACACGCTGACGACGGTCATTCGAGTTGCCGAAACTGCGGTCAATCGCCCGGTGCGGATTGATATCCGGCGCAAGGCGGGCTTGGCAGCGCGGCGTAGTGAATTGGATGGCTTCGCGGGCGCTATGACTCGGCTGCGCGAAACTTACGACACGCTGAATTTCACCTGGCCGATCAGTTGGTCGCCCGAAGCGGTGATCGATGCCATGCAGAGTGGCGACCGCTTGAGCTATCATCCGGAAACCGCGGAGTCCGAGATTGCGCATTTCCACGAGGTCTCGGGCGGCGCCCTGGTGCAAATCAAAGGGCTTGCCGACAAGGCCAACCAGAAAGACATGCAAGCCATGATGAAGGCGGTTGGCGGCGCCGACGATTGGCAATCCAAGGTGGTGCAGGAGCGCGTAGCGAAGTATAAACAAGCGCTGGAGCGAGCAATGGCGCAGGCGCAAGACGCAGTTCCGGATTCTGCTGGACGGTAAAAATAAAGCCCGCCGGAGTCGCGACCGCTACAGGCTGTAGTGGGTTTGCTTCTTCTCCGCGTGGCGCTCGAGCGCGAGTTGAATCAGCCGGTCGATTAGATCTGCATAATTCAGTCCGGTCGCGGCCCAGAGCTTGGGATACATGCTGATGGAAGTGAATCCCGGCATGGTGTTTATCTCGTTCACGAAGATTTTGCGTGACTTCGGATCCATCAGGAAATCTACACGGGCCAGGCCGGCACAATCCACTGCCTGGAAAGCGCGTACCGCCAGTTCGCGGACCCGCTTCATTTCGGTCTTCGTGATCTTCGCCGGGATGTGCAGCGCCGAGCCTTGGTCCAAATACTTCGCCGCGTAGTCGTAGAACTCTTTGATCGGCACCACTTCGCCGGCGATCGATGCTTCGGGGTGATCGTTGCCCAGTACCGAGCACTCAATCTCGCGCGCCTTGTTCTTCTTGCCGCCCACACCTTCTTCAATCACTATCTTGCGGTCGAACTTCGCCGCTTCGTCGATGGCAGGGCCGAGCTCGGCGCGATCATGAGCTTTTGAGATTCCGACCGACGATCCCAGGTTCGCGGGCTTCGCGAACACCGGATATTTCAGAGTGCTCTCAACCAGTTTTTGAACTTTCTTCGGAGCCGCGCGCCAATCGCTGCGCAATACGGTGACGTGCTTCACGATGGGAAGTCCCGCAGCGCGGAACAGCGACTTCATCACGTCTTTATCCATGCCCGCAGCGGAGCCGAGCACACCCGCTCCCACGTAAGCCAGATCGGCCAACTCGAGCAAGCCCTGAATCGTTCCATCCTCGCCATAGGTGCCGTGCAACACCGGGAACATCACATCCACCTGAATGGCGTTCTGCGTGGCGCCAGCGGAATGGCCGGTGTGAAACGGAGCCAGTGCTCCGTCGTTCTGCGCCGTCGGTTCAGGGGGCACGATGACCGACTGTCCGCTCGCCAGCAGGGCTGCGCCGGGAGTCGCCTCGGGATCGCCCGCGCGAAGACGATGCTCGGGGAGGGGATTTCCCAGCAGGCGATGCGCATCGCCCGCGGTCAACCAGTGGCCGTCTTTGGTGATGCCGATGGGGACTACGTCATACTTGGTTTTGTCGATCGCATTGAGAACTGAAGCTGCCGAGAGCAACGACACTTCGTGCTCTCCGCTGCGCCCGCCGAAAAGAATGCCGACCCGAAGTTTCTTCATGCGGATGGAATGCGAAACATACCCTAGAGAATCTTCTTTCCCAGCGCC
>JBBQVN010000168.1:0-7837 GCA_038211475.1 Terriglobales bacterium | reverse complement strand
ATGACTTACTGCGGCGCGTTCCCGGCGCGCTGCCACACTTGCAGGGCCCGTTCCAAATTTACACTGCGCGACCCCTTGAGCAGCACCCCGTCTCCCGCGCGGGTGTTGAGAGCCAACCACTCCGCGGCGTCTTCGGGAGTGGCTACAAATTCTGACGACAACCCCGCTTGCCGGGCAGCCTCAACGATTGACCGCGCCTGGCCGCGCACGCCGAGCAGCGCGCTGACATTTTTGGTGGCGATGTACCGTCCGCACTCGCGGTGTAAGCGCTCACTTTCCGGCCCTAGCTCCAGCATTTCACCAGCAACCACGATGCGACGCGACGCCGGAATCTCTGCCAGCGTATCCACCGCCGCCATCATCGCCTGGGGGCTGGAGTTATAGCAATCGTTCAGCACATGCACTCCCCCAACCTCGATGACCTGACCACGCTTGTCGGCAGCTTGCAAATGGACCAGCGCCTCGGCGATGTCGTGAATCGACAAGCCGCTAGCGAACGCCACCGCTGCCGCGGCAAGCGCGTTGTAAATATTGTGCCGCCCTAGAAGTGGAATGGTGATCCTCGTCCACTGCCCGCTCATCGCCAGATCAAACTGGGATCCGCTCGGTCCGAGGCTTTCAATCGCTACCGCCCGCACATCTGCCGGAGCATCAATTCCAAAGCTGACGACACGGCCCGCGAACCCGTGCCGCATCGCCGCCACCCGCTCGTCATCGGCATTCAAGATGGCCGTGCCGTCAGCCGGAAGCGCATCAATCAGCTCGCGTTTAGCTTGCGCTATGCCATCGAGAGAAGCGAAATTCTCCAAATGCACCGGAGCTACGTTGGTCACCACGCCTAGATTGGGGAATGCTATTTTGGCCAGCGCGGCGATCTCTCCCGCATGCGACATGCCCATCTCGATCACGGCCATGTCGTGTTCGGGCTCCAGTTGCAACAAGTTGAGCGGCAAGCCAAACTGATTATTGAAGTTGCCTTGGGTGCGATAGACGCGGTACTTGGTCTCCAGCACTTGTGCGATGGCGTCCTTGGTGGTGGTCTTGCCCATCGAGCCGGTCACGCCCACCAGCGGCTTTCCCCACTTGCGTCGAACAGAAGTCGCCAGTGCCTGCATCGCGGTCAGGGTTTCGTCCACTGCCAACAGTCCAGCCCGATTGGGGTAGCGCTGTAACTGGTCGCGCCGCACCACGGCTCCGACAGCGCCATTGGCCAGCGCCTGATCAACAAAGTCGTGTCCGTCGAGCCGGTCGCCCTTCACCGCGAAAAATAATTCGTTCGCTTTTACGGTCCGGGAATCAATCGAATATCCCTGGGCCACCTGATTGGAGTCGAACTCTCCCGACGCAGCAAGAATCCTGGCGACCTCGCCGAGTGCGAACTTCATGCGCCTGCTCCCGAGCTGCCCTGCTTGCCCGAGCCGGTGAATCCCAAGCCCTTCAGGATTTCCTTGGCCACCGCGACGTCGTCGAATGGAACCATTCCGTCACGCGTGGTCTGGGTCTTCTCGTGTCCTTTGCCCGCGATCAGGACAATGTCTGAGCTGCCCGCTTCGCCCACTGCGAGCGCAATCGCAGCGCGACGATCTGGCTCCATCACGTACTTGGCCTCGGTCCGCTGCAAACCCACCATCGCATCGTTCAGTATCGCCAGCGGATCCTCGCTGCGTGGATTATCGGAGGTCAGCACCACGAAGTCGCTGCCCTGGCCCGCCGCCATGCCCATCAGCGGCCGCTTAGCGCGGTCACGATCGCCGCCACATCCAAACAGCGTGATCACTCGGCCCTTTTGTCCTCCGCGCAAAACAAATTCGCGGGCCAGCGCAGTCAGATTGCGCAGCGCGTCATCGGTGTGTGCGTAGTCCACCACAACCGTGAACGGCTGCCCGCAATCGACGCGCTCAAAACGTCCGGGCACGCACTGCAGCGCCAAGACTCCTTTGGCAATGGCATCGTTTCCGCATCCCCGAGCATAAGCCGCGCCCGCCGCTGCCAGAATGTTGTAAACGTTCACTCGGCCGATCAGGGGAGACCACAATTCCACTGGTCCCGCCGGAGTAATGGCCTGCATTCGCGTCCCGCGAGCGGTGATCTCAACGTTCTTCGCAGCGAAGTCGACTGCGTCCAAACCGTAGGAAAATACCTGCGCGCTAACTTTCTTGCTCAGCTTCAGAATCTGCTTGCCGTATTCGTCGTCAGTGTTGATGACGGTTGCGCGGGGCGGCTCGGTGCCGCAGCCCTCGAAGAGCGTCTGCTTGGCGCGGAAGTATTCCTCCATGGAGCCGTGATAGTCCAAATGATCGCGGGTAAGGTTGGTGAATACGGCTACGTCAAAAGGCACGCCCCAAACCCGCTGTTGCTGGAGCGCATGGGACGAAACTTCCATCACGGTTTCAGTCACGCCTACGCCCAAGGCTTGGGACAAAAGTTGATTCAGTTCCAGCGCTTCGGGAGTGGTGTGCGGCGCGGCCAGGGTTTTCCCGCCAACGTGATACTCAATGGTCCCCACCAGAGCAGTCTTGCGCCCCGCCGCCTGCAAAATGGATTCGATCAGGAACGCGGTCGTACTCTTCCCGTTGGTCCCGGTAATTCCAGTATTGGCAAGGCGTTCGGCTGGACGCTTGTAGAAGTTCGCGCTCAAGCGTGCCAGCGCTCGCCGGCCATGGGGAACCACGGCCCACGCCACTCCCGGTCGCGGCGCTTCATGAATCTGATTGCTCTGATTCGGATCGCTCTGATTCGAATCGCTGACCACCGCTACGGCTCCAGCGGCAATCGCCTGGTCGATGAAGCGGTAGCCGTCGCTAGTCTCACCCTTCATGGCCACAAACACGCTTCCGGGTCTGACTCGACGCGAGTCATACTCCACGCTGCCGACGTTCGGATTTCCGCTCTGCGAGAGGATTTCCGCGCCGGTCAGAAGTTGTTCGAAGGTCATGGCCGTGGACTACAAGGTTGCAGAATTTGAGGAAAGCCAGAGAGAATCACTTGCCAAGCCTCACCACAACGCGGCTTCCTGCTGCCGCACGCGAGCCTGCAGGGGGGGCTTGTTCTTTGACCACGCCGACCGTACCGATCGGCTCCAAATCGAATCCGTCTGCGGATGAAATCTCCAGCGCCGCTCTTAAACTCTTGCCCAGCAGCGATGGGACCTCCACACTTTCCTCGTCCAGCACCACCGTGCCAGCCGTCTTGGTTGCGGGCACCGTGAACGGCTCCGTAGGCGCCGCGAGTGGACGAACCTCTGCGTCCTTCTCGGGCAAACGGTTCGCGGCCGGCAGCAATTTTGTCGCGGCCACTGGCGTCCCGGCGCCGGCGGACGGTACATGGTCCGGCGCTTCCGCAGCTATCAGGTTCGCGCCCAGATGGTCCGGCGAGTCTTCTGCCACGTCGTCAGTTTTGGCATTTCGCCGCGCCAGCAGCAGCTTGCGGTCCGGCGAAATCTCGACATCATGCGACACATGCTGGTACTCCAGCACTTGCTGCATGATGCGCTGAAACACCGGCGCGGCCACTTGTCCGCCCTGGTGCAGACCTTGCGCTGAATCCAGAATCACCGCCACTGTGAGCGCAGGATTATTCACCGGCGCGAATCCTGCAAACGACCCAACATACTTCGTTTTCGAGTAAGTGCCCGTCGCCGGATCCAGCTTCTGCGCCGTTCCAGTCTTGCCCGCGGAACTGTAGCCTTCCAGAATCGCTTTCGGAGCCGTTCCGTGCAGCACCACTCCCTGCAGCATCTGTCGCATCTGGGCTGCGGTCACCGGCGAGAGCACGCGCCGTCCTTCAGAAGGATGAAACACAATTTGTTGTGGAGAGTTCTTGGGCGCGACAGTGCCCGCGACCACATGCGGAGGCAGCCAGACACCATCGTTCGCGATGCTCGACATCATCGCCGCCAGTTGGATGGGAGAGATTCCAATCTCCTGTCCCATCGCCATCGCCGCCAACGAGACATGCGACCAGCGTTCCACCGGCTTGGTCATTCCCCGCGTCTCCGCCGGCAACTCAACTCCCGTCGGCTGTCCAAACCCGAATAAGCGAATGTATTTGTAGAAACGTTGGTCCCCCAACCGCATGGCGATTTTGATGGCGCCCACGTCGCTGGAGTGGGCGATGATGTCTGAGACCGGCATCAAGCCAAACGGTTTGTGATCGTGAATGGTTACTTTGTCAATTACGATCTTGCCCATCTGGCAGTCGAAAATCTCATCCGGCTTGGTGACCTTCTCCTCCAGAGCCGCTGCCACTGTCACCACCTTGAAAGTGGAGCCGGGCTCGTAGATGTCGCTCACGGCGCGGTTCTTCAGCGAATCGTTGGTGATGGCCTTACGCAGATTAGGATTGAATGTCGGCCAGTTGGCCAACGCCAGCACTTCGCCCGTCCGCGGGTTCATCACGATGACAGTGCCGGCAATCGCGTGCGTCTCCTGGATGGCGCGCTCTAACTCGCGCTCCGCGACGTACTGAATGTACTCGTCAATGGTCAGAACAATATTGCTGCCCGGTTCGCCCTCGTCTTCGGTTCGGTTGTACCAGTGCTTGCGAGCGTCCACGGAAATAACCATGGCGCCAGGCTGGCCCTGCAGCTGTTCTTCGTACAAGCGCTCAATTCCGCTCAGACCCTGGTCATCCCCCACATAGCCAAGCAACTGTGCAGCCAGTTCTTTTTGCGGATAATAGCGCTTGGGTTCCTTCTGGAAGTGAATCCCGCGCAGGTTGAGGTTGCGAATCCGCTGAATGGTCTCCGCGTCGGCTCGGCGAGCCACCCAACAAAATGTCTTGCCACTCTGGCAGTCCGCCAGCGCGACATGCGGATCCCCGCCGGTAATTCCGGTGACCAGCGAAACCGCGTTCGCTAAATCTGGCACTTCGCTGGGAACAATGAAGGCCGAATCTACCATCACCGAGGCGGCGAGTTCATGGCCCAGACGATCGTAAATTATGCCGCGCTTGGCGGCTAGCGGAATGTAGCGACGATTCTGGCCGGTCGCTCGATCGTTATATTCCGCGTACTGGAAAATCTGAAGGTCCACTAAACGCAAGAAGATCGCCAGCGTCCACAGCGCGAAAATGCCGCCCATCACCAGCAGCCGTTTCTGCGCGCTATTGTGAACGCTGTTCGCCGCCATACCTGACTTTCAGACCTTCTTCGTAAATGCAGATGGCGGCCCGGTCAGAGCCGCCAGCTTCATTGTTGCGTTGGTGTCAATTCCATTCACCGCACAGAAATCACAGATACCGGAGTAAGGGTCGCCACCTGCGCGCCTGTGCCTTCGGCGACAGACATATCCAGGTGCTGCACCTGGGTCGCATCCGGCGGTTGCATCCCCATCGCCCGCGCCAACCGATCGATTCGCTCGGGCGAGCGCAAGGTGGAGTCTTCCACCCGCAGCGCGTGGTTCTGTTCCACCAGCGCGTCCGCCTCCCGCTTCAAGGTTTCAATCTTGTAGCCATATTCAATCGCCTTGAAGTGCTGCCAGGCATAGCCCATCACAATCGCAAACAGCAGACTGAGGGCCAGCAGAAATTGCCGCGTCTCCCGGGCGCGCGCCGGGTCGGCCACCTTCACCAGACGGGAGTTGTCGATGGCCTTGGCGAAATACACTTCGGGAGTGCCGTTCCAGCAGGAACGTTGCTCACGCGGTGCATTCAGGTTTGGCGAGTTGGTGGCTGCGCTCATAACTTACCCTTTCAAGACTTTTTCAGCGGCTCGCAACTTGGCGCTGCGCGACCGCGGGTTCACCGCAATTTCTGCTTCCCCGGCCGTCACCGGTTTTTTTGTCAGCACCCGGTAATAGCCGTTGGTCAAACCCTCCCGGAACGCGTCTTTCACGATCCGGTCTTCCAGAGAATGAAAGCTGATGATCACCAGCCTTCCTCCCGGCTTCAGCAAACGGGGCGCAACTTGCAGCAGCTCCCGCAAATCGTCTAACTCGCGGTTTACGAATATTCGGATGCCTTGGAAAGTCCGGGTCGCTGGATGAATCCGCCGTTCTGCCTGGTTCATTGGCCGGGCCGCAGCCGAGATGATCTCTGCTAAATGCGCAGTCGATCGAATCGGCCGCGACCGGACAATGGCTCTGGCGATTCTCCGCGACCTCCTTTCCTCTCCGTATTCGTAAATCACGTCAGCGAGTGTTGGCTCGTCGAGACGATTTACCACTTGATCGGCGGTGCGCTCTTCATACGGATCCATTCGCATGTCGAGCGGACCTTCCGCCTGAAAACTAAATCCACGTTCGGCATTCCCCAATTGCAGGCTGCTCATCCCCAAGTCGGCTAGCATCCCATCCAGCGATGCCTTCCCGGCCCACTTCCCCACTTGCGCGAAGGAGCCTTGCTGCAAACTGATCTCCGGCCAGTCACCGCTGGCTGCTCCGGTCAATCTCGCTTGCGCCAACTGCAAGGCCTGCGGATCTTTATCGCAACCAATCAAACGACCCTGTGCGCCGAGGCGTTTTGCGATTTCGCAACTGTGCCCCCCCAGCCCTATGGTGGCGTCCAGATAACTCCCGCCACGCTTTACGGCTAAAAAATCGATCGCTTCTAATAAGAGAACTGGAACATGGCCAACTTCCGAACCACGCCCATCCCCCTCGGGGATGTCTTCTCTCTCCACCCTGCCCACTAGATGCCCATTTCGTCGAGGGTCTTTTGATCATCGGTCGTGAATGGCTCTTCCACTTCCTTTTTCAACGCCTCTATGTCTTGGACTTCCAGGTACGTCTGGTACCCCACCACTGCCACATCCCCTTTGAGCCCGGCATCATCGCGCAGGATTTGCGGCAGCAACAGGCGGCCCTGACTGTCCATCTCCACCAGGCCTCCCCAGTAGCCCACTCGCTTCAGAAATTTGCGCTTGGTTGGGTTGTAGGTCGAAAGCGCCGCCAGCTTCTGCTCGATGCGCTCCCATTCTTCGTAGGGGTAGATTTGAGCGACTTTCCCATCGAAGCTGGTGATGTAGAACTTGCTGCCGTACTTTTCTTCGATCACGCGCTTGTGTTCCGCGGGGACCTTGAGCCGTCCTTTTTCGTCCACGCGAGTTGGGCAGTTTCCCAGAAACATGTGCTATGCTCACCACGGCAGTCAACGTGATCAGAATCTCAGCATCGCTCGGGCTCGGTTTGGGAGTGTCAGTTGTTTCCACTGGCGCCTCTCGAATCGTTTGTACCGTCAAAACTGATTGCCTGATCTACCCATAGCCCACTTTGGGCCACTTTTGACCACCGTCGCCATCCTGAGCTTTTCGCTCGCGATTGTCAAGAGAATTTTCTTTACCCCCATTTCCGCCCGATAGGCCCTCTACGAACCATTGTTTAAAACCCCATGGCTTGTGGTTTGCGGAGAATTTGGCCACAACCAGTTGGGTTTACCGCCATGGTGCGCGCCCCGAAAAATGCCGATATTTGGCGGCTTTTCGCAAAAATTCCTGTGGAAAACTTGGCCATTGCGAAGTGAGGGTCGGTGTGGCTGATCCGTGGGCGGTCTGGCTAAGCCGGAAATGTGGAAGCGACGTTCTCCGTGAGTGCAGATTCCGCTAGCGACGGTTCCGCCCTTCAGGGCGGGGAATTCACCGACACGTCTGGGACTTGTCAAACTGAGCGAAGCGAAGGACCTACTGGTCCCCTGACAGAGGAACTGCTGAAGCACACAACTCACTAGGAACTGGAAAAGCCGAAACCAAGCACCCGACTTGCTCCTACCATTTCAGCAGCTGTTTCCAGACTTTCTTAGACAGAAACTCAATCAACTCCCTACCCATCTCGATCGCTTCTTGAGAGTCTCCGACTGTCAGCTCAATTTCGTAGCCCTTTCGGTAATGGACTAGCGCATTTCG
>JBBQVN010000167.1:0-7888 GCA_038211475.1 Terriglobales bacterium | reverse complement strand
TGTCCGCCCTTCCTACCCAACTCCGCAGCCCGACCCGAGTGCATAACACATCGGCGAGTGCCGTCAACTGCTGGAGCACGGCAGGGCTTACCAGACTTGTTCTTCGCTTCGCACTTCATGCCACTAGCTTCCTCTCGCCATGCATGCATGCCTCCTTAGCTAAGCTAGGGGGTGGGGGTGGTGCCCGAGCAATAGAGCCACTCGTAGCAGTTTAATTCACGTTGGGGATGGGACAATAGCGTCTTGAGACCCCCGTTTTCGTTCTCGGAGGCGCGGATCAGACCTGGCTGCGCGGTCACTATGGCTCGGATATCCTGCTCAAGCCGCGCGAAAGTCAATGCTGTGCCTGAGAGTATCGAGTCGCTGGAGCCAGTCTTGAATTGTGTTAAAACTCAAAACTGCGTGGGACGCCAACTTGATTCCTTTCCAAAATTATCGCTGGCATATCGACGAATGCTCTCAGTCTCGGTAACGAGTGCTGTCTGCCGGCGCTTCCCATGCCCGTGAGTTGCAGCGGTCTGATTCTCGCCGGTCGGGCCTGCGTTCCAACATCTGCGATAGAATCTTCGAGTGGGATTTGCCATTCAATGCCGCGATCTGCGCAAGACCTACGACGGCAAGGTCGAGGCCGTGCGCGGAGTCAGTTTGTCCATTGCTGCGGGAGAGTGCTTCGGCTTGCTCGGGCCCAACGGAGCGGGCAAGACCACGACTATCGAAATTCTGGAAGGCCTGCTGGAGCCGACCTCGGGTGAGGTCGCGATTCTCGGCCATGCCTGGTTAAGAAACTCGCGTGACTTGCGTGAGCAAATCGGCATCTCGCTGCAGGAAACGCGGCTGTCTGAGAAGCTCTCGGTGCGAGAAACTATCGAATTGTTTGCTAGCTTCTATCGCCAGCCGCGCCCGGCGCAAGATGTACTCGAAGAGTTGCAACTGACTGAGAAGGCGGACGCGTGGGTAGGCAAGCTCTCTGGCGGGCAGAAGCAACGACTGGCCGTGGCGACTGCGTTGGTGGGGAATCCCAAGATCCTGTTTCTCGACGAGCCCACCACGGGGCTTGATCCGCAGAGCCGTCGTCAACTCTGGGACATCATTCGCGAATTTCAGTCTCGCGGGGGTACCGTGATGCTCACCACCCATTACATGGACGAGGCCGAAAAACTTTGCGACCGGCTGGCCATCGTTGACCACGGGCAGGTCATCGCGGAAGGCACGCCTGGCGAACTCATCGCGAAATTGGGCGGCCATCACGTGGTGGAATTCAGCGCCAGCGGGAATTCAGACGGCAGCGCTCTCGAAACCTGGCGCAGTTTGCCGGGCGTGGAATCGGTGCGCGATGACGCCGGAGTGATTTCGCTCCACGCCGATGCGCCACACATAACCATTCCCGCACTGCTGGATGCAGTGGAGCGGCAGCACGGGCAAATTCTTCACCTGACTACGCGGCAAGCCAGTCTCGAAGATGTGTTTGTGCGTCTCACCGGACGCCATTTGCGGGAGGATTAGAGTGGCTATTTCGGAACCGCCAGTAAGAGAAATGCAAACCCATCAACCCGTGACCGCGCGGCTGAATAGCCACTGGTCCGGCTACTGGCATTTGCTGATGGCTCGCATGCGCGAACTCAAGCGCGAGCCCGAGGTTGTGTTCTGGGTCTTCGTGTTTCCGCTGTTGCTAGCCTTGGGACTGGGCATCGCGTTTCGCAGCAAGCCCGCGGCGGCGGCATCCGTTGCGGTGGTGAATTCTCCAAATGGCGAGCGACCGGTTTCAGCCTTGCTGCAACCGAGCCAACAGGGCGCGTTCCACGTGCAAGTGCTGGAGCGAGAAGCTGCGCTTAACGCGTTTCGCCTGGGCAAGTTGGATCTGGTGGTCGAGCCGCAGAGCGACGGCGGCTACAAGTATTTTTACGACCCGGCTCGTCCCGAAAGTGTTTTGGCACGGGCCCGGGTGGACGATGCGCTGCAGTCGGGTGCTGGACGCAAGGACGTGATACCGACTCAAAGCGCGGCATCCAGCGAGGTGGGCTCGCGTTACATTGACTTCCTGATCCCCGGCCTGTTGGGCATGAACCTCATGAACTCCGGCATGTGGGGCGTCGGTTTCGCATTGGTGGACATGCGCCAGCGCAAACTCTTGAAGCGCTTTGTCGGCACTCCCATGAGGCGCAGCGATTTCCTGCTGGCCATCACCAGCAGCCGCCTGGTCCTAATGATTATCGAGGTAGGGTTGCTGCTGAGCTTCGGCATTCTGTTTTTCCACATGCGGGTGCTGGGGGCGTTCTGGTCGATTGCGTTGCTCGCGTCACTGGGAGCGGTAGCGTTCGGCGGCATAGGGCTACTGACTGCCAGCCGCGCCCAGAAGATAGAGAGTGTCAGTGGGCTCATCAATCTGGTGATGATGCCGATGTGGATTTTCTCGGGAGTGTTTTTCTCTTACGAGCGTTTCCCAGCGGTGGCGCAGCCATTCATCAAGTTGTTGCCGCTTACCGCGCTCAACGATGCGCTGCGGGCGACCATTCTGGAAGGTGCGCCACTGCTGTCATCAGCGCAATTCGGACGTCTGCTGATTCTTGCGCTGTGGGGCGGAATTTCATTCGCACTCGCGCTGAAGTGGTTCCGCTGGACGTAGCGCTTGAGATTTGGACGAAAGACACCACCGGCCGAGGAATCGTTTTGACAGCCGCGCGAGATCGACGGCTAGACTGCCCTTGAATCGCTCCGAAGATGGCGCGCTGCTCCGATCAAAAATCTGATTACATTCCTCGTCCGTAGGCATCCCATTGCTGCCGCGCAAGCCCGAGGGATGGACCTGGATTCAGCACCAGGACAATATTCCAGCTAAGCATTCGCCTTTCTGAACTGGTCAAACGCAGCGAGGTAGCGGTTGATGTCCGCTTTGCTCAGATAGTACGGCGTCGAAAGCCGCAGCTTGGATGGCTCGCCGCCGCGGATGCGAATCTTCTTGGTCTTCCACAACCAGTTTTCCAGCTCCATGCGCTTCAGTCCGGGAATGTTCACCGTCACGATGGCGCAACGAACGGTTGGGTCCGCTGAGGTCCAGGATTCCGCGCCGCGCTTCACCATTTCGGCCAGCATGTAATCTGCCAGTTGACGATGGCGGCGTTCGATGCGCTCCATGCCAATGTCGTTAGCGAGCTGAATGGAGGCGCGCAGCCCCATGAGCGCAGGGACATTGGAGCTGCCAATGCGCTGGAAACGTTCGGCTCGGATCTTGGGTTCGTCCCAACCTTCAGTAGCGATGGTGCTCCAGATGCGGTCGATCACTTCGTCGCGGGCGAACAGGAAGCCGGAGCCTTTGGGTGCCTGCAGCCACTTGTGCGGGCTTGAGGAGTACGTGTCGCACCCGATGTCGTGCAGGTTTAAGCGCATCATGCCCGGCGCGTGGGCGCCATCCACCGCGGAGAGGATTCCCTTGCTGCGGGCCAGCGTGCACAGCTCTTTGGCGGGCAGCACCGTGCCGGTGTTGGTGGAAATGTGGCTGAAGAACATCACGCGAGTGCGCGAGGTGACGGCATCGTTAAATAAATTTAGGACTTGCGCCCCATCCTTGACCGGCTTGGGCAGAGTGACCTTCTTAACCACAATGCCATAACGTTTGGCGCGAAGTTGCCACGGCATTTCCCCACCTGGATGCTCCTGATCGGTCATCAGGACTTCATCGCCCGCTTTCATGTCCAAACCATTGGCCACGTAGCTGTTGGCCTCAGTTGCATTGCGCAGAAGTGCGATCTCGTCGCGAGTGCATCCAACAAACTGCGCCAGCGGGTCGCGAAATTCGTTCCACGCGGCATAGCCCCAGATGGGATAGTCCTCGGGCTCGACCTGGTCCATGCGCTCGGTGGTGTTATAACCGTCGAAAATGGCGCGCAGGACGGGCGCGGGACTAGAACCTACGGTACCGTTGTTGAGATAGACTTCATCTGCGGGGATGAGAAATTGTTTTCTCAATTCGGCCCAATAGGCGTCTTCGTTGGCATCGAAGGTCGCGGGGTCAGGCAGGGAAGTGGGTGCGCGCTCGAGTTGAGCAAATAAATTTTTGGACACGGCCAGACCGGCAGTGATACCCAGGGTGGAAGACAGGAACCGGCGGCGATCGAGCATGGCATGACCTCCTGAAGTTCAGCGACGCGCCATCTTACACCCCGCGGCCGAAGGAGAGAAATGAGCATTTCAACGAACTGGGCAACGAACACGGCAACGACCGCGGCAACGAAGACGGCAGCGACCGCGGCAAAGATAATGGCAACGACGCTCGGGCTGTGCTTGATAACAGTCTGGGCAGTTCCTATGCAAGCGGCGGGGCCACAGCCAATCGACGCGGCGAAGTCGCGCATGCAGGTGCGCGTGTACAAGACCGGCCTCCTTTCTGCGCTGGGCCACGACCACACCATCGAAGCGCCAATCGCTGGGGGTAGCTTCAACGAGGCGGACGGAGCCGTGAATCTGCGAGTAGGCTCGGCTACACTTAAAGTAGTAGATGAGCATATCTCGGAAACTGACAGAGCAGAAATACAAAAGACAATGCTTGGAACCTCAGTGCTCGACGTCGAGAAGTACCCGGAAGTTGAGTTTCGTTCCACTCACGGGGACAAAACTGCGAAGGGATGGTTGATTTCAGGGAGCCTGACCTTGCACGGCCAGACTAAGCCGGTAAAGGTGCAGGCCAAAGAGGAGGCCGGGCACTTTGTGGGCTGGGTCGCGATCAAGCAGACCGAATTCGGCATCGCCCCAGTGAGCGTGGCAGGTGGAAGCGTCAAGGTAAAAGACGAAGTGAGGATTGAGTTTGACATTGTGGGTGCGGGGGCGACTGTCAGGCCCTAGCACAACTCGCTGGCTACCGCGCGGACCGTGGCGCGAAGGTTTTTTTATTCTTGAGAATCGCCGCGTCCCAAGTAACCAAAGGCTCCAAAACCGCGTCCAATAGGCATAAGAACAATGGCGGGGGAGTGTGGTCCGTCCGGAGTATACTTTTGTCAGGAAGTAGTGGGGTTCAGATGGGAGTCCAAATGAAGTTGCATCGGTTTTTCGCCGGTTTGCTCGTCCTGGTGATGAGCTTTTCTCCATTGGCGCTGGGGCAACAGCCTGCGAATGCGCCGGCTCAGGATAGTTCCCAGACCGCGCCTTCCCAAGATAGTTCCCAAGCTCCTCCTGTCGCGCCGCCGGATACCGGCAAAGCGGACACCGCGAAACCGGATGCCGACAAGAGTCAGACCCAACCGGTGCAGGAACCGGACGACAGCAAGGTCAAGCATGATGGCAGCCGGAACGATGTCGATGCCATTGGCAACCGCAAGGTCGGCGGCCGGGGCATGGGTAACTGGTACTCGCTGGAAAGCGAGATCCGCATGGGCCGGGGATATGCCCAGCAGGTGGAATCTAGCGTAAAACTGGTGCAGGATCCGGTAGTGACCGAGTACGTGAACCGCATCGGTCAGAACCTGGTGCGCAATTCCGACGCGCAAGTGCCCTTCACTATCAAAGTGATCGACTCGGACGAAGTGAATGCGTTTGCGTTGCCCGGCGGATTCTTCTACGTGAACTCGGGTTTGATTCTGGCGGCGGACGAAGAGTCGGAACTGGCCGGCGTGATGGCGCATGAGATTGCGCACGTAGCGGCTCGCCACGCCACGCGCCAGATGACGCGGTCGCAGTGGGCAAATATCGGCACCATCCCGCTCATCTTCATCGGCGGCGGCATTGGATACGCGGTTCAGGCCGCGGTGGGATTGGGCCTGCCGTTGACGTTCCTGAGTTTCTCGCGGAGCTTCGAACAGGAAGCGGACTATCTGGGTCTGCAATACATGTACAAATCCGGCTACGACCCGCAAGCCTTCGTGAGTTTCTTCGAAAAAGTACAGGCGCGGGAAAAGAAGAAGCCAGGAACACTGGCCAAAGCCTTTTCCACTCACCCGCAAACTCCGGACCGCATTGAGAAGTCGCAGGAAGAAATTGCGCGAATTCTTCCCGCCCGGGTGCAGTATGTGGTTTCGACGTCGGAGTTTGACGACGTGAAGTCACGCCTATCCTCGTTAGAGAACCGCCACAAAGTCACGGACCAGAAAGATGCGAATCGACCGACGCTGCGGCGGACGTCCTCCACCGAAAAACCTGGAGACAGCGGAAACACCACGGACGACAATCATCCGACGCTCAAACGCCGCGATGATTCGAACCAGAACTAGCCAAGACCAAAGCAGGGCGACAACATCGAAACACCGGCGATATTCTGCCGGTGTTTTCTTTTTGGTGACAGTAAAAGGCAAGAACCATGGGTTGGCACTGAGTCGCGGATGGGCAATCAAATTCTGGGCTCTAAATCAGGAACCAAGATCGCTCTAAATCAAAACAGGCCCGGTCTAAATCAAAAAACCGGGTTCAGCCTATCAAACAATCGTTCAGACACTGCGGCCGGTGGGGAAGGTCGGCTTTCAGAAGCTTCCGACAAAAAAACGCTGTGCCCGGGTGAGGGCACAGCGGTTGAAAACCGATTCTTTCCCAACTACATGGCTTTGACAGATTTCACCATGATGGTATCGCCCTTGGCTTCGCCTTCGACCGACGCCTTGCTGCCAGCGGCCTTGTCCAGAGCGCTCAGAGCATCCTTGTCGGAGGTGTCCAGAGTGTAGACCTTGTCATCAACGACTAGGGCGTATTTCGAACCCTTGGCAACACAAGCGCGAGTGCAGCCGGCGGCATCGCCGGGCATGGCATGCTTGGCGCCGCACATGGCGTCGCTAACGGTACCGCTGTAGGTCATGCTCTTAGCAAAAGAGGGAACCGCAAGCAGCACGGTCAGCAGAAGCGATACAACTCCGAAATTCTTCACACGAGTATTCATGGCAATTTTACCCCACAGTTGATTTACCTGGGTCCTCATCCTTGGTCGAGAAGAGGCAGGTTGGTCTAATTATAATGATTCCCGTTGACCAAGGGTGGTCTACAGCCGATTTAAGTTGGCTTGAGCAGCTACTGAGGACTGAAGCCCAAGCTCACGTCAACCGTCTTTTCCGCGCTATTCAACGATTCCTTGAGCGAGACACGCATGGAGCGTGCCACGTCAAGAGTCTCCAGTATCTGCTTCATGAAGGTCTGGAAGTAACTGCCGTCGTAGGGTTCGCCTTCACGCAGCCCCCAAGACTCACGGGCCAGCCGAGTGGCCTTGGGGTCAAGTCCGGTGACTTCAACTTCCCCCATGTGGTATTGGTCGCCCTCGTTAACCAGCAGCGTGTAGGCAACTAAGTTATGGGCATCGTCGAATGCCGGATCAACCTTCACGGATGCTGCCATGTATCCACGCGCGCCATAGAGCTTCTGAACTTCGCGCAGGTTCTCCTGGAGGCGAACCGCGTTGACAGGCTGGCCGGGCTGCAGTTCAATTTTCCGCTGCAACGCACTGGCGGGAAAGATAGTAGTCCCAGCCCATTGAATCTGGGACATCTGGTATACATTTCCGGGATCGATGCGGACGGTTACGTCGACGGGGATTTCTTGATCGCTCTGACTGACGACGGCGGGTACAGCCTCCACCAAGTGGGCGCGCAGATAGCCGCGCTCGTGATAAACCGGAAGCACGGCGAGCCTGACATTCGCCGCGATCCTGGAATTCGAATACTCGGTACCGTGGAGGCCTTTGGTGGCCACCGCAAGAGCGGTAGCCTCCGCGGGCGATGCGCCAGGGAAGTTCAGATTGCGAATGGGAAAGTTGACACCGGTCACCGTAAAGTCGACGGCATCGACGGCCCCTTGCAGGGCGGCGCTGTCAATGTAGGAAACATGGCCGGGGAGCTTGTTTTCGATGAGCAAGGTTTGCAATGCATCGGACAAATCCGCGGAGATGGAGCCGGAGGCCGGCAACAAGCCCTGGAAGAGGGGG
>JBBQVN010000166.1:0-7932 GCA_038211475.1 Terriglobales bacterium | reverse complement strand
GCGGCCGGCGGTTTCGTCGCTGATGCCATAGTGCTCGACTCCTGAACTGAACTATTCTGCCGCAGTATCGGCGACGGCCGCCATCTGGTGAAGCATCTTTTCTACGCGTCCCCGAACTTCTTCGCGTTCGCGACGCAGTTGCACCAACTCTCGGCGCATCGTCTCGACCGCTTCTTCGCGTTCTTCCAGTTGCTCGCGCAAACGCTGAGTGTCGCGCTCGGCGACCGCCTTGGCCTCGCGTGCCGCCTTGTACATTTCAATAGTGCGATAGATTTTCTCTTCCAGCGCCTGAAAATCGTCGCTGGGAACCTTAAGCGCTACCTCTTCGGTCATTTGTGCTGACATGGGCCTCGTTTTAGGAAGTGTTGAGCGAAGTATATCGCAGCGCGGTGCGATGAGCTAGAGATTCCATCACAACAACTATTGACGCTCGGGTGACCCCGGCTTCTCCTCGACCTTGTTTCGGATAAAAAACTGCCACTTATCCACATTGGCTGGCACTGCGACATCGAAGAAACCTACCATCATTTCCTGGTAAGTCTGGTCGCCCCAAGTGACGGTGGCCTCAGGGTCAGGATTATGGGGGTTGGCGCGCGAATTGTCGTACCAGGCGATAGCGCGCAGCTTGGTGCCTGCTGTCAGCGGCCGGGGCTCGGCCAGACGATAGCTCAATTGCCAATGAAAGTTGTAGTCTGTCCGCAGCAGCGGCTCGATCGTGCCATCCGCGTGGATGATGTCGTACTCGAAGCGCTTGCCCCGCAAATGCATATGCGGGAAAAAGCTGAGCAGGACCGCATCGTTGGGCAGCGTGCCCGCCACCTCGACGCGAAAGTTGTCCGCTTCCGGCGGAATAATCAGCGCGTGATTGTTCAGTTGCAGCGTGATGACTCGCTGTTGCGGAGTGGTCTTGGCAAACGCCAAGCCGACACGGGTCTGGTCATGCGCGGCACGGCCGCTCGCGGTGTAGTGCATTTGAAAAACCAAATCCGAGCCCGCCGGCACAAACTTCGCCATGCCCTCTGGCCACTGGTCGGGAGAACTGCCCGGCGCATACACCAGCAGCAAATCGCTGGTGGTCTCGTGCGCCTCCCGCCGCTCCTGCGGGTCGGTCAGGCTCGACGCAGTGAAGGGCACTCCGACGGGCGCATGCCGCAGCCACTTCGAATCCGGTGGCCGAATGTAAACGACCGCATGATGCACGTGTTGCGGGGCGGACGGCCGCACCTCCGACATCTGTACCCAGCGGTCCTTCTGGAAATGGGTCGGGGCGATTTCATAGGTGTATTCGATGTCACCGCGCGCCGGAATCGCGACTGGCTGGGGCATCTGCACAACAGCATCCGGTTTCGCGATGTTCCAACCTGTAAGCCACCGCTTCGGCGGAGGTCCATCCGCGGGACGTCCCATCGGTCGTCCCAGCGGCGGCACCTTCGATTTCGCCCACGCGGAAAGGGTCGCGATCTCCTCCGCCGTCAGCGAGGGATCGTTGGCGAAGTGCCCGATGCTGGGATCGGCAAACCATGGAGGCATGGACTTCTTGGCAGTAGCGGCGGCGATTTCGTCGGCCCAGAACCGCGCTTGCTTGTAGCTGACCAGCGACATCGGCGCAATTTGCCCCGGCCGATGGCAACTCTGGCAATGCTCTTGGAGAATAGGCAAAACGCTTTTGTAAAACGTTGGCGGAGGCTCGGTGGGAGAACCGGCGGCTAGAGCAAAACCCGTGCAAAAGAGAATGCAGGCGAGGGAAACAGAAGCGATCAGGACCAGCGACCTGCGAACCGGGACAACCACAAATCAAGTTTACGCCTGCAGGGAAAATCTTCCGTCGGTGGGATGGCACAAGTTAGCTTGAGCGCAGAGTCCCGCCCAGTTCCTGCAACGCCTGGATTACTTGCGCGGACCACTGCGCTACCTCTTCCTCGCGCAGAGTGCATTCACCGGATTGGAAGGTCGCCCGCAATAATAGTGAGTACTTCCCCTCGCGCACGTCGGCCCCGCGATAGATGCCCTCCGGCCCGGGCACAAAACTTCGCAGCTCGGCGATGTGCAACGCCTCCACGCGATCTTGCATCGCCTCGAAGCTGACCGCATCGGCAAACACAAATGAGAAATCGCGTTCAACTGCGGGATATCGTGGCAGAGCCCTGTATCGTGGTTCCCGGAGACCATGCCGGTACAGCTCTTTCAGATCGAACTCTGCAACGAAAACCGGTTGCCGCAATTTGCGCGCGGCCGCTACATTCGTGTGAACCTGCCCAAAGCTTGCCAACACAACCTCTCCAACCAAAGCGCACGCCGATTGCCCGGGAAAATAATAGCCTGTCGTTCGTGCCTCGTAACGAAGTGGGTTGCAGTCAAATCTATTCAGCAGTACCTCGACATCTCCTTTGAAGCTGCGAAAGACGTCCAGCTTTCGGGTTTCATCTTCAAAATCCAGAATGTGGCCTTCGAGGAGGTTCGTCTTCAAGTCTTCGAGCGTTACCCCTAGACAAATGGTCTTCCTCTGGTCGACCTTGGAGCCTTTCATCTCAAACACGTTCCCTGCCTCGAACAAGCGCACGTTCTCCGCGCCTCGATTCAGGTTGTATGCCAGCATATTCAACATGCCTGGCACCATCGAGGTCCGCATCACCGAAGCTTCCTCGCTCAAGGGGTTCGTTAATTCCACCGCGTTGGAGGTGGGCGAAAACTTCGCAGCATCGTGGCGAGAAATAAACGTCAGCGAGATGGTCTCGTTGTAGCCGAGCGCCAGCAGGGTAGCCCGCAATTTCGCATCTTTCGCCGCATCCAGCAACTCAATCACCGACCCGACGTAAGCGGGCAACCGGTTCTCGAATTTGTCATATCCGTGCAGCCGCGCCAGTTCCTCGATCAAGTCAATTTCGCGTTCGATGTCGAGCCGCCAGCTCGGCACCTGCACCGACCAGCCGTAGTCTTCGAGCGTCAGTGCAAAGCCCAGGCGAGTGAGAATGTTGATGATCTCCTCGTCGCCGAGTTGCTTGCCCAGAATGCGAGTGACTTCCGCGCGCCTCAATTCAATGTGCAGCGGCTGGCGCGGCGCGGCGATCGCGTCGATGACACCGCCTTCGAGTTGTCCGCCGCCCGAGGCGAGGATGAGTTCGGCTACACGATCGCACGCCAGCGGCGTTGCGCCGCAGTCTGCGCCTCGTTCAAAGCGATGCGAGGCATCGGTGTGCATACCGTGACGCTTGGCCATCTTGCGCACAGTCACCGGGTCGAACCATGCCGATTCAATCAGAATGTTTTTCGTCCGCTCGGTGATCATGGAGTCGAAGCCGCCCATAACGCCGGCCAGCGCCACCGGCTTCTTCGCATCGGCAATTACCAGGTCGTCGCGGGTCAGCCTGCGCTCGATTCCGTCCAGCGTTTTCAGGGTCTCGCCATCTCGCGCGCGCCGGACCACAATCTTGCCTCCCTCGAGCCAGTCGAGGTCGAAGGCATGCGTGGGGTGCCCCATTTCCCAGAGCGTGTAGTTCGAAGCGTCGGCCGCGTTGTTGATGGCGCGCTGGTCCAAGCTCGCCAGCCGCTGAACCATCGGCTGCGGCGATGGCCTGATTGTTACTCCGCGCAGAATGCGTCCTGTGTATCGCGCACACCCGGCTGCGTCTTCAATCTCAATTCTGAACTCGGTCTTGCCCTGCGCTGCCGGCAGCTTCGGCGAAATCCACTGCAAGGGCAGGCTGTAGATTGCCGACGCCTCGCGCGCCACGCCGTAGTGGTTCATGGCGTCGGGACGGTTGGTGGTGATCTCCATTTCGAAGACCATCGCCTCGCCTTCGCCGCTGATACCCTCGACCGCAATTCCCGCCAAAGTCAGATCGTCCGCCAGTTGACGGTCGTCTATCTTGGGGGCGACAAACTCACGCAGCCATGTGGGAGAAAGTTTCAAGCGAACTGCTCCAGAAAACGCACGTCGCCGTTGAAGAAAAGCTGAATGTCGTCCACGCCATACTTCATGATGGCAATGCGTTCCACGCCCATGCCGAATGCGAAGCCGGAAATTTTGGCGGGGTCGTAGTCCACGAAGCCGAAGACGTTGGGGTCCACCATGCCGCAGCCCAGAAGTTCAATCCAGCCGCTGGCTTTGCAATTGCGGCACGGACCGCCGTCGCGCATGCCTTTGCCATCGCAGAAGATGCAACTGATCTGCATGTCGGCGCTCGGCTCGGTGAAAGGAAAGAACGACGGATAGAAGCGCGTCTTGACGCTCGAACCGAACAGCGCCTTCATGGCGTGGTCGAGCGTGCCTTTCAAATCGCAGAAGGTGATGTTGGTATCGACGGCGAGCCCCTCGACCTGATGGAAGATCGGCGAGTGAGTGGCATCAGGCGCGTCGTTGCGATGCACTTTGCCGGGACAGATGACCCGCAGCGGAGGCTTCATCTTCTGCATGCTGCGAATCTGTACCGGCGAAGTGTGAGTGCGCAGCAACAGCCGGTCGCGCGGCACCTTCGCATCCTGCCCCGCGATGAATAGCGTGTCCTGAGTGTCGCGCGCGGGATGGTTGGGCGGAAAATTCAGCGCCTCGAAGTTGTAGTAGTCGGTTTCAACTTCCGGCCCCTCTTCGATGGAGTAGCCGAGATTGCGGAAGACCGCCACGATTTCGTTCATGGTCTTGATGACGGGATGTTCGGCGCCCAGGGGACGGCGGTTCCCGGGGAGGGAGATGTCGACGCCTCGTTCCTTCGGGTTTCCGTCAGATTGCAGAGCCTCGCTCACATCTATGCTGAATTCCTGTCTCGCGATTTCATACAACTTTTCTATCTCAAAACTGTCGAGATTTTGGAGCAACGACTCAATTCGGGATAGCGTCTCCTGTTGCAGTCCGCTATCTGAATTAAAGGGACGAACAGCCTCCCCCGACTGGCGGGCAAAAAAAGATCCTTTTTCAACAAGTTCCTCTATCTGGAGAAGATCTCGCTGCTTCAGTTGGTTGACTAGCTGGCCGACATCCTTCTTGCGATCAGGGGGAGCATTCTTGAGCCAGAGTTCGTTCATTTGGCCAAAAAGGCCCGACTTCCTCCCCAGCCACCGATCTCGGAAATCCTTGAGCGCCTTCTGCCTGGCAGCGGAAGGGAGATCTGGATTAATCACCGTTTGCTCGACCACACGCCATTCACTCTTGAGAACAAGACGAACTCGTAGGGACGCTTCCAGGAGCGCCCGTTCAGAATAGTCTGTCAATTTGGTGACTGTGTAGAGCATCGGCGTTGGAAGTTCTCAATAGGGTTTGTCATACCGCCCAATGCGATAGACCTGCGGTTGCTGGACTAGCAAAAAAGCAGGTCCTTCGCTTCGCTCAGGATGACAATTCTTGAAAGACCTGAAGACTAAAAGCTGACAGCCAAAGACTGAAAGGCGCGATGGCTAACAGCTGACGACTCCTATGCTGCTTTCTCCCGCGCGCCCTTGGCCTGCTCAGCCAGATGCTTAAACCCCGCCGGATCCTTGACTGCCAGATCCGCCAGAATCTTACGATCCAGCTCGATGCCGCTCTTCTTCAGCCCGTTGATAAACGTGCTGTAGCTCATGCCGTTTAATTTGGCGGCCGCGCCGATGCGCACGATCCAAATGGAGCGGAACTGGCGCTTGCGCTGTTTGCGGCCGGAATACGCGAACTTCAGCGCGCGATCCACAGCCTCTTTGGCTGCGCGATGCAATTTTGATTTGGTTAAGAAATAACCGCTGGCGCGGTTTAATATCTTTTTCCGTTTGGCGCGGCGTTTGGTTCCGCGTTTTACACGAGGCATGGTAATACTCCTTTTTGAGTTTCGTTATACAGGCGGCTGGAGGTAAGGAAATCGGGCCTCTTCACACGCCTTGAGCCACGCGGTGCTGCTGGCGGCCCGGGCACGGTCAACTTCTTCGCACCCTCGCTTGTGGGCTCCTTCTTGTCTTCGGAAACCCGCAGACAGTAAAGGAACGCAAAGCAGAAATGGTTATTGGTAAGGGATCATCCGTCTGACTTTGGGGGCGTCCGCGTCGCTCACCAGCGTGCTGGCATCAAGCTGGCGTTTCCGCTTGGTACCCTTGGAAGTCAGGATGTGGCGCAAGTACGCTTTGCCGCGCTTGATCTTGCCCGTCCCAGTCGTCTTAAAGCGCTTGGCTGCGCCTTTGTGGGTCTTCATTTTCGGCATACAGTTCTCGACTCTCTCTTGACTCTCTTGCTCAACACTCGTACTCAAATCTCGTGCTCAAATCTCGCGCTGAATCTTGTGCTCTACGCTCGTTCAACCTTCAGCATTGGTGCGACAAATTTTCGGCCGCTTGCTCCGAATGAGCCACTCAGGCAATGCGAAGACGCAAACCCAGCTTGTACTGCGCCCGCTAGTTCGCTGCTTGTTCTGGGCTAAGGACGAGTAGCTCTGCTTACGCCTGTCTTACTTGATCGTGCGCCGGCTCGGGTTGCTGTTGCTGCTTGGGCGGTTTTGGCGGCTTCTCTGGCTTTTCTGTCTTCTTCGGAGCCAGAATCAGATGCAGTGTGTTCCCTTCCTGCCGGGGGCGAAATTCCACAATGCCCCTGTCTCCAATGTCTTTGATCAACCGTTCCAAAATAACTCGCCCCAAACTCTGGCGCGTCATCTCGCGTCCCCGGAAGAAAATGGTCGCCTTGACCTTGTCGCCGTCGTCCAGGAAACGCAACACATGGTTCTTCTTGGTGTCGTAGTCGTGGTCGTCCACATTGATGCGGAACTTCACTTCCTTCACCACGATTACTTTTTGATTCTTTTTGGCCTCGCGGTCGCGCTTTTCCTGCTGGTACAGGAACTTCCCGTAGTCCATGATGCGGCATACAGGCGGATTTGCGGTCGGCGAAATCTCTACCAGATCCAGGTTCTTTTCGCGGGCCATTTTGAGGGCTTCGAAGGGAACCATGACACCGATCTGTTCGCCTTCATCTCCGATGACGCGGATTTCCCGTGCCCGGATGCGCTCATTCGTTCTGGTAAATCGCTTGTCGATACTATCCTCCGTGCCTTATGGGCACAACTCAGATTCAAAATTATAGCATGTAGCGGGGCGGTGCCGTCTTACTGCCGGTGGGCGCGATTCGAGCAGCCTTCTGCAATCAGAATCCCACCGTCCACCGACTCTACCCGCGCCGTTACCCATCGGTTCGGCTGCTGCTTGCCCGGCAACCGCAGTTTCAGGAAATTGTCAGTGAGGGCCTCGGTGCATTCCCCCTCACCCTCGTCCATGTTCAACGTAATGCCCTCGACCGCCTTCCCCACACATGACTGCATGAAGGCGCTCTTCTTTTCTTCCGCCAGATCGCGTAACACCCGATTCCGACCGCGCGCGACGCGCACCGGCACTTGATCGTTCGCCGCCGCTGCCGGAGTTCCGGGCCGCGCCGAATAAGTGAACACATGCAGGTAAGTAAATGGCAGCTCGGCCACCATCCTCCGCGTCTCTTCAAACTCGGCGTCGGTTTCGCCCGGAAAGCCAACCATTACGTCTGCGCCAATCGCCGCTGTCGGCATGGCGGCACGAATCGTCTCGATTTTCTCGCGGTAGTGCCACGGGCGGTATTTGCGATGCATCCGTCGCAATACCGCGTCGCTTCCCGATTGCATCGGCACATGGGCGTGCTTGGCAATGCGCGACGAGCCCGCCACCAGCGCGATCAACTCCTCGCTCCAGTCCATCGGTTCCACCGAACTGATGCGCAGCTTCTGCAGCGGAGTGCGGTCGAGAATGGTTTGCACCAGATCTTCGAAGTGCTGCTCTGGCGTTAAGTCTCTGCCCCATCGCCCCAAGTTGATTCCAGAAATCACTAATTCGCGATAGCCCGCTGCGGTGAGCCCGTCGACTTCGCGGAGCACCTGCTCCAGTTTCATCGACCGGCTCTGGCCTCGAACATAAGGGATCACGCAGAAGGAGCAGCGATTGTCGCAGCCATCCTGCACT
>JBBQVN010000165.1:0-7948 GCA_038211475.1 Terriglobales bacterium | reverse complement strand
TGCGAAAACGATTGGCGAGGTTCGTAGCGCGCTATTGGCGGGGCGGCAGCGGGGACGGCGCGTAGGATTGGTGCCGACCATGGGCGCGCTGCACGAAGGGCATCTGTCGCTGGTGCGCGCGGCCCGGGCAAATTGCGATTTGGTCGTGGTCTCGATTTTCGTGAATCCCGCCCAGTTTGGTCCCCAGGAAGATTTATCGAAGTATCCGCGCACGCTGGAGCGGGACTGCGCGCTGCTCGATCGAGAGGGTGTCGCGTTGGTGTTTGTGCCGCAGGTGGAGGAGATGTATCCGGCGGGCGCGGTGACCTGGGTAACGGTGGAGGGCCTGAGTGAAAAATTGTGCGGACGGTCGAGGCCGGGACATTTTCGCGGCGTGACCACGGTGGTCGCCAAGTTGTTTCACATCGTGGAGCCAGACGCGGCATTTTTCGGACAGAAAGACGCGGCGCAGGCAGCGATCATCCGTCGCATGGTGCGGGATTTGGCCATGCCGGTGGAAATTGTGGTGTGTCCGATTGTGCGGGAGGCGGATGGGCTGGCGCTGAGTTCGCGCAATGTGTATTTGACGGCGGAGCAGCGACAGCAAGCGCTGCGGTTGAGCCGGGCGCTGGGCGAGGTGGAAGCGGCGTTTCGCGGCGGCGAGCGCGATGCCTCGAAGTTGGCGGCGATGGGCGGTGCGGTAACGGCGGCGGAGCCGGGTGTGCGGTTGGATTATTTCGAAATAGTAAATGCGGAACATCTGGAGCCGGTGAACGATGCGGCAGGTGCACTGGTGGCGGTCGCGGCGTGGGTGGGAACGACGCGGCTGATTGATAACGTGGTGCTGGGGTAGAGCAGGGTGGAGACCGATTGCAGATTACTTGCGGCTCCGCGGCTTGTTTGCGGCACACTTGCGGTCCTTCGCCTGTTTTAAAGGCTCGTTGCTATTACCAACCGCCGACAGCGTAGAAGACGCAACCAATGGCAACACCATGCCCGGCGGGATTTTACGATGAGTTCATTTCCAGCGGAATTTCAATGACGCGTTCTGGCACCGCTGAGAATTCGGGCGCGTTGAAGACTCCCACACCCACCGTCGGCAGCGTGGAGACTCCCACGCCCATCGCCGGAGGCTGTGAAGGTCATCAGCCCAGCACGTGAGTGCTGTATTCCGACGCCATCGATCGAGAGTCCCGTCAGGGACGGCACAGGGGCAACACAATCGCGTGTGACATCCGACACCGACGCTGCGGGGAGATCGCGGTAGGTTGATCTTTCATGCCGCACTCCTACTCAATTCAATTCGTTCACTGCGTGTTCAGCACACAAAGAACCGTGAAAATCTAAGTTCCGAATTGTGGCAGCCACGATTCTATGCCTACATTCACGGGATCGCGAAGAACCTGAATCTGAAAATCCTGGCCTGCGGAGGTACGGAGAACCATATTCACCTGCTGCTTGCGCTGCCCGCGACTGTTACCCTGGCCGAGGTAATTCAGAAGCTGAAGGCTAATTCTTCGCGCTGGATGCGCGAACAGCTGGCAACCTTTGAATGGCAAAAATGGTATGGCGCGTTCAGCGTGAGTCCCTCTTTGTTAGGTGCGGTCGAGGCCTACATTCGCAACCAACGGCAACATCATGCCCGGCGGAATTTTGACGATGAGTTCGTGGCACTGCTGAAGAATTCGGGCATCGCTTACGACCCGATACGCTTGTTCGCAGCATAAGTTCCGTCCCTGAAGGGACTGGTGGATTTGCTTCGACTTGGTCCCAGCACTTACGTGCTGGGCTGGGGAATTGCGTCTCCTGCGGAGACTAAGGCAACAGCATTCCCAGCGGAATTTTAACAACCTGTTTGTAGCACTGCTCAAGAAGCCGGGCACGGTCGAAGTCAGTAGGGGGACTACGCATCTATGCCAATCTCGCGTTTCACATTCTTCCGGAAACAAACTTATTACCCACGACGGTGTAACGCAGCAGTTCGGTGGCGGCTTTGGTGATTCCGACTCGGGCTGTCAATGCGATGCGGCGGGGGCGATAGCCGTCGTCGGCCAGGAACAAATCGGAGCGGGCACTGGCCAGATTCTTTTCGTTGTCGCGAGCGCGGTCGATTCCAAAGGCTTGCGCCATGCGTCCTGGGCCGCTGGTCAGTGTGCGGAGGTCGGTGGGAACGGAGGCCAGGCCGCGAGCCGCCGCCATGCTTTCGAAACCGGCCAGTGGTTCGAGTGCGCGAAACAGCACTCCGCCGGGAACGCCGTCCGGCAGACATGAAACGTTCAGGCAGTAGTGGATGCCGTAAATGAAGTAGACGTAAGCGAAACCGGGGGGGCCGAAGAGGACTGCGTTGCGCGCGGTGCGTCCGGCGGCGGAGTGGGCAGCGAGGTCGCTTGTGCCGAGGTAGGCTTCGGTTTCGACGACGCGTCCGACCAGCCGGATGCGGCCCTGGCGGCGGACCAGCAGTTTTCCCAGCAGTGCGCGCGCGACCCGGCGAGGATCGCGATTGAAAAACGCGGGCGGCAATGCGGTGAGCGGAGGCAAGCGATTAGTTTACAGGCGAGCCACGACGCTGCGAGCCTTGACGCTGTGAGCCGTGCCTCGCTCGTCCGCTCAGGTGAGCCAATCCAGCACTTTGTAATATGCGCCGGCGAAGGGTAGAAACCAGGGGCGTCCGTTGTAGAGGCCGAGCGGGGCGCTGGGAAAGGGGATGCCCACAAACGGATTGTCAGGGTTGTCGCCGAGGATTTGTTCCGCCACCTTTTGCCCCTGCCAGGTGGCCATGGCGACACCGTGGCCCGCGTATCCCATCGCGTAATGCATGCCGTCGAGTTGTCCGGCGTGGGGCATGATGTCGAAGGCGAAGTCGAGGGTGCCGCCCCAAACGAAATCAACTTTGGTGTCGCGCAACTGCGGATACACGTCGATCATGCCGCGCCGCAAAATCTCGCCGCTGGAGCGGATGGAGTCCGCGGTCTCAGGAAAGAACGCGGCGCGTCCGCCAAACAACAGGCGGCGGTCAGGAGTGAGGCGGTAGTAGTAGAGGTAGTGCTTGGAGTCGTAGATCATGCGGCCGCGGGGGCTTAGTTCGCGGGCCAAGGATTCGGGCAGGACCTCGGTCGCGATGATGTAAGAGCCGATGGGAATAAGTTTCTTCTGCAGCACGGGGGTGGCGTTGCTGGTGTATCCGCTGGTGGCGATGAAGACGTTGCGGGCCCAGGTGTTGCCGCGCGAAGTGGTGAGCTGGATCCCGGCGACGGCGCCACGAGAGCGGCGTTCGATGACATTGACCCGGGTATTTTCGAGAACTTGTGCCCCGGCGCGCAGAGCGGCAGCGCCGAGTCCGGCAACGTAGAGGGCGGGATTCAGGCTCGCGCTGGTCTCGTCCACCATCCCGCCAAAATAAAGGTCAGAGCCGATCTCGCTGCGTAGTTCATCTTTCGGAACGACGCGGAGCGTGTGCAGGAATTCGCGCGCAATGACCTCGGCTTGGCGCGCATAGCCTTCGAAGTGCTTCTGCTTGCAGGCGACTTCAAGATGGCCGCAGCGCGAAAAGTCGCAAGCAATGTTTTCGTCGCGAACGATTTGTTCGACGCAATCAACTGAGGCAAGCGATGCGGCGTACATGCGCTGAGTGCGCTCGCGGCCGTATTTCGCGATGAGCTGATGTACCCCGAGCTTCATCCCAGTCAGCACCATGCCGCCATTGCGCGAACTGGCGCCCCAGCCCAGGGTCTGGGCGTCGAACACTGCAACCTTGGCGCCACGCTGGGCAAGGGTGCGCGCGGCTGCGAGTCCGGTGAAGCCGGCACCGACGATGGCCACATCCAAAACTTCGGGAAGAGGCGGGGCGACAATGGTGGGCTTGGAGGCCGTGGTCAGCCAGTAGTTGTATTCGCGAGGCGGCATCCCTATGAGAACAATGCCGCCGCGCCCACTCCCAACATGGTCATGAAGATGTACCACCCAAACACGATGGCCATCGAAGTCGAACGCTTTACCTTACTGACGCAGGCAAAGCCGATGCCGGTGAGTACAAGAGTCCATATCATGAAAACATCCAAGGCTGTCATGAGCTTGTACAGCGGCACTGATGCAGTTGGATCCATGAAGTGTCCGGGATTGCTGGCCAGCGGGTTGGAGAAGGTGAAGGAGTCAGGCTCCACTCCCGCCCACAGCGTCAGCGTGGAAAGCAAGCCATGAATCACCATGGGCAGGCCCGCATACATGACCACGGCAAACGCGGTCTTATAGGGAACCGAGGCGTTGGCGGCGAACTTGAAGGTTGCCCATAGCACTCCCGCGACAACGGCGTACCAGATCAAAAACATAATGGGCGAGCCATAGGAGAAGCCCTTGGTCGCCGAAACTTGCCGGGCCATGGCTTGGTCGCGCTGGTCGGCAGGAAGCTTCTCAATCCGATCCGCTTGCTTGGGCGATTCGCGAAGCATGTTTTCCGCGACTTTGTGGAAGCCAACTTTTTGCTGCACCGTCCAGACAAAGACGAGCGAGAGAACCGCGCCTATCAAGAACGGCGCCCACCAACTGGCGTTGCGGCGCAGGTCGGTAAACGTTTTGCTGGGTGCGATGAAGACGTCGAGCAAGCGTTCGCCTTCGGAAAGCGCGACGGGTTCGGGCACGGGAACGGTGGCGGTGCTCATTTTTATCTCCTTGAAGTGGATGGCGGAAATTGTATCTGGCGGGCGGGAAGGAAACAAGGGAAATTGGCCGCCGCCACTGCTTCTTCCGTCGCGCTGCGGGAGAGCGATTAATCAGGCGACAATCTCGGGAGTTGCTTCCAGCAGCGAGCGGGTGTAGGGATGGGTGGGGCTTTCGGTGATCTGTTCCGTGCTGCCGATTTCGACGATTTCGCCGCGGTACATCACGGCGATGCGGGTGGAAAGATAACGGACCACCGGCATGGAGTGGGAGACGAAGAGGTAGGTGAGACCGAATTCGCGCTGCAGCTTAGCCAGCAGGTTGACGATCTGCGCCCCCACCACCACGTCCAGCGCGGAGACCGGTTCGTCCGCGACGATGAACTTGGGCCGGAGCGCGAGGGCTCGGGCAATTCCAATGCGCTGGCGCTGGCCGCCGCTGAACTCGTGGGGATAGCGGGGCAGAATGGAATCATCAAGCCCGACCGCCTGCAGCAGTTCTACGACTTTGCCACGGCGAGCGGCGCGGCTGAGGTGTTCGTGGATATCGAGCGGCTCGGCGATGATGTCTTCCACACGAAAACGGGGATCAAGCGAGCCGAAGGGATCCTGAAAGATGATTTGCATGTGACGGCGAAGACGGCGCAATTCCCCGGCGGAGGCGGCGCCCAGATCGTGGCCATCGAACCTGACGGTGCCAGATGTGGGTTCGAGCAGTCGGAGCGCGAGGCGTCCGAGCGTGCTCTTGCCGGAGCCGGATTCCCCGACCAGACCGAGAGTTTCGCCGGCAAAGATATCCAGCGAGACGTTGTTGACCGCCCGCGTTTCTCCCCGGCCGCGGCCGAATATGGATTCGGCGAGGGGATATAGCTTGGTCAGGTTGCGCAATTCAACGAGGGCCATGCTGGAAAACTCCCGGGGGGCGGCGTCACTCCCGCCTGAGCAGGCAGGCGCCAGTATACATGGCGGCGCACGCATGAATAACTCGATAGGGATGGGGCGAGAGGAAATGCCGTTCGCCGCGCGGGGTCAACCGGCGTCGCCGATGGCATCGACCAGTTTGGAATGAAACAGGGACGGCTAACCTATGCCGTCCCTGGGATGAAGGAAAAAGCTAGCCGCCGTTCGGTCCGTTGTGGCAGTCGTAGCAAGTGAACTGGTGATTAGCAGCGAAGGTCTTCTTCTGACCATCGTCCACCGTAAAGGTCCGGGCTACCTTGGATAGCGAGAGCGCGGAACCGTTGTATTTTGAGCCGTGGCAGTAGGCGCAACCCTGATATCCGTAGCTATTGACGTAGCTGCGATGGCCGCTTTCGTTTACCCAAGCCTGGCCGAGAGTGTGCACGCCATGGGGGCCCCCGGTGGCGCTGACGCCCAGACTGCTGTGGCATGATGTGCACTCGGTGATCTTGGCTGCGTAGCCCTGCAGGGCGATGGGATACACATTGTCATTGGCTTGCAGGCTAGGGAACTCAGCGTGGGTTGAACCGTGACAACCGCTGCAGAAAACCGCTCCGTGTCCGGTACTGTAGCGAAACAGCATTTTGCCCGTCTGCGGCACGTTGGCATTAGTGGCGAAGGTCAGGTCCTTAGTCTGGCGGTAGTTTCCCTTCGAAGTGAAAGCCGAGGTGTAGCGAAGGCTGTTGTTATGGCACATCTGGCAACTCGGCTCATCCAGCCAACCGGTGCGAGTGGACACGCCTACGTTGGTAAGGTTGCCGTGGCAAGCAGAGCAAAGCTGGGTATTCATGGCGCCGCGCTTGCACTTGGTTTTCGGGCCGGGATGGCACAGATAGCACGAGTTCAGATCGTTGCTGTTGCTGTTCACGTCGAGCGTCTTGTTGTTGGAAAGCAGCAGTTGCCCTCCGTGCAGGGTGTGCATATCGGCCGTAAGCGCTTTAATTCCAGTAATGCCGGGAGCGCTCAGCGCGTTGTCGCTGTGGCACGCGGCGCAGAGGATCGGGGTCCCAGCCACCGCCGTGTTGTACAGGCTGGACTGGTAGGTGTAGCCGTTGGTCTGCAACTGGCTCAGATATTGCGCGATGGGCCAGCGGTCATCATGCTTTCTAAGGATATTCAGCTTGGTATCTTTCGCGAGATCGGAGTTGTTCACCCATCCGGCGGCCGGCTTGGCGTTTACGTCGCTGTTGGAAGCATGGCAATTATTACAACTCAACTCATCGCTGATGGACAGCACGACGCTGGCGGTGGCCAGCACATTCCCTTTGGCGTCGGTCGCCACCAATTTCACCAACGGATAAGCATTGGTGACTCCTTTGTCATCGTAGGGAACGGTGGGGATGCCGACGGCTTCCCAGTATCCCTCGAGGGTGTTGTAAGTCATCGGCTGCGGGACGGTGCTTTGGGTCTTGTACCCGGCCAAGCCGGTGTCCGGCGCAACGCTATTCAGGAACAGGGCGCGAACGTTGTCCCAGAAGTTGGTCTTGGTCCCGCTGTAGGTGTTGATGGAACCTTTGGCATCGGCCGTCGCCTGGTAGGTGACGGTCACCCCGTTGGTGATCAGTACCGGCGGCTCGCTCTTCTGCACCAATTGTGCGCGAACCACGTTAAATGGAGGCAGTACGGAAAAGACCGAGTAGTCTTTGCCGTCGATGCAGTGCATCCCTAGTTCAGACCAGCCCATGAGCGCATAGGTGGCGGTAGTGGCGGCGGTTGAAACAGCGCCCGTCGGGGAGTGAGCGGGTTCGAGTTGATCGGAGGATTTTTGTCCTCCGACCGATAGAACGAGTCCGCAAACTAAGGCGGTCAGGAGAAAGAGTCGCTTCATATAAAGTTCCCTTCGTGGAGACGAATGTCGCATTGCCGAAATAAATTTGCGTCGTGGGACCCTTCCAGCCAGCGCCTGAAGTGCTTGGTTCAGGAGCGTGTCCCGTGATGACTCCACTAGCATGTCGGTTCGAGGGAAAGGGCGCGGTGACGTGGGGCACGGATGGGCACAATTATTTTGTCGGTGGTTTCCCGTTTTAGGACGGTTCCCAAGTCGGGACGGACGCTCGTCCGCCTATTGCACTTCCAGCGACACCAGTTCGGCCAGGCCGCCGGATTGGCTGCGGTAGTTCGCGCTTACCGCTTTGTTTTTCCAGTCGCAGGAAAATTCATCGGCGCCGATCACAATGAGCGCCTTGAAGTTGGGCGTATGCAGGCGCAGGGTCTTAGCGCTGGTCGCGATAGTGAGGATGGCTTCCGGCGGGTGCGAGCAATCGCTGCTGAGCAACTTGCCGCGGGCAAATTGGATTGGGCCGAGACGCGGCGACGGTGCGGGAGCGGGTGCCGGAGTTTCGACAGGCTCCTCGGGC
>JBBQVN010000164.1:0-7948 GCA_038211475.1 Terriglobales bacterium | reverse complement strand
GCTAGAGTTGGGATGGCCTGCGGAAGGACGTCGCCGAAGTCGGGATTCTGCGTGCGGCTGCGGTAGCGGGTAAACCAGGTTGTGTCCACGGTGAGCTTAGTCAGGTTGGTAAGACGGCCAATCTGCTGGGCGCCGGTGGCCCTGCTGCTCGGCAGATTGCGGAAGCTGTCGAGGTTGACTGATGCTGCCCCTTTTGAAACCAGATACGCGTTGATGAATACCTCATGTGATAACTCATCTTCAGTATTGTCATGAATGTACTGATCCATATCTCCATCGAGCACTCCAAGGGCCGCGGTGTAGGCCGGGCTTCCACTCCCTCCGGGAACTTCGCTGTCTTGTATCCCGCCCAGTTCGTTGTATTGCTGCCACAAATCGGTTTCGAGAATCTCGGCCGCTGCGAGGAATCGCAGAATGGCGGCATCGCCTTGCGTGATGGGGCCGCTGCCTTCATGCGCCTGTGCGGCAAGTGTAAAGAGTGAACCGGAGGACAGGACTGCCCCCGCCACACCCAGGCCTTTGAGGAACGAGCGCCGGGGACGGACGTCATCGGAGGGAGAGCCCTCATTATTATCGGTAAATGGGGCAGTTATTTCGCGAGTCAACATACCTGGAAGATCGTCTCTGGTCATGTTCTTTCCTCCTACTCATTAGGCAATGACCTTCGGTATCCACTTGTTTTGTGGATTTAGATTGCCTGCCAGTAGAGTAGGTCTGTTCAAGGCCTGATCGTGTCACGCGGTTGTAAAGCACGTGTCAAAATATTGTCTCAGATTTTTGGCCGCGAGTGTAGTGCGTCATACAGATCGACGTTTGTAAGGGAGCGACGGGCGCGTTTCACTTTTTTAGGATGTCGGTGGCGCGCTGTGCAGCGGAAAAATTCACACCGAGTTGCAAAACGCAGAAAATGCGGAGTTGCGTGCTGTGCCTCGTTACAGCTGTGCCAGAACGGCAAACGCAGGAGGTAAAGATGTAGACCGAATGCGGTTGTCTTGCTGCATGGAAGATGGGAGGCCGGCCAACTCTGGGAGCGGCTTGAAGGATCAGCCCTCAAACCGCCCGGCGCTGCGTGGGGATAAGCCCAGGTGTGAACGGACCGGGAAAAGGCGAGAAAACCTGGTGAGGTGCGTACTTGGTCTGTTTAACGTAGTAAAGCCCACGCTTCAGGTGGTCCGCCGAGCTTATCGCACGCTGAACTCAATTGTTAGGCAGCCTATAGTAGTACGCGACTACATCCCCACAGTTCTTGCCGGTCGGCGATAGACCCACATCTGATCTTCCGCTGCCGTCCGGTGGAGTCAAGTATCACTGGAAGGCCCGCATAATATCATCCAGCGTTAACCGATCGCCCCAATAAAAGAGGATCCTCGGTGGACCGAGTATCTTAGATCGCTCGCGGCACGCGTTGTCCCATGCTTTCACCGATTCCTTCCATGCCGTATCGCCCGCCATCCACGCCTTGACCGCACGCCGCAACCGCTAATGATTGGCCGCGGTCATCCTCGGGTGCGCCTTCGCGCCATGGTTCAGAACATCCACAGTCTCCTGTAAGACTTTTTCCGAATGCTCGGGAAGTAGCGGAAGCACCATCTGCGCCTCTGTGTTCCGGCTCCTTGACACTCGCGCGCCCCCTTTCTTTCGCTCAAATCATAGTGTTTCATGGACTCTCCCCCTCTGGGCATGTCCATTACCGCTGTGTTCGGCAAAGAGTCAAGCGAATTCTCGCCGGTGCGTTGTGCCCATATTCGCCGTGTATTCGCCGATTACTTTTAGTCGCGGCACATCCCTCAACCGATGGGGAGACTGTGTGGAAGTTAGCCGCCAGGCCATCCTCAAAGTTGTCGCCCGCGCCCGCGTCTGGTACCAGCAGCTCACCACCGGAAAGGCCGCCAGCAACCGCGAACTGGATGGCATGAACCGCCTCTCGCCGCGCTTCGTCCGCCTGCATCTCCCGAGGGTCGCCCTTAACCCGCATTTTATCGAGCGCCTCGTGACCCGGCCCGAGTCGCTCCCACGCTCCCTCGATGATCTGCGCTCCACGGTTCCCATCCACTGGAACCAACAGCAATTCGGAGATGCGGGCAAGCCTGCGTAGAAGGACTCGCGCCCAGCAACGTTAGAAAGTTCGTTTGGCCGCTTGTCCATTCCCACAAATGTCCAGACATGGATTCTCCTTCATGGACTGTCCTTAGTCCGCGCTGCTGCGTCACAACTTGCCCCAATGATCTTGCTGCTCGCCAGAAGTCAAGTCTTGCCGCCCGCTGCCGCCTCGCGAAAGGGAACTGCGGAATTGGCGAGTCGAGAAGGGCGCGAAATCGGGCGCACACCCGGCCGTTCGGAAACACCGCTCTCCCGTTCCCTTAGGTAAGCGAATCCAGCCATTGGCGGGCAAAAGAACCGAGGGTTCGAATCCCGTGTAGGATCTGATGAAAACAATGGACTTACGTGGCGCAGGCCGCTTTGTCAAGAAACCTTACGCAAACGAGCGCACGGGAATGCACGATCAACTAAAATAGGGGAAACGATGTGAAAATGAGTCGGTTGAGCAATAGTGAACAGTTTCTTGGGTTCGGATCCTAGAAACTCCAAAGTAGAATTTAGTTCTCTGGGGAGGTGGGCCAACCGTCGCCTCTTCAAAATCAGTAACAGGAGATTAGCTTTGGCACATAAATCTACGTTTTCTTTGCTCGCTCTTCTCGTTGCGGCCACATTGGTGGTCTCCCTAGCGTCAGCAGTAGCACAAACCTCGCCCCTGGAAAAACTTCCTTATTCCGGCGGAGTGCTAATGCAACGTGCCATTTCGGCGGGCCGGATCACCCCCAATCAGGGCTTCGGCTACTCCAATCCCTTTAATCTCACCTGCAGTCCAGCCCCCTGCGTTGTGCCTGAGACCCAAGCCTCAGAAGGCGGCAATAATCCGGTCAACGAAGACCCCATTGCGGCGAATCCTTTAAACTCCAACCAATTGCTTACCGGAGGGAACGACTACAACTGCTCTTCGTTGCAGGGTTTTTTTGCAAGCAGCGACGGCGGTACTACCTGGACCCGGAATTGCCTGGCGGTGGAATCGCGCAAGAGTGGCGCTGGCGATCCCATTGTAGGCTATGACCGGTTGGGCAACGCGTTTGCCGGCGGGATTGATCTCACGGGCGCGACGAGCGTCATCGTGCTCTCCAAGTCTACTGACGGCGGAGTGACTTTGGGTGCTCCTTTCACCTCAGCCACCAATCTGCTGGGCGGCGTGGTGGACAAGCCGTGGATGGAAATTGATACTAACAAGAACAGTCCTTTCGTAAACAGCATCTACATTTCCACCACCCAATTTGCCACCAATAGCGACAGCGAAATCGGATTCTCCTATTCACGCGACCAGGGTGCAACCTGGACGACGCTGGCGGTAGATACCCGGCAGATTTTCCCCAACAATGTGGACCAGTTCAGCGACCTGGCGGTCGGTCGTGACGGCACTATTTACCTGAGCTGGATGCGTTGCCCGGCCAATGGCACCACCGGCGATTGTGGCGGCACGGTAGCGAACATTATGTTCTCCAAATCCACCAATGGCGGGGTTACCTGGTCCACCCCGAGCATCATGACCAGCGTCACCTTGGCTCCGGACAGCTGCGGCGCGTTTTATGGCTGCATTCCCAATACCAGCGAACGGCTCAGCAACGTCCCGGCGATCGCCGTGGACGCCAGTGGCCTTTCCCGCAACGGCACTTTGTACTCCATCATGTACAACTATGTCGGCACTCAGTTAGTAGTCCAGGTAGTTCACTCCACCGATGGTGGAACCACTTGGAGCGCACCGGTGAGGGTCTCCCCGACCACGGTCGTCAACGACCAATTCTTCGCTTGGGTCAATGTGGGCTCCCGCGGGCAAGTTGGGGTCACTTGGTTTGACCGCCGCAATGACCCCGCCAACAAAAAATATCAGCCATTTGTAGCTGCATCATTGAACGGAGGTGCCACGTTCACTATCAACACTCCGGAAACCTCGATACTGTCTGACACCACTAAAGATGGCTTCGGCGGCGCCTTCATGGGGGATTATTCCACCAACGTTTGGGCCAGCACAACTCTGCGCCACGCTTGGATGGATATGCGTACCAACGTGTCCCAAGATGAGGTGGGCGGACTTCGCGTACGCTAACGCCGTCGCTTTCCAACTCGCTTCAACCAGCCCGTGGCTCCATGCCGCGGGCTTTCTTTCGGCAGTGGATCATGTCTCCTCCTCCGCCTTCCGACAGAATCGTTAGCCGATTCTAGCGCGAAAAACCTCTTTGACATGACGTTACAGCGAAATCTGTAACAGCTGGTCATGCCAATGCAGAGGTAAAGCCAGAGCAAATCGTGACTATGCTGCGCCAGATTGAAGTGAGCATCGCAAACGGAAAGACTGCTGCACAACCCGGCAAGGAAGCTGCCGTCACGGTGCAGGCCTACTATAGCCGGCCGAAGGGGTACGGCCGGCTGAAGCTACAGCAAACCCAGCGGTTGAAGGATCTGCAGAAGGAGAAGTTGCGGCTGAAGCGGTTGGTGGCGGAGCTGTCGCCGGCGAAACAGGTGCTAAAGGACCTGGCCTCGAGAAACTTGTAAGGCCGGAGCGGCCTCGTTGTAGGTGGAGCGTCGGTGGCGCAAGGTAGTGGCCCCGTTTGAACTTGTGGGAAAAACTGAAGGGAAGACTGGCCTCTCTCAGAGTGTTTGCAGCCTTCCCCTCACTACAGGCTTAATGCAGATTGTCTAAAAGAATAGGCCCGGCACGTGTGGCTGTCAAGGGTTTGGGGCCGGGGGACAGTCTCCGGGAGTGGCGCTCTTAGTGGGTTCCGTGTCCCGCGAATGAGAGAGCCGATTCCCTGCGGTCCAGCCGGCGCAGCCGATGGAAATCAAGTGGAAGGGAAACCTCCCCCTTCCACCGCTTCGGCTACATCAGCGTCGATCATGTGCGCTTAAACGTTGTGTAACTGGCGCCTTAGAGCGACCGGCCAGGAGCCGTTAGAGCCTTTAGCCTTGGTGAATGAAGCCGGGGAGCAATTTTGCAATGACTCCTGTGAGCTTAATCATAGTAGCCCGATAAGAGCGCCCTCGAACGCGTCCCACACTTCCAGCGTGTGCCTGGCCGCGCTATTCGAGGGCGAGAATCCCTGCATAGCGTGGCTTGAGGTGGCAGTCTCCGGTGTCCCGCTTCCGGAATACCGTCTGCCCGACGGTCGGTCGGCTGGCAGGAGCGCAGAAACCAGTACGCCTCCGCCGAATGCGAGAGCCACCAAAGTCATGGGACGCTCCTTGAACTGAACGCGCCAGTCCACGGCAGACTTCACCTTGTCCTCCAACTCGCGGAAGTTACTACACAGATCGTCTCGGGTTTCCTGAATATGCCGTTCTATTTGGTTTGTTGTGTTGTCCATGGAACATTGTTGCAAGTTGTTTATGGATATCCTGCAAGACCTCGCGAACGGACCGCTGAATTTGGGGTGCTGCCATGCTCATTCCTCCACAATAGCCGATTTAATCGTTGCTAAGAAGACTTCGGGCCACCAGGAATCCCAGAATGGCCGCTGCCGCTAAGGCCTGTCCGGGATACCGCTTGACGATGTCCTGCACGTCCGCGGCCATGCCCTTCAAGTCAGTCCGACGAACGTAGTCTGCAGTCGCTTCCACCGAACCTGCGGCGGAATGGGCGGCCTCAGATAACTTGTCGCCACTAGAATGCAATGATGCGGCGGTATTGTCCAAGACTCCGGCAGCTGATTCCCGCGAGCCGTCAACCTTGTCGACAGCTTTGCCTCCCAGTTCCGCGACTTTGTCCCTCGCTTCCGAAGCTTTGTCGGCAATTTGGTCTTTGATTCCGGTGGCTGACGGGGTGGAGACTCCGAAGGATTCCCCCTTGTTTAGAGAACCGGGTTCCTTATTGTAGTCGTTCACTGTATTCCTCCTTGTTAGAATTGGGGGCGTTAGGATCTGGTGGCCGTGGGCATTTCCTTTGAGCGCAAATCATTTGCACAAAGGGTGATGCCGCACATTTGCCATCATAGTTTCGACCGGCCGAGATGACCATCTGGTGAAAGCCTTAGATGGGAACTTTTCTTGACGTACATGGGTTGGTGCGAAACAAACACGACAGCGCCTTGGGTGGGAGCGTGTTAAAAACAATCCTCTTACTTGAACCGAATGGCGGTCCTCCGAGAAGCCGCTTCCCGCTCCCGCATATCTGTTCGCCAGTCGCTTTCTCAACCAGCTACCTGGATTGATCCGATACAGGAAAGGCAGGAGAGCCTGTGCCGACTTGTCGAGCAAAGTGGCAATTTCAATAAACTCGACGGTCAATCGGGAATCTCCAAAGAGGTCTTCAGCGTCGGAGGAGAAATTGTGGCTAATGGAGTCCGTTTGCTGCAAGACGAAAAGAATCGAAAACAGTGTAGCGACCGATCCCTTTCCCTTCGACTGCACCCTGCCTATGTCCAGCCTTATTTCCCTGGCGACTTTTCAGAGTCTCGTCTAAGGCTTCGCGGTTGGCCTCGAATCTGCATCTCTGGGATGCAGCCAACTGTTGGTCGAAGCTATACTTTGGCGACACCTTTAGTTTAGCGACTTCTTCAAATCGTCGTAACGCGTAATCAGCGTCCTGAAGCAAAACTGCCAGCGTTGGCGGTGGCACAGCGTGGCAGCCGAACTGACTCCAGCCAAAGCAAGATGACACCAAGAACTCTAGTGTTCTGCATGAGCGGTCTCCTCGTTTCAAAATGGAAACTAACCCTGTTTCGGACAGTCACAGTCTCCCGAAAAAGGTGGGCCGAAGAAACGTTGCTGGACAACCGGCCACCGGTTCTCGCGCATAGCATGTCGCCGAATCGCAGCGAACACCCCTTTTCGCTTTCTGCGCTATTCCAAGACGAAGAAATCTTTACCTTGAAAAGCTGCCTCTATGGCCGCAACGAGTGCCGCGCCCATTTTTGATTTGACGACGTACGCTCGCACCCCTATCATCGTGGCTTCCTCAACGAAATGTTTGTCCGCATTGGCCGACAAAATGACGATTGCGGTCTCGGGTACATGTGTCTTGATCTCACGCGCAGCCTCCAAGCCATTCATAACTGGCATGGTCACATTAAGCACGGCAACATCCGGCCTTATTTCCTTAGCCTTCTCCACAGCTTGGGCACCATCTGTCACTTCAACGCAAACTTCCAGATGCGAGTGCTGCTCCAACGTAGAGCGCACCACTCGCCTGATAATTGGGTGATCGTCGGCGATGAGAACGCGAATTCTCCGATCTGGCATCCTAGTTCTCGGTGGGGAGCTCATCTACTTAAGCGTCGTCCAGAGACGTCCTCTTGTCCATCCGGTAGACTCTGTACGAACGGGCGAGGATCAGAAATCGTCCCTGACCGTCGTTACCACTCCATCCGCCCTTGAAATCAATAATAGAGACGGGCTGGCAGGGAAAAGCCCGATCTGCGATAACTGTGCTACGATCTTCGGGGTTTTTGGGCTCTGGTTCGAGCTATTTCGCATTCTTCGCACCCGCCGTAACCTCATGTCGCAGGAGCCCCGCTCTTCGCTAGTAACTCACCGTTTTGAAACGCAAGCAGATGCGGCAGAGGACAGGCGGGTCGAAAAGTTATTTGGGACGTGGCACGCCGCTTCTGGTCCCGATGAAAAGGAAATGATCGTTTTGGTTGGCGCTCGAATGTGAGCGGATCGCGATGCTGAAGTCATGGGAAGCTGCCTCGGCAAGCCATCAACTCAGCCTCCCGCCGCGACCGCCCGGTTTTGCAGTTCTCGGGCGAGACGCCGCGCTTCGTCATCTCGCATTTGCAGCAGTTGAGCCGACAGTTTGCGAAGCTCGGCATTGGCTCGGTCGAGTTGCTCGGTTCGTTCCCGCACTCGTTGTTCAAGACTGTTACCAGCCTCGCTCAAAGACTGCTCTAGCTGGCGGTGAATATGA
>JBBQVN010000163.1:0-7952 GCA_038211475.1 Terriglobales bacterium | reverse complement strand
GTGAGTGAAATCGCACGCGCTTTCCAGAGCGGCATCGCTCACGGTCTGCGCGATGCCCTTCGCGTAATCTCTCGCCGTCACGAATTGGATACGGTTGTTTTATCGGGGGGAGTGTTTCAAAATCTGTTGCTGCTGGAGGATTTGAAGCCGCTCCTGTCGGACATCGCTCTGCAGGTCTGGACCAATCACGCCGTTCCTCCCAACGACGGTGGCATGAGCCTCGGCCAAGCCGCACTCGCCGCGTTCGGCAGGTTCGACAGCGTCGCGCAAACCGGACAGAGTGCCCGCGAGCCCCTCCATGCATGAACTTTCCATCGCGATGAGCATCGTTGATATCGGTCTCGAAGAAGCCAAGCGCCGCGGAGCCCGAGTCCTCGCAGTACATTTAAAGCTCGGTGCTCTTTCCGGCATAGTGAAGGAAGCGCTTCTGTCGTCCTACGAAATGGCTTGCGAGAATACTGCGCTGCAAGGCTCGCGCCTGGTGGTTGAGGAAGTTGCGGTTGTGGCCTATTGTCCCCAATGCCAAGTGCAGCGAAGCATCAGCTCGGTGCAATGGTTTAGTTGTCCGGTCTGTGACAGTCCCACGTCCGAAATCGTTCAAGGCAAAGAACTCGAAGTCGTCGCACTGGAGATACAAGAATGAGTCCGGAAGCCCGTTTGGTGGAAGTTCGTCGCAATGTTTTGAAGCAGAACGATGTCGTTGCCCGCGCCCTGCGCGAGCGTTTTCATGCCGCCGGTGTGTTCGTTGTAAGTCTGGTCTCGAGCCCGGGGTCGGGAAAGACCGCGTTTCTAGAAAAAACCCTGACTCTGCTTCGCCCAGGTTATCGGGTAGCTGCGCTGGTGGGGGACCTTGCCACTGAAAATGACGCTCTGCGGCTCGCCCGCAGCCAGGTTCCGGTCAAACAAATCACAACCGGAACGCTCTGCCACCTCGAAGCCGCCATGGTGGAAAAAGCGCTGGAGGATTGGGACCTAAACCAACTGGATTTCCTCTTTATCGAAAATGTCGGCAACCTGGTTTGTCCCTCTTCTTATGATCTGGGAGAAGACCTGCGCCTCGTACTCGTCTCCGTGACCGAGGGAGAGGACAAGCCGCTAAAGTATCCTACGATTTTCAACAGCGCTGACGTTGCGATCGTAACCAAAACCGACTTGTCCGTCGCCGCTGAGTTCAACTGGGACGCTGCGTTCGCCAATATCCAGGCCGTACGTCCGGGCATGCCTGTTTTCCGGCTTTCCGCAAAAACCGGAGAGGGCATGGAGGAATATCTGCAATTTGTGCAGGGGCGCATGGCGGATTTGCGCTCGACTGCCGCAATCTGAGACCGTCGAATCCAATATTCGTGATCCGCCAACCTCGATAGCCGACGCATTTGTGATTGGCGTCTACCGAACACTTTCGGGTCGAAATGCGCGCTGTACACTGGACGACATCCCTTCCAGGAGCAGATTGGACGGGGCACACCTTTTTTGGCGATTCTAATCTTGGACATCCGGAATCCGGTATACTCCAGCGATTCCTAACTTGTTTCGCCTGGAGGCACCTAATTGGCCACTGCTGCGTTACAGGCGATTACGCCTACTGCCAGTCCATTCGCTAACCGCACCCGGCGGCAGATTGGCCTGCGGCTGCTGCCATTTTTGTTCCTGCTGTACATCGTTAATTATCTTGACCGCACCAGCCTGGCTTACGCTGCGATCGGAATGTCGCGCGACCTGGGATTCAGCGACCGCGTGTTTGGGCTCGGCGTCGGCGTGTTCTTCGTCAGCTATGTGTCGTTGCAGATTCCCGGCGCCGTGCTGGTGGAGCGTTGGAGCGCGCGGCTGACGATTTCCTTAACCTTGATTGCGTGGGGTTCGCTGACCGCACTGACCGCGCTGGTGCACACCCCCGTACAACTGTACTTGGCGCGTTTCGTCTTGGGGGCGGCAGAGGCTGGGTTCTTCCCGGGGGTGGTGGTCTATTTGAGCCACTGGTTTTTACGCGAGGACAGAGCGAAGGCGACGAGCAACTTTATGGCCGCGATTCCGCTGTCTTTTGTGATCGGGTCGCCCGTAGCTGGGTGGATCCTGGGACGACACTGGTTCGGCCTGGCGGGTTGGCGGTGGCTATTTGTGATGGAGGGGATGCCGGCCGTCGTGCTGGGCGTGGTGGCGTTTTTCTACCTCACCGATTGGCCGCGCGAAGCGAAGTGGCTTGCAGCCGAGCAGCGGCAGTGGGTGGGACAAACCCTGCATGAGGAAGAACCCGTGACGGCGAAATCGATCACGGTTTGGGATGCGCTGGGCTCGCGAGCGGTCTTGTTGATGGCATTGGCAATCTTCTTCGCTTATTTGGCTTTTTACAGCTTCATCTTTTATTTTCCGAGCATGTTGAAACACCAGTCGGGTTTTTCGGACTTGCGAGTGGGCATGCTGGGCGCCCTGCCCTACGTCGCGTTGTTCGTCGCGATGCAGATCAACGGTTGGCATTCTGACAGGAGCGGAGAGCGACGGTGGCACTCCGCAATTCCAGTATTTATCGCGGTCGCGGGATTTCTGGGGCTGCTTCTTCAACCGCAGTCGGTGGCAGTTACGCTGGGCTTGTTCACTATGGTGGGCGTGGGCTCCGCCTATCTGCCAATCTTCTGGACCATCCCCACCGAAGTCTTGGGTCCGTCCACGGCCGCGGTCGCGGTAGGCCTGATCAACGCTGTGGGGAGTGTATCCGGCTTTGCTGGCCCTTACATGTTTGGCTACCTGCATACTCGAACCGGTTCTTATACCTATGGTTTAGCGGTGCTGGCGTTCTGCGCTTTGGCGGGAGGCCTGCTGATGTTATGCACTCCGCAGCGGGCGCGGATTGTGGGTTGAGCCGTCACCTGAAGACCTGCTTGTATATTTCTCTGTTGACATGGCACGAACTCCTACAACCCCGTCGCTGGTCGCGGTAGATACCGGCGGGACGTTCACCGATTGCGTTTGGTTGGATCGCGGAGAACTCCGCGTCCTCAAAGTGTTCTCTACGCCGGAGGATCCATCCTTGGCCATCGCGCAGGCTCTGGAGCAAATCGCGTCCCGCGCTGCGGACCGTCCTGGCAAAGCTGCGACACGAACGTCCCAACGCTCCCACGCCGAACCGGGATCGCCTCCGCCGCGGCCCGGGAAATCGTGGCCATCCCTTTTGCACGGCACAACTGTTGGGACGAATGCCTTGCTGCAGCGCAAGGGAGCGCGGGTGGCTCTGGTCACGACCGCGGGATTCGCAGACGTGGTCGAAATTGGGAGGCAGGCACGACCAAAGCTCTATGACTTGTTCTTCGAGCGGGTCGCCCCGCTGGTTCCATCCGAACTTCGCTTCGAGGTCGAGGAGCGGGTTGACTCCACAGGAAAGATTCTGCGCACGCCCACTGAGGATGAACTCGAGGCATTGGTGGCGGCAGTCAGGGCACAACAGGTGGAGTCCATCGCAGTGACGCTACTGTTTTCCTTCGCCAATGCGCAGCACGAGCAGAGGGTGATGGAGCGGCTCGAGGCGCTTGGATTGCCGATTTCTGCATCGCACAAGATTCTGCCGGAGTTTCGCGAGTACGAGCGCACCAGCACGGTGGTGGTCAACGCTTACTTGCAGCCGCTGATGCGGAGCTACCTGGAGAACCTGGCGCGGCGGGCAGGAGCGGCGGCGCGAATCTTCGTGATGCAATCGAGCGGCGGCATTGCCTCGCTGGCTTCAGCAGCGGAGGAGCCGGTGCGAACAGTGCTCTCGGGCCCAGCGGGCGGAGTAGTTGGTGCCGCGGCCATGGCGAAGCGGAGCGGCATCGCTCGCCTCATTTCGTTCGACATGGGAGGCACATCCACCGATGTTGCGCTGGTGGATCGCGAGCTGAGCGCGCGGAATCAATCCGAGGTAGCGGGACTGCCGGTGTCGGTGCCGATGCTCGATATTCATACCGTCGGGGCGGGCGGCGGATCATTGGCGCGCTTTGATGCGGCGGGCGCGTTGCGAGTGGGTCCGGAGTCGGCAGGCGCGAATCCCGGCCCAATCTGTTACGGGCGCGGCGAACAGCCGACCGTGACCGACGCCAACTTGTTACTTGGCCGCCTGCAACCGGACCGGTTCCTTGGCGGTGAATTCCAGTTGGATCTTGAGCGGACGCGGAAAATCACGGCAGCTTGGTTACACAAGCAGAAGTCTGAGCTAACTCCGGAGGGGTTCGCCGCCGGCGTAGTGCGCGTGGTCAACGCCACGATGGAAAAAGCGCTGCGGGTTGTGTCGGTGGAGCGAGGCTATGATCCGCGCGAATTTGCGCTGCTGGCGTTCGGCGGAGCGGGCGGGCTCCACGTTTGCGAGCTGGCGCAAGCAATGGGCATCCGGATGGTGATCCTGCCAAAATTTCCCGGAGCGCTTTCTGCCTATGGAATTATGGTCAGCGAGGTGGTGAAGGATTATTCGCGCACGGTTCTGCTGCGCTGCCGCGAACGCGCGCCGCTGGCAAAGCTCGGCGCGGAGTTCGCCGGTTTGGAGCGGCAGGCGAAGGTGGCGTTGCGCGATGAAGATTGGCGGGGAACGGTGCGCTACCGGCGATCGGTGGATGTCCGCTATCGCGGACAAGGGTATGAACTGAGCATACCTTTTAGCGGCCGCGTGGTGCAGGAGTTTCACGGCGAACACTTGCGCCGCTACGGATACAGTCATAGCGGCCGCGAAGTCGAATTGGTGACACTGCGGCTACGAGCCACGGTGAAGCGGCCAGCCACGGAACGTGCGCAACCGAGACCGTCAGGCCAAGTGAACCCGGCGGGTGCCAAGCAGAAGGCCATGCGCACTCCCGTTTTCTTCGCCGGGCGAGCATGGCCCACCGCGATACTTGCCCGCGAACAACTGCGCACGATGCAAAAGCACATCGGCCCGGCCGTCATCACCGAGTACAGCGCAACCACGGTGGTGCCGCCGGGCTTGCAGTTCTGGCAAGATCCTGCCGGCAACCTGCGGATCGCGGTGCGTTAGCCCCTCTTCCTGTAGGCGACGCCGGTCTCGTGCTACGTTTCACCCCCGGAGCAAGTGCAGTACCGAAGCTTAGTACAATGGCGGCAGCGCGAAGCACATAAGAAGCGTGCGCCCCAAGAGCGCGGATTCAGGCGTTTCAAGGTGCTTTCAGCGGCCCGAGGCGGATCACCGACATGCACTGCACGAAAGCCATTCCGCGAAGGCTCTCCAATTGGGCAAGAGTCGCCGGGCGCTGGGCAAAATACGCATCGGGGATCGGCCTTTTCCTGATATCCGCAGCGTCCGCGCAACCCGCACCGCCAAATGTCCCGGAGCTAGTTCGTCGCGCGGAAGCGGCCATGGAGGCGGGCGACTTCAGCCGCGCGGTGCAAGATCTGGAGCGGGCGCAACAGCTTTCGCCCCAGGATGGGTCCATTGCGCGCGATCTGATGCGAGGCTATCTCCAGGCAGGACAAACGCAGACAGCGATGGCTTTCGGCAATCAGGCGGCCTCGCGCTTCCCGCAGAGTGCGGGAGTGCATCACTACCTCGGATTAGCCTTTTTCGAATCCGGACAACTGGCAGCAGCCGCGCGCGAGCTGCAACGGGCCAAAGAACTGGATGCACAGGATGGCGATATCCGCTTTGACCTGGGGCTGGTCCGGTTGAGCCAATCCGACTATGCCAACGCTGCAATCGAACTCGAGACAGTGGTCAAAAAGCAGGCCGGGAAGGCGCTGCCGCATGTATTGCTGGGGCGAGCTTATATGAACACCAATCGAACTCTGGAGGCGGTGGAGCAGTTCAAAGCTGCGTTGAAGCTGGAGCCCGCAATCCCGTTGGGGCACTATCATCTGGGCTTCGCGTACCAGGCGCTGGGACGAAGCGCAGAAGCGATCGCCGAATACCAGGCGGAGGTGCCGCGCGCGTCCGGCAATTCGGAACTCCGCTATCAACTCGGCCACTGCCTGCTGGAATCAGGTGATTGGAAGAATGCGATTGAGCAATTGACGAAGGCGACCGAACTGAATCCGGAGCACCCGCTGGCTTTCTACGATTTAGGCAAAGCACATTTGCTGCTGGGCGATGCGCAGGCCGCCGAGACGCCGTTGCGGCGGGCAGTGGAGCTAAAACCCACCGATCCCAGCTCGCACTATCAACTGGCGCGGGCGCTGCAGAAACTAGGTCGCAACGATGAGGCGGAGCGGGAAAGGCAGCGCTTTGCCGAACTGAAAAAGATGCATCCCGCGGAAGCTGGAATGGCGACCTCGCGAGACCAATAATCTTATGAAAACGAGCGCCCGGAACTTTCGCAGTGGATATGCGCGGTATGTTTTTCTCGTGGCAATCGTTCTCATGGTCGGGGGTATGGCTATGGCGCATAAACCCGCGGGCGCCGCGAAATCTGCTGCTGCGGAACCGCGTCCCGGCGGTGCCGCAGTCCGTTTTGAGGATGTGACCCGCGCGGCTGGCATCGACTTCCACCTCGCTTGCGGCAGCAATCCTGAAAAACGGTACATCCTGGAGACCATGTGCGGTGGCGTGGCGATATTCGACTTCGACAATGACGGTTGGATGGACATCTACTTCGTCAACGGCTCGACGATTGAAGACGTCCGCGCCGGCAAATGCCATCCCGGCAGACTGTATCGCAACAATCATGACGGCACCTTCAGCGACGTCACCTCCAAGTCGGGGCTCAACCACTGCGGCTGGGGATTCGGCGTGGCGGTGGGCGATTACGACAATGACGGGTGGGAAGATTTATACGTTACCTACTTTGACGGCGCGGTGCTATACCACAACAACCACGACGGAACCTTCAGCGACGTGACCGCAAAAACCGGCGTCGGGAATGGCGGACGATGGGGTACCAGCGCCGCATTCGGCGACTACGACAACGACGGGCATCTCGACTTATATGTCGCGAACTATGTGGACTTGGAGTTGGAGAACCTGCCGGAGTTTGGCAAAGGTCCGTTCTGCCAGTATCGGGGAATTCCGGTGTCGTGCGGGCCGCGAGGTTTGAAAGGCGCGCGGGACCGTCTGTATCACAACAATGGCGACGGCACCTTCACCGACGTCAGCGAAAAATTAAACATCGATCCAGGTGGATATTACGGGCTGGGCGTATTGTGGCTCGACTACGACAAAGATGGCTGCCTGGATCTGTATGTCGCCAACGACTCGTCGCCGAGCCTGCTCTACCACAACAACTGCAAGGGCGGATTCAATGAAGTCGGGATTGAGGCAGGGCTGGCTTATAGCTCGGATGGGCGCGAGCAGGCGGGCATGGGGATTGACGCTGCCGACTATGACCGTGATGGTTGGCCCGACATCTTCAAGACGAATTTTTCGGACGACGCCAACAATCTCTACCACAACGACGGTAACGGCGAGTTCACTGATCTGGCGGGAGCGGCGGGAGTAGGGCCGATCAGCGTGCCCTATCTCGGGTTCGGAACCAAGTTCCTGGATCTGGACAACGACGGATGGAAAGACATCTTCGTAGCCAACGGGCATGTTGATCCACAGGTGGAAGGGCAGAGTTTTGGCGTGGGGTATCCGGAGCGGCCGTTTCTGTTCCACAACCTGGGGAAGGGGAAGTTCGAGGAGATTGGGCCGTCGAGTGGAGCGGGATTTGTTAAACGCTACGTGGGCCGCGGTGCCGCAGTTGCCGATTTTCGCAATAACGGGCAGCAGGATGTGTTGATGACGGTGCTGGATGGCTCCCCCGTGCTGTTGCGAAATGAGACCCAGAACGCGGCGCACTGGTTGGAGATTCGGACGCGGGGAGTCAAGTCAAACCGCGATGGTTTTGGGGCCAGGGCCGAAGTCACGGCCAGCGGGGTCACGCAATACGACGAAGTGCGGGCGAACAGCAGCTTTGAGTCGGCGAGCGATCCGAGATTGCACATCGGGCTGGGAGTGGCGGCAAGAGTCGAGGCAATCGTTGTGAGGTGGCCGTCCGGACAAGTGGACCGGA
>JBBQVN010000162.1:0-8046 GCA_038211475.1 Terriglobales bacterium | reverse complement strand
CATTATCGTGAGGAAACGCGTTGACGGGTCCGTGGAGTCTTGCCGTGCTCCCCCAGTCGCGGGACCACGATCTGCATGATCTTCGCATGAGTCTGGGATGGAGTGCCGCGGGCGTTGACCACCTGCACTCGCTCGGGTTCGCGGTAGGCGATGTCGAGGAACGCAGCGCGCACTCGGCCAAAGAACGCGCGGCTCTCCTGCTCAAAGCGATCCTCGTCAGCATTGGCGTGGGCCTTGGCAGTAGTGCGGTTGCGGCGGCGCGCCCGCTGGACGCTCTTGGCCGAGTCGGTATCGAGCAGGAGGGTCAAGTCAGGCTGTACGTCGCCACACAGAATGCGATGCAGATCGAGGACGGGCTGGCTTCCAAGCTTGCGGCCGCCCCCTTGGTAGGCCTCGGTGGAGTCGGTGAATCGATCGCACAGAACGACGTGACCCTGGGCAAGCGCAGGTTCAATGACCTGAGCCAGATGCTGAGCCCGGGCCGCAAACATCAGCGCCATCTCGGCCAATGGCGAGAGCGACTTGGTGGCTGAGTCCAGCAGAATACCGCGAATCCTTTCGCCCACATCGGTGCCGCCCGGCTCGCGAGTGACGGTCACCGGCAGTCCGCGAGACTGGAGGGCGCTGGCCAGCTTTTCCAGTTGCGTGCTCTTGCCGCTGCCGTCCAAACCCTCGAAGGTGATAAATTTTCCGCGATCCGCCACGCGAAAATGATAGCAGCAAAGGCGAGAATCACAGGGCGCACAGGGAAAACCAACACCTAAGAGCGGGAGGCAGCGGAAGGGCTAAGGCGTGAACCACAGGGGGCACAGGGTAAATCAAAACGGCAAGCGGCGGCCAAGAACGAAGGCCGAGGGATATCTCACTAAAAAATGATGGGTAAAAAACGCGGACAAAAAAGAAATTGAAGGTTTACCCTGCCACCCCTGTATACCCTGTCGTAAAGATTTTCGTGACTACAACGCCGTCATCGTGGCTCCAGCTCCGCGGCGTGTGCCTGGACAAACTCGAACGCCTCCTGCGGAGGAGCACTCCATACCGGCGCGAACGACTGCCGATGCAGCGGGCACGGGCCGTGGTCGCGGAGCGCCGCCAGATGGTATGGCGTGCAGTATCCCTTGTTGGAAGCCAGCCCGTACGCGGGAAAAATTGGGTCCCACTCTTTCATCATGCGGTCGCGATGCACTTTCGCAACAATGGAGGCGGCCGCAATCGAGGCAGACAATGCGTCGCCATGAATGATGGGGTCTTGCGGAACCTCGCAGTCCAGTTTCATTGCGTCCACCAGAAGATAGTCAGCGGCGGGGGATAGCAGAAGCACGGCCTGGCGCATCGCCACCCGCGATGCCTGATAAATGTTGATGCGATCGATCTGGTCGGCATCTACTGCGGCAACCGCAAACGCCAGCGCGTGTTCCCGAATGCGCTCGGCCAGAATTTCACGGCGGTCTGCGGGCAAGAGCTTGGAATCGCGCAGGCCACGAATGCGATAGCGCGGGTCGAGAATGACCGCTGCGGCCACCACCGGCCCAAACAGAGAGCCGCGCCCGACTTCATCAACTCCGGCAACGCGGAGCGCTCCGGCCAGCCATGCCCGCTTCTCAAAGCGCAGAGTGCAACGCAGACTCTTCAACAGACGCAGTTTTGCAGTGGCGGCTGAGGCTGGTCTTTCAATTGCGAGTTGGAGTTCGGGCGGCAAGGCGAGCTAGAGAGATAGTCGCCGAAGGCGGGCAATAGTGCAAGCGGTAAATGCCGGAGCCGGCAGAGGAGTGCTCGACCGGCCCGGAGGTGCGAACTTATTCGGCGTCGCGAAGACGGGCAGCCCGGCCCTTGAGTCCGCGCAGGTAATACAGTTTGGCGCGGCGTACCGCGGACGATCGCATAACATCCACCTTGTCGATGACTTTGCAATCTAACGGAAAGATTCTTTCCACGCCCTGCCCGAAACTGATCTTGCGGACCGTAAAGCTGGCTTGCGCGCCTTTGGAGCACTTAATCACAACGCCCTCAAAGGCCTGGAGACGTTCTTTTTCACCTTCGCGGATTTTCACCTGCACCCGGATGGTGTCGCCGGAATCGAAATCGGGAAGGTCGGTCCGGCGGCTCTTGGCCAGAAGTTTTTCAATTACCTGGTTGCGCATTTTCGTAGTCCTTACGTTTTAGATTTCGTTGCCCTTGATCTGGGCCAGTAACTTTTCGTCTTCGCTGCTTAGCGTCACTCGACCCAAAAGATCGGGACGGTTTCGCAATGTCTTTTCTAAAGCCTTCTTGCGGCGCAATCGCCGAATCTCGTCGTGATTGCCCTCGAGCAACACTTCGGGTACCTTCATCCCGCGAAAGTCCGCTGGCCGCGTGTAGTGCGGATAATCCAGCAATCCGCCTGACACACAGGTCGAACTAGGCCCGTCGGCTTCCAACTCCGCATGCATCGTAAACGACTCTTGCCGCGAAGAAGCTTCATTCCCCAAAGCTCCGGGAAGCAGCCGCGTGATGCAATCCACTATCACCGCCGCGCCCATCTCGCCTCCACTCAGCACATAGTCGCCAATCGAGATTTCCTGATCTGCAACGTAGTCGCTGACTCGCTCGTCCACGCCCTCATATCGCCCACAGATCAGAACCACCCGCTCCAGTCGCGCTATTTCCGCTGCAAGCGGCTGGTCAAGTCGCCTGCCCTGGGGTGAAAGCAAAATCACCGACTGCGGCGCCCTGGCGGCAACGCGATCTTCCCGCGAAGCCAGCCCCAGCGTTTCAATACATTCAAAGATCGGTTCCGGCTTCAGCACCATGCCTTCGCCTCCGCCAAACGGGCGGTCATCCACAGTGCGGTGCTTGTCGTGCGTAAAACCCCGCAGGTCGTGAAGAGCAATTTCCAGCAGGCCGGTTTCCCGCGCCCGGCGGACAATGCCGTAATCCAGCGGTCCGCGAAAAAAGTCTGGAAAGATCGTCAAGATGTCGATCTTCATTCGCGGAAACCTAAAACGCCTCGGCCTACTCGCCGCCTTTGTTCTGCTTGCGGTTTTCCCTGCTGGAGAGTGGAGAGTTGATCTCCAGCATCCCCTCGGGTAGCCGCATGTGAACTTGTTTTGCCGCGAGATCCAGTTTCACCAGATACGCTTCCGCGTATGGAATCTCGTAAATCTTGCCCTGGTCGTCGGCCACCATCAGCAGCGGCGCTTCTCCCGCCCCAAACTGAACGTCTGCGATGGCGCCAATCTCACGATCGCCATCAAAAACTTTGCAGTCAGTCAAGTCGCTGATGTAGGTCCATCCTGCATCGAGCGCTGCCCGCTCCTCCGCCGGCACTTGCAACTCTGTGCGCAACAGCGTTTCCGCATCCGTCATCGAATCGACGTCGGCAAACTTGAGTACCAGCCACGTCTTGTGCGGCCAAGACTCTTCTACCGTCACTTCTCGCCGGCTCCCATCCAATGCCAGCGCAAACAGCCTGGCGCCTTCGCGAAACCGCTCCGGAGCTCCGGTATGCAACTCCACAGCGACTTCGCCGTGGCGGCCCTGCGTCTTCACCACCCGCGCGACCGAAATGAACTCGCCTGCGATGGCGGTCCCCTATTCCACGACTTCGACCGCGTAGCGCTTGTCTTGCTTCGCGCCTGCAGCGCTCGCAATCGTGCGCAGAGCCCGCACAGTGCGGCCCTGGCGCCCGATGACCTTGCCGACATCTTCGAGAGCGACTTCCACCTCAAGCACGGTTTCGTCGCCGTCCTCGTACTGGTCCACGACCACGGCGCCGGGGGCATCCACCAGCCCCTTGGCCAGGTACTCGATCAACGACCGTATGTCGCCATTAGACTGGCTCATGAAGTTCCTCAGTGATGGCAGGAATGGGTGAACGCGAATTCGCGGCGGGACTAAGCAGCAGAACTGATGGCCGGGGCCGCAGTATGCTTGGCAAACAGCTTGCCCACGCGGCTCGACATCTGGGCGCCCTTCGACACCCAATATTCCACGCGCTCACGCTTGAGCTCGACGCTGGCCGGATTGGTGCGGGGATTGTAGGTCCCGACCACTTCGACCGGACGGCCATTGCACGCGCGTTCCTTCTCAATCACTACCACGCGGTAATACGGTTGTTTGCGCGCACCACGGCGCGCTAGACGGATCATTAACACAGAGCTTTGTTTCCTTTCCTGGGGCCTGCCCGATGGGTCGGACAATCTCTAATTATGCCGCACGGGGAGCATAATCGCAAGCGGCAGCCCAGTTTATGGCAACGAGAGCAATCGCTGGACAATCTCCGCTGGTTCGGGTCGGACAGAATAATCTTCATCCGCCGAGGCAAACCGCACCGTCCCGGCGCGATCCGCCACGTAAGTCGCAGGAATCGGCAGTTCCCAGCTGGCATCCCCGTTGACGAACGGCAGGTTGACGAATGCCCGCTGATAGATCGCCTTCTGATCTTCTGGAACCTGGTAAACCAAACGAAAAGCGCGAGCCACGCGGTTGCCGGCACCGCTGAGCAGAGGGAAGCCGAGCCGGTGCTGATCGGCCATGAAGAACGACTGCTGCACGGTTTGGGGCGAGATGCCGACCAACCTGGCTCCCGCTGCGGTAATCTGCGGCAGCACCCCGTTCAAGGCTTCCATCTGGCCGCAACAAAATGAATCCCACCGGCCGCGAAAGAAGCAGATGACGAGCGGCCCCTGCGTGAGCAGGTCCGCGGACGAGACCAATTTGCCGCTGTGGTCCTTGAGTTCGAATGCGGGAGCTTTCTCGCCCGCTTGAAGGCTGAGCGCAGCCAGGCGGGCCTGCTTAAGGCCAGCGATTACACTGGTGTGCAGAGTCAGAATATCTGCCGGGACATACTTTTCGATGAGCAGCTTGCGCTCGGCGAAAATCTCCCGCAGCGGACGCATGTCCGGCCCCGCCGCCGATTCTTCGAGACCGCGCCACTTCATGGATCTTCCTTATGGAACATAAGACTTGGTCGATTCCAGGGGATAGCATTTCAAGCGACGGAACCGTCGCCGGACTCGTCGACGTACAGAATGTGCATAAAAAAGGCGGCTGAGCGGAAAAAAGTTCCGACGAGCTACAAAAAGGCAGCTCTCCCAGTCGCAGACTGAAGTTTAACACGTTGCTCCTTCTACCTGCCCGGCATTTTCATCCCTGCCATGCGCCGTGCGAAGCTGGGTTTTCCCATCTGCTTAAACATCTTCCGCATTTGCGCGTACTGCCGCAGCAGGTTGTTCACTTCCTGCACAGTCGTCCCTGAACCGCGCGCAATTCGTTTGCGCCGGTTGCCGTTGATCACTTCGTGATGCAGACGCTCGTGCCGGGTCATGGAGTCGATGATCGCCTCCACCCGGTTGATCTGCTTTTCGTCCACCTGGTCGGCGGCTTTTTGCATGCCGGCCAGCGGACCAACGCTGGGCAGCATCCCGAGGATGCTCTTCATAGACCCCATCTTGCGGACCTGGCGCAGCTGCTCGCGAAAATCCTCCAGCGAAAAGCCGTCGCCACTGAAGGCCTTGGTGGCCATCTCTTCCGCTTTTTTCTTGTCGATCTGCTGCTCGGCTTTTTCAATCAACGACAGCAAATCGCCCATGCCCAGAATGCGGCTAACAATGCGGTCGGGGTGAAATGGCTCCAGCGCATCGTATTTTTCACCGATGCCAATGAACTTGATAGGCTGGCCCGTCACTTGTCGAATCGAGAGCGCGGCGCCGCCGCGAGCATCGCCGTCCATCTTGGTCAGCACCACGCCGGTCAGGGTCAGCTTCTTGTGGAACTCATCGGCGGAGCGCACCGCATCCTGCCCGGTCATGGCGTCGGCCACGAACAGGATCTCGGACGGGTTGAGCAGCTTCTTGAGCAATTGCATCTCGTCCATCAACTGCTCGTCGATGTGCAAGCGGCCAGCGGTATCAACAATCAGCACGTCGCAGCCGGTGATGATGGCCTCGCGTCGCGCCTCCTTGGCCAGGCGCTCGACGGTGGCGGTATTGGCCTCCCCGACCTCGCCTTCATAAACGTGCGCCTTGATCGCCTGCGCCACCACTTTCAACTGCTCGCGAGCGGCGGGACGATACACGTCCACCGAAACCAGCAGCGGACGGTGCCCGCCCTGCTTCAACCAATTCGCCAGCTTGCCCGAGGTCGTGGTTTTGCCCGAGCCTTGCAGACCGGCCATCAGAATCACCGACGGCGGCTGCGACGAGAACTTCATCTTGGCGGTGTCTTTGCCGAGGGTTTCCACTAGTTCGTCGCGCAGGATTTTGATGACCTGCTCGCCGGGAGAGAGCGCGGTCATGACCTGCGCGCCGACCGCCTTGGCCTGGATGCGGTCGATCAGGTCTTTGACCACCTTAAAGTTGACGTCGGCCTCAAGCAGGGCGACGCGGATCTCGCGCAGGGCCTCAGCGATGTTCTCTTCGCTCAACACCGCTTGGCCGCGCAGGCTCTTAAACGCGCGTTGCAGTTTTTCCTGGAGATTTTCAAACATAAGAGTGAGTATTTATTTTAGCAGCGAGCGAGGGATTGCGGCCTCCGGGGAATAGTTGGCAGCGGCGTATAGTGGCGCTATAGCGTCCGACATGCGAACGCAAGTCTCGTAAACTGGAATTTCTCGTGAAACCTCAACCGAAGCGCATCCCGATGCTGGTGGTGATCAAGCTTCTGCACACTGCGGCTTGGTTCTTCTTCGCCGCATGCATCGTGGCAATTCCCCTGGCTGGCGCCTATCGCCAGTTTCTATGGGCAGCGGTGCTGTCGGGGCTAGTCTTGGTCGAGTGCGCGGTGCTCGCTGTAAACCACGGCCGGTGTCCCTTGACCGACATAGCGGGCCGCCAGACTCAGGAGCGCAGGGACAACTTCGACATCTACCTGCCGCTTTGGCTGGCAAGATACAACAAGGTGATTTTTGGCACGCTCTTCGTGGTTGGGGAATTGTTCGTGCTCGGCCGGTGGTGGATCTCCCGGGGGTAAAGACCCGGCAATGAAGTACCGGGGTAAAGTCCGGCGTAAAGTCCCGGCGATAAAGTCAAAGCGAGAAAATCCCCACGAGAAAGTCCCTGCGAGAAATCATCTACCCCGCGTGCTATACTCGCCGCCGAGTGAGCTTCCCGCTCGCCGAAAACAAAAAAGAAAAACTTAGCTTGATGGTCACCAAGGAGGGTTCCCGGTGCTCAAATCCATCGCTGTGGTCGTTGGCAGCTACGTGCTCTCGATAGTTCTTGTGATGGCTACCGATCCATTGCTTTCGCGCCTGTTTCCGGGCGATTTCGTCCGCGGTCGCGTCCCCACCGATCACGCTCTCATGGCGAGCACGGCCCTATTCGTCATCGTCTCCATCTTTTGTGCCTGGCTCTGCGCCCGCTTCGCTCCCAATCGCGCTGCGCGGCATGTGCTCTGGTTCTTTATCCTCGGAGAAGTGATGGGCCTCGCCACGACCATTCCCAACTGGAGCAAGGGCTTTCCGCACTGGTATTGGTTGTCATGGCTGCTCACCTGGCCGGTAAGCTGCTGGATCGGCCTTCTACTGTCCGGGCGAAAAGCGGATTCGCTTTCTGCCTGAGTCTTCATTCAGCGGAAGCATCCCACAACATACAGAGAAAGTCCGCACGTCGAGCGAGGCTGAACTTGCATCGCGTTCCGCTCCCGTTTTCTCGCAAACGAGCGGGAGAAATGGCTTACCCTCGGTGTTAAGATTTGCAATGTGCGGGGCGAGATGCGGAGAGCCAAACCGATCCGGTTCGGACTTCGAGTGAATTTTTGATCAAGCCATTTGGCATCTACTTTGGAATCTTGTTTTGCGCACTGGCTCCCGGCCAAGTCCGCCCCACCCTTCCCCCGGGCCAGGTGGTTGAAGCCGTACAGTGCGCCGCCGAGCCCGACGAAACCTACGCTCTCTACCTGCCCTCGGGATACACGCCGGCCCGGCCGTGGCCCATCATCTACGCCTTCGATCCGGTAGCGCACGGCAAGACGCCGGTAAAACTGTTGCAGGCCGCAGCCGAAAAGTACGGCTACATCGTTGTCGGCTCCAACAACTCGCGCAATTTTGCCCTTGCAGAAGCCTCGCGC
>JBBQVN010000161.1:0-8141 GCA_038211475.1 Terriglobales bacterium | reverse complement strand
CGAACCCGAGCGAGTGCAGGTGGTCAACGCCCGCGGCACTCCATCCCAGACTCATGCGAAGATCATGCAGATCGTGGTCCCGCGACTGGGGGAGCACGGCAAGACTCCACGGACCCGTCAACGCGTTTCCTCACGATAATGTCTTTCTCTGATTTCTACGGCAATGCCGAAACCGTCCACCAGCTTCGCGAGATGCTGGCGCACGATCATTTTCCGCACGCCGTCATCCTCGCGGGGCCTCCAGGATCGGGCAAGTACACGCTGGCCCTGATGCTGGCCCGCACCATGAATTGCCTGTCGCCCACTACCAGCGACGGCCTTCCTGACTTCTGCGGCAAATGCTCGAACTGCACTCGCATGGCGCAGGCCGAAGACTTGAATGCCCGCGTCGCTGAGGCGGTCGAGGCGCGCGAAAACCTTCGCGATACTGACAAAAAAGAAACTCGCATCCTGGTGCAGGTGCATCCCGACCTGCTGGTGATCCCTCCTGACCCGCCCCAGTTGTTGATCAAGGTGGACCAGGTTCGGCGTTTGAGTGAGAGCATCTACTACCGGCCTGCGGAAGCTCGCGAGCGAGTGTACATTTTTACCAGTTCGGCCTTCATGAAAGAGGCGGCGAATTCTCTGCTCAAGATCCTCGAAGAGCCGCCCAGCTTCGCCACCCTGTTCCTGCTCACCGACAACCCGGGCGAGTTTCTGCCGACCATTCGTTCACGCTGCATGATCATGACGCTGGCAGCGCTGCCGCCGCAGGAGATTGAAAGCTTGCTGGCCGCCCGACGTCCAGACTGGAACGAGAAGCAGCGCGCCCTGGTGGCCCGGCTATCGGAAGGGGCCGCGGGCCACGCTCTGACCTTCGACATTGCCACCTACAGCGCGGCGCGGTCGAATGCGCTGGTGATTCTGAATGCCGCCGCTCGCGTTGGCGACCATACTGATCTGTTCAAGGTCACCGAAACTTATCGTCCAGGAGCCGACGGCCGCGAGAAGACCGACCAGTTGCTGCGCGCGCTCTACATGCTGCTGGAGGATCTGATGTACCTGGGCAACGGCACGCCGCAACTGGTCCGCAACACCGACATCCAGGGGGAGCTCAAGAGGCTGGCCGAGGCAGTGGATTTTGAATGGATTGTGCGCGCCGCCCATGGTCTGAACGACGTGGAGAAAGGGATTCGGAGGAACCTGCTGCGTTCGCTATCTCTGGACGCCTTCGCCGCGACCGAACACCCTTCGCGACTTTCAGGTTGACCTACACCTGAATACTTGTGGTACGGTAGTGTCAAAGCGCACACACCCAGTTGTTGAAAGCCAAGTGGTTTCCCATGCTTGGTTAGCGATCGTTGAAGTGTGGCGAACCCCGCAAATCAAACGCAGTCTAGTTGAAAGAAAGTTCTCACTCATGCCTGCAGAACGACCACTGCAACCAGATGTGACCGCCAACCGCAAACTCATCCGGCCGACCCTCAACCGCCTGGAGCCCAACTTTAACCATGGCCCCGTCACCCTGGAGCGCCGCGAACGCCCCTCTCCCGCAGCGGCCAAGAAACCAGCTCCGTTGGACCAGACCAACGCGGAAAACTTCTATTATCAAAAGCAAATGCAGGGCAAAACCCCGATGGTGGTGGTCTTGCGGGACGGAGAACTGATGCACGGCGTCATCGAGTGGTACGACCGCTACTGCATCAAGTTGAATCGCGACGGCCAGCCCAACGTGATGATCTATAAGCCAGCCATCAAGTACATGTACAAAGAAGGCGAAGGCAGCTAGGCACGTTGGCCTTCCCGCGGGTTCTGCGCCAAGACGCAGGGTGCCATGAACCCGCGAGTACCCCTTCCTAAAGTTTCGGCAGCACGATGCCCTTTTGGTCCTGATACTTCCCTTTGCGGTCTTTGTAGCTGACCTCGCAAACCTCGTCCGACTGGAAGAAGAGAATCTGGCACAACCCTTCATTGGCGTAAATCTTTGCGGGTAAAGGAGTTGTGTTGGAAATTTCCAGCGTAACAAAGCCCTCCCACTCGGGCTCAAACGGCGTCACATTGACGATAATGCCGCAACGAGCGTAAGTGGATTTCCCGACGCAAATGGTCAGCACCTCGCGTGGAATCTTGAAATATTCCACCGATCGAGCCAGAGCAAAGGAATTAGGGGGCACAATGGCCACATCGGAGCGGATGGTCACGAACGACCGTTCATCGAAGTTCTTTGGATCCACCACGGTACAGTTGACGTTGGTAAAGATTTTGAACTCGTCGGCTACCCGCAAGTCATACCCATAGGAAGATAAACCGTAAGAGATCACTCCCTGGCTTACCTGCTTCTCAGAAAAAGGGTTGATCATGTCCTGTTCCAGGGCCTTGCGGCGGATCCAGCGGTCACTTTTCAGCATGGTGCTCCTTCGTTACACCTCGCGCGCGGCGAGTGTGGAATTTGGTCTCGGATGGCAGAAAATGCCACGCCGCGACGATTGCAGGCTGGTAACAGTAGTGCCATCTTACGGCAACCCCGTCCCGTTGACAATCTCTGTTATGTTCCGTAGCATCAAGCACTTGGGAGTGTTTGGCCTGTGATTAAACTCGACATCATCAACGAAGTGGTGGCCCGGACCGGGATTACCAAGACCAAAGCCGAGTTGGCGGTCGAGGCGGTTTTTGAGAGCATGAAGAGCGCCCTGTCGAAGGGACACCGGATCGAATTGCGCGGCTTTGGCGTGTTCAACGTCCGCCAGCGCAAAACCGGCATTGGGCGCAACCCCCGCACCGGCGCCGAAGTCTCCATCCCACCCGGAAAGTCCGTTCGCTTCAAGCCGGGGAAGGAACTCCAGACCATCGACTGAGTCGGCCCATCCCCAACCCGCTTCGTAATAAAAGCAGTGCTCAAGGCGCCCGATGTCTGAAACGATTTCTTCCCTCCCCAGTCCGACCGAGCCGCCGGTTGCCTTATGGGCAATCAAACCCAGGCGCCAGATGTATTGGCTGCACGCCCTCTTGCTAGCTGCCACTTTTCTGACCACCACGATTGTTGGCGCACGATTGGAATTCAACTACTTGCACAACCTGCCGACGTTCGCCATGGGAGACGAGGGCGGCCTGCCTCTGTTCCCCGTGCGATGGATTCTGGCGCAGCCGTCGCGACTGTGGCTTGGACTTCCGTTCTCACTCACGCTGATGTGTATTCTGCTGGCGCATGAGATGGGGCATTACCTGTATTGCGGCTATTACGGGGTGCAAGCCACGCTACCATACTTCATCCCGGCCCCGACGCTGATCGGAACGCTCGGTGCATTCATCCGCATTCGCGGCGCCATTCGCTCGCGCACCGCGCTGTTTGATATCGGAATTGCCGGACCCGTCGCCGGATTCGTGGTCGCGCTGGCAGCCCTCGTCTTCTCGCTTGGTCTCTCCCGGCCATTCCCCGCGGGAGCCGCGCCAGAGAGCGATTTAGGATTCCCGTTGATTTTCCAACTGGTCCACCGTGCGCTCGCATTTCTGTCCCATGGCGTGGCGGGGTTGCCTTTAAGTCAGGTCGAATTGCATCCGATGGCCATCGCGGCGTGGGTGGGCATGTTCGCCACCGCGCTTAACTTGCTGCCGGGAGGCCAGCTTGATGGCGGCCACATAGTTTTCTCGCTGTCGCCAAAGATGCACAAATGGGTGTCGCGACTGACTATCGTGGTTCTGGCGCCCATGGCAGTCTATTTCTGGGCGGGATGGCTGGTGTGGGCGATTTTGCTGGGGCTGAGCAGCATGCGGCATCCGCGGGTAGCGGATTGGCCGCGGGTTTCGGGCAAGCGAGGTTGGCTGGCGGCACTGGCACTATTGATGTTGATCCTGACTCTGACTCCCGCTCCCTTCGTGGGCGGTTCGATACGGGAAGTGATGCACGAACTGCGCGGCCGATAATACGGGAGTGGTGCACGGTGCGCGGGCGGAAAGGCCAAACCCGGAGTAGGGGATGATCCGGCGCGCGCGAAATTTGGAATGTGGTGCGAGATAGTGGGCGGCCGAATTCAGAATGAGCGTGCCAGATTAAATGGGGGTGCCGAATTCCGAGTACGTTTGGGGATAGTTCAAGCGTCCCTTCGGGACGCCAGGCATCTCGGCATACCAATACCCGCCAGTGAACTGGCGGGCTACTATCGACGGTCCCTCCGGGACCGAGACCCGTGCGTCGTGTTCTTGTTAAGAGTCGGTTTCCAATTGTTAAGAAACGGTTTTCAATTAGTGTTAGAGGAAACAGCCTCGGCACCGATCACCGCGCTCTCCGGGCTCGAATCTGAAGGCGCACCTGCACTCCCGATGTCCTGATCGGATAGCGGCCCCTTTTTGCCGGTCATGCAATAGCGATGTCTTTGCCAACGAGGCAGCGCATTGCCCTACATCATCCAGAGTGCGTCCACATCCACCACTACCTGGGTGCGCGGGATCTTTTGAGCTGCGGCGTGGGCCAGCATGGCTCGCAACAGCGTATTCAGTTTCTTGCGGCTGGGCGACTTCAGCACGAAGTGATAGCGGTAATTGCGCTTGAGGCGCACGATTGGGGCTGCGGCCGGGCCCATGACGCGGACGCCTTCGTGCCGCGTCTTTTCAAACCACCGCCCCAGCGTTCCCGACCATTGCAGAGCTTCCTCAAGGTTGTTGCTGCGGACCAGCACGTTGGCCAGCGCGGAGTAAGGCGGATAGTGCATCCAACTGCGAAAGCGCAATTCCTTTTCGTAGAAGCCGGTGAAATCATGCTGCGCGGCATATTGCACGGCGTAGTGGTCGGGGAAGTAGGTCTGCAACACGACTTTGCCGGGAGTCTCCCCGCGACCCGACCGTCCCGCCACTTGGGTTAGCAGTTGAAAGGTGCGCTCGGCGGCGCGGAAGTCTGGCATGCCAAGCGCCATGTCCGCGCCCACCACGCCCACCAGGGTCACGCCGTGAATGTCATGTCCCTTGGCGATCATCTGGGTGCCCACCAGAATGTCCAGCTCGCCCGCGTTCATGCCGGCCAACATGCGTTCAATGTCGTCGCGCCCGCGAGTGGTGTCGCGATCCAGCCGCCCAATTCGCGCCTGCGGGAACATCCCGTGCAACAACTCTTCCAATTTCTCGGATCCAGTGCCTAAGAAATAGACAAACTCGCTGCCGCAGTGAGTGCAGTGTTCCGGGACCTGCGCCACAAATCCGCAGTGGTGGCATTCCATCTTGCGCTTCCCCTTGTGATGCGTCATGGAGACCGCGCAGTTCTGGCATTGCAGCGTCTTGCCGCAGGTCCGGCAGAGCACCACCGGAGAATAGCCGCGCCGGTTCAGCAACACCATCACTTGTTCATGCTTATCGAGCCGCTCCTGGATCTCAGCGGCCAGCTTGCGAGAGATGACCTGCTCCTTGCCGGTTTCCTGATACTCCTGGCGCATGTTGAGGATTTCCACTTCCGGCATGGGGCGAAGTTCCACCCGGTCGGGCAAATCCACCAGCGAGTACTTGTGTTGCTTGGCATTGAAATATGATTCGAGCGACGGCGTGGCCGAGCCCAGCACCACGGCAGCGTTGGCCATCTTGGCCCGCACCACGGCCACGTCGCGGGCGTGATAGCGCGGGTTCTCTTCCTGCTTGTAAGACGAATCGTGTTCCTCGTCCACAATGAGCAGCGCCAGATCGGTGACGGGAGCAAACACTGCGGAGCGCGTTCCCACCACCATGCGGGCCTCACCGCGACGGATGCGATGCCACTGCTCAGCCCGCTCCGCATCGGTGAGCGCGGAGTGAAGGATTGCCACTTCGTTGCCGAACACCTCATGCAAGTCCGCCGCCACCGCGGGAGTGAGGCCAATTTCGGGCACCAGTAGAATGGCCGAGCGCCCCTGCTTCAGCACCTCAGTCATTCCCGCGAGATAGACCGCCGTCTTGCCCGAGCCAGTGACCCCGTGCAATAACATCCCAGAGAACTTGCCGCTGTTGACCGCCGCATGAATCTTCTGCAGCGCATCGGTTTGCGCAGAGCTCAGGTCAAACGTGAAGGAAGACCTTCCTTTCGCTGATGACAGCAGAAACTCCGCCGGCATTTCCTCAATCGCTACCAGACCGCGCTTCACCAGCGTAGCCAGCGTGGTGCGCGGAACATCCAGCGCGTGCAGTGCCTCGACTTGGAGCTTTCCGCCCGCTGCGGCGAGAGTTTCCATCAACAGCCGTTGATTCTCGTTCAGCTTGCCCTCGGCGCTCAGCAACGACGCTACCTTCACCATCCGCTTTGCATCACGGGAGCCGGACACATCTTCGCGGACGATCCATTTTTTTCGCGCCATGCCGGCCAGCACCTCGCGGCTTACACCCGTAGCCGTCCGCACCGATGGTTCACGCGCCGAGTCCCGCTGCGCCAGGTAGTCCAGCACGCGGACCTCGATCATCTGGTCTTCGGGACCGCGCTTGGATCGTCCCGGCGAACCGGTGGTCCCCGCCGCGTGGAGCGCCATGTGACCCACTTCGGTGATGCTGTAGTTGATCACCTTCTTGAATTCCGCGTTCAACGGCAACATGCTGCGGAACACTTCGCCCAGGGGCGAGAGGTAATAGTCGGCGATCCACCGCCCTAGTTGCAGCAGTTGTTCATCCAGCACTGGAGTCAGGTCGAGCGCTTCGAGCAGGTCGCGAGCCTGCACCGTCGGCGGACGGTCATGCAGTTCCACCACAATGCCCGGAGTGCGCTTCTGTCTGAACGGCACCAACACGCGTCCCCCGACAATCGGCTCCATCCCCGCAGGAATGCGGTAGGTGAAGAGCATGTCGAGCGGAAGTGGGATAGCAACATCGCAGAATTCAGACATGGGGACTCGAGGTGATGTACCAGTAAACCATGCCACAGAAAATGGCCGGGGAGTTACCGCAGTTTCAGCGTGGTCAGTGCGAACAACGCAAACACCAGGGAGGCGATCCAGAAGCGCACAATGATTTTCGACTCCGACCATCCCATCAACTCAAAGTGGTGATGAATGGGAGCCATCTTGAAAATCCGTTTCTTGCGCAATTTGTAGGAACCCACTTGCAGAATCACCGACAGCGCTTCAATCACGAATACCCCGCCGATGAATGGCAGCAGCAGTTCCTGTTTGATGATCACCGCTACGGTTCCAATAGCTCCGCCCAAAGCCAGCGAGCCAACGTCCCCCATAAAAATCTCCGCCGGATGCGCGTTGTACCAAAGGAACCCGATGGCTGCTCCTATCATTGCCCCGCAAAAGACAGTGACTTCGCCGACCTGCGGCATGCGCTGCAATTCGAGGTAAGTAGAAAACGTTGCATGTCCACTGACGTAGGTGAGCACGACTAGCGCGCCGGCTGCGATGACTGTGCACCCGATGGCCAGCCCGTCCAGGCCATCCGTCAGGTTGACAGCGTTGCTCGATCCCACAATGACCAGGCACACGAAAACCACAAAGGGGAGGAATGCCAACGGCCACCAATGCGGACTGTGGACCAGAGCCTCGATCACTAAGTCCGGACGGAACTGCTTAAAGAACGGGACAATCAGCTTGGTCGAGTAGAGGCCCCGGGTCTGCATGGCAATCAGTGCCGCCGCAATGGCCACGCTGGCGGCGACCTGGAGTCCCACTTTGGAGCGCGCGGTAAGCCCTAGATTTCGGCGATGCACAACCTTGGTATAGTCGTCGGCAAAACCAATGGCTGCGAAGGTTGCCGTCGCCATCATCGCCAGCCAAACGAACCGATTGCTGAGGTCCGCCCAGAGCAAAGTCGGTACCAGAATCGTGATTGCAATTAGCAAGCCCCCCATCGTCGGAGTGCCAGCTTTTTTCTGGTGTGCCTTCGGACCTTCTTCGCGGATGTATTGCTGAATTTGGAAATCGCGCAGCCGCCGGATCACCCAGGGCCCAATCACCAGCGCAGTGAACATTGCGGTCAGACTGGCAAAGGCGGTGCGAAATGTCAGGTAACGAAAAATCCGGAATAGCGGATAGTGCGGAAATAGTTTGATGTACAGCAGCCAGTAAAGCAATCCGCCTCCGTTCGATTTCTATTTCGATTTCTATGATGACTTACTGCGGCGCTTTCGCGGCGCGCTGCCACCCTTGCAGGGCCCGTTCCAACTTTACACTGCGCGACCCCTTGAGCAGCACCCAGTCTCCCGCGCGGGTGTTGAGAGC
>JBBQVN010000160.1:0-8157 GCA_038211475.1 Terriglobales bacterium | reverse complement strand
TTCGGAGCATCCACGGCGAGATTCGGGGCACCTGTAGGGCGAGATCCTGGCATCTACAGGACGAGTGGGTGTGTGCTAATTTGACGCTTGAGCGGTCTTGTTGCATATATGAGGGGAGCAAAGGAGAGCTCTGTGAAGGTAGACGAGAAAATGACTTCCGTTGGCCAGCCAGTGCCGGAGTTGCCCGTCGCAGATGTAGAGTTCTCCCCTCAGTTCACCCGTCGAGAAGCGGCTTGCGCATTATCTGCGGCTGCCTCGTCGCGAGTCTGCGGAACCACGCACACGTGGTCGCCGGGAAAGGCATCCCGCCAGACAAAACCGGCGAGGCAAGTGTCAGGTCCGAACGGTCCGCCCTGGGGATCGCGGCGGCTAGCGGCCTGCGCATTGTCGGCGGCAGTGTTGTTGCGGGTATCCGGATCCACGCACACATGGTCGGCGGGAATGGCCTCGCGCCATACAAATCCGAGGATGCAAATATCGGATGCGGGGTGAGGCAGCGGAGCGGGCGGATTGGGAGTCGGGATCTGTGCGATCGGGATGTTGGCGCAAGACAGCCCCCGGGAGAGCGGGACCACGGTTTCCGAAGGCGCGCCGAGATTGCGCAGATCGAGCACCAGGGCTTGCTTGAGTACGGGGTTCTTCACCAACACGCAGCCCAAGCCGTCGGCATCAATAATATCGCCCTTGGCCAAGCGCCATTGCTCCATGTCAGTGGGGACAGGTTGGTTGCCCATCTCCACAATGCCCCACTTGTCGGCGGCGTGGTCAGGCGTGAAGGAAATGGTGGTTCCGTCCACCTTGGTATAGATGTTCACGCCGTTTGAGAGATAGGTATGGCCGCCATTGTTGGTGAGCACCGCAGTCTTGAACGAATCGAGGTCCCAGTCGGCCTTCGGAGCGGCTTCAAAGAACCCGAACCGGCAGTTGGAGCCTTTGCAGGGCGCCTGATAGACGGCGGCAAACAGACCGCGTCCATGGGGAGCGCCACAGTCTTCGGTCAAATCTACGAAACTCCAATTTCCGTTAGTGAGGGTGCAGGAATTGGCCGAGGGCAGGTCTAGATAAATGGGCGCGGAGAAACCCTGGCGGCAGGTCGAACTGCCGATCAAGTGGCCGTCGCAACCTTCGATGACGATGCGGTACTTGCCGAATCCGTTGGTGGGGACGGTCCAATTGCCGCCGGTGCGCGAGGCGTTAGGGTCATCATGCTGCACCCCCCACTGGCCTTGGTTGTGGCCGTCCTTGTCCCACCGCACGTTGAAGAAGTCGTAAGTGAACTGGTCGCTGATGCTCCATTCGACGGCGATGTCGTTGCTGGCGTGCTTGTAGAAAGCGGCCATCACCATCTTCTGCGGTCTGGACCAGAGGATCTCACCGCGCTCAAAATTCTGGAAGCGTCCGTCGCCTTCCTGCAACTCGGCTTCGTCAGTGATGGGGCAGCCGAACACGCCATTCTCACCTCCGCTCTGAATCCATTTCTGTCCAATGCGTCCCAGCACCGAGTGGGTGCAGGGGCGAGGAAGTTGACGGAAGTGCTGCGTAAGAGCATCTGGGATCACCGGATTCAGCCCACAGGCAAAGTTGGGTGCTACGCAGGAATTGTAACGGGCCTTGGGGTCAGAGTTGCCGTCGAGGCGGATAAGGTCATTGCGATCAGCGGCGCCCCATACCGGCATCAACGTGGTGGCCAAGGCAATGCCGTTGGTATCTTCGCCGTGTTTCCCCAGATAGCTGTCGCGGTCCAGACTGTCTTGCCAGGTTCCGCCGGCGCTAATCAAATAGTTGGTGGAGCGGGAGTAAACTTCGACGCCCTCATGGCGGATGACCTGGAAGTAATTCTCTGGCATCTGGGCATCGTTGATGGGGCCATCGTCGCGGGTGACCAGGTCGGTGATGACGTCGGGCACGCGGTAATCCCCGGCCGCCACCAGTGCCATGTTGTCGCCGGAGCCCCAGTCGGCGCGGCCATAGCGCAGATCAAGCAGGGTCTGGGTGGAGCCGAACAAGGTGATGCCGATCCAGGTCCACTCGTCGCTGTTGTTGTTGAACAGCGGTGTATAGTTCAGGTGCTCATAGCGGCGGCGGAACGGCACCGAGCGGCGCAGGCCATTGCTGGAAACCGCAAAGCGCGCCGCCAGGTAGTCGAGCACCAGGCGGGCGGCAATGGCGACCGGACGGTTGCCCTTTCCAGGCTCTGCGAACTCGGCGAGATTGTGAATGCCGAGATAGGACAGTCGGGAATAGGGCCGGGCGTGTATTCGTGAAAATCCGACTTCATGAAGGCCTGCAGGTGGTTGAGCATCCAGGTGTCCATGCCGTTGGTGGTGTTGTCGTACTTCTGGCGGGCAAGGGCGAGTTCTGGAGATTGCGGGTCCCCGGTGTGCTTGTCTTCAACCTCCTGCAGCAGAAGCTGGTTAGTGAGGTAGCGCGCGCTCTCGGTCATCATGATGTGGTTTTCGGTTTCGGGAACGTTGGCGATGTCGCATGCGGACCAACTGGTCTTCACTTTGTCAGCGCCGCCGCTCTCGCTGAGGAGGTCGTGCAGAATGTGTTGATAAACATCGGTCTGGAGCTTGTTGTGATAACGGTAAACAATGGGCATCATTCCGGAGAGAACAAAGTCGTAGTCACCGGGGTGCTTACAGGCTGCGACCGCGGTCTCGGCGCCGATCAAACCCAGAATTCCCCCTATCACGACGTTGCCAATGCCGCCGGTTAATCCGCCCAGAATTGCGCCCGCCACCGCACCCACGATCCCATCTGTGACCGGGGAGCCCAAATCAAAATCAGTGCCGACTTCCGCCTCCTTCTTGGCGATGCGCAGGGCGGCATTGGTGTCGGCAATCAGTTGAGGGCCAGGGCAATCGTGAAGGTTGGGGACGTCTGACATGTAGAGCTTGCCGAAGGCGGTGCCGACAAAACCTTCGCCCAGGGGGCCTCCCAAAGTACCGAAGCACGTTGGGAGCAATGCGGCCTTTACGTGTTCATCGACCAAGGCGCGGGTGTCGGCGGGATTGACGGCAGTAGGCAGCGCCACAGTGCCGAGCGGATCCACCGCTTTGTGGGCGACGTCGATGGCGCCCTTGTCGACAAACACGGGATTCGACCAGCCCTGGCGGCAAGTGTCTTTTACTCCCAGGAAGCCGCTGCCACCGTTGTCGCAGCCCTCCACCATGATGGCGTAACGGCCGACGCCGCCGGTGACGGTGGAAAATCCCTCAGTTGGTTTCTTCACTGCGTTATCGGCCTGAGTCTGGGTGGCCGAGTCGGGAGTGTGTGGGTCAATGTACCAGCGCACGTTGAAGTGGTCGTAGTGGTACTGGCCGGTGATCCACCATTCCGCCTCAATTTGGCCGTTGAGCAGGTAGGCGGCCACGATCATGTTCTGGTCGGGCGACCAGATGATTTGGCCGTTCTCGAAATCAGTGTAGCGGCCGTTGCCGCCGGGGATGTCGCGCTCTTCGCTAAGCACACAGCCCAAGGGCGCGGGCGGATTGCGGCGCTTGAGTTCCTGATACTTGGCCCCGATCAGACCGACGGCGACGCTGTCGTCCTTGCACAGGTGGTAAGCCCACAAAGCGGGGGGGCACAGTATGGCACACAAGAAACCGCCGAGCAGCACCGACTTCTGAATTCGCGACATGGGGTCCACTTTCTGGCCAGACGGCGTTGCATTCGACCAACCGCATTGGTGGGGAATTATATCCCTTGCGCAAGGTGGCAATGACAATTTTTGGGAAAATGAAGGTGCGGTTCCGAATTGTCGCGTTGAGTGCAAGTAAAGTGCGGGCTCTGAATCAGCGTTAGAACGCCAGCGCGGACAGTAGTGCCATTCTTTGAATGATGCGGGCGGGACTACGGAAAGCAAACTGAACTTGCGCAGGGGTGACTCGAAGCCGCGGGGGCTAAAGCCATCTTTTCCTGCTGTGGGTGGCACGGCTGAAGCCGTGCCCGTCCACTAAGACCATTCGGACCCACGGGGGCTAACATGCCCGAAGGTTTCGCGGCTGCGGGTGGTACGGCTAATGCCGTTCTTCCACAAAACCTTGAAAGGGCACGACCGGAGCCGTGCCCTTCCCAAAACTACCTATGAAATTAGTTTTAGCGGGTCAGCGTTGCTGGCTCCGTTTTTTCTTCTTCGGCGCGAAACTTCTTTAGTCCCATCAGTTCCACCGCCTGGTTGGCGATGTGCTCGGCTGAAACTTCAAATTCCTTGATCAACTCCCAGGGTGCGCCGGAATCTCCGTAACGGTCCTTCACGCCAATGGCTCCGGTGATGACTGGCACGCCGTAGAGCGAAGGCGCTTCCGTGATCAGGCCACTGACTCTCCACGCCAGCGCGCCGATCTGGTGTTCTTCCGCGGTGATGATGACGCCGGTGTCTTTGGCGGCCTGCAGAATCGGAGTAGCGTCCATGGGTTTCAGAGTGTGGAGGTTGAGAATACGGGTCTCGTATCCGAAGTCTGTTTTGAGGATCCAGGCGGCACGCATGGCCTCGGGCACCATCGGACCACAGGCCACGATGGTGAGGTCTTCTTTTTCGTTGTGATAGTCCGAAGCCAGCACGGTCTCGAAGGCGTCGGCAAAGTTCGCCGCCTCTTTGCGCAGGCGGATGAGGTTGGCTTTGCCGAACACAAACGGAGTGTCTGCGTTGGTGACGACTGGAGTCGCCTCGCGGGCAAAGCGAATGTACTTAGGACCTTTGTGGTGCAACAGCAAATACTCGGTCGCCTTGCGAGTTTCTTCGCTGTCGCAGGGAACGACCACCGACATGTTGGGCAGACCGCACATGGCGAACAAATCTTCGAGCGCCTGGTGTGTTGCGCCATCGGGGCCGACGCTGACTCCGCCGTGCGCGCCTGCGATCATCACGTTGAAGTTGGCGTAGCAGATCGAGGTGCGGATCTGGTCTAGATTGCGTGCCGCGGCGAAAGTGGCGTAGGTGCCAAAGACCGGCAACTTCCCTTCCCGCGCCAGTCCGGCGGCAACCGAAGTGGCTGACTGTTCGGCGATCCCCATGCTCAACCAACGCGGCTTGCGTGCGGGATGTTTGGCATAAAACTCGCTGATGGTAATGGACCCCGAGATGTCGAGGCCGAGGCAGACTACGCGCTCGTCATCGCCATTCTCGGCGAGGGCCTGACCGAAGCCCATGCGAGTCGGCTTCATGGCGGCTTTCATTTGCGGAGTTGAATTCCACCAGTAGTTCTTGCTGAAGCGAGGGAGTTTGGCATCGAGCTTCTTTTCCACGTCAGCCTGATAGGCCTTCGCCTTGTCGAGAAGTTGCGCGACCGGAATGAGACCGGTGAGGCCGAGTTCGGCCAAGCCTTTTTCCAACTCCTCGGGGTTCGGGGTCCTGCCATGCCAGCCGGCTTGGTCCTGCATGAAGCTGACGCCCTTGCCCTTTACGGTGTCGGCGATGAGGACGACGGGTTTGCCGGTCACGCGACGAGCCTGCTCCAGAGCGTCCACCACTTCCTGCATGTCGTGGCCGTCCACGGTCAACACTTCCCAGCCGAAGCTCTGATACTTTTTTTCGAGCGGCTCGACGTTCATCACGTCTTTGACCCAGCCATCGATCTGGAGGCGGTTGCGGTCAATGATGCCGATGAGGTTGTTGAGTTTGTAGTGACCCGCCGCCATGGCGGCTTCCCAGATCTGGCCCTCTTGCTGCTCGCCATCGCCCATGATGCAGAAGGTCTTGTAATCTTTGTCGTTGAGTCGTCCCGCCAAAGCGATGCCGATGGCCAGACTGAGCCCTTGTCCCAAAGAGCCGGTCGAGACTTCCACGCCGGGCAGCTTGAGCCAATGCGGGTGACCCTGGAACGGCGAATACAGCTTGCGCAGCAACATTACATCTTCGACCGGGTAGAAGCCGGCGAAGGCCAGGCCGAGATAGAGACTGGGCGCTTTGTGACCAGTGGACCAGACGATGCGGTCGCGATCGGGCCAGTTGGGATTGGTGGGATCATGCTCGGCAACGCGCAGATAGAGCGCGGCGGTGATGTCCATGATGGAGAGGGTTCCGCCCGCGTGCCCGGAGCCAGCGGCATTAAGGGCGACCAAGTCATAGCCGCGCATCAGGTTGGCCTGCTCTTTTAGTGCCGGAATATCAAAAAAGCGGCTGATTTCGCCGGTGCGGGAATCTCGAATGGGCATGGTGAGCTCCTGTGCCTGGGGCTGGGCGCTAAGGCCGAATCGGCGCAACAGGCTGATATGGAGCGTAGCGGGCGCATGTCCCAAGGGTCAGTGAGTCCCGTCACAAAGGGCTGTGACGCAGGTGCCCCGGGCTATGGGGAAAAGCTCCACCGAGGGCGGCTCGGGGATTACAGGTTCTTGCCGACCCACGCTTCAATCTGGGCGAGAGCTTTGCGCAAGTTCTCTTCCGAATTGGCGACGCTGAAACGCAGGTAGCCTTCACCGAATGCGCCGAAAGCGGTGCCAGAGAGACAAGCCACTCCCGCCTCTTCGAGCAGAGCATCGGCCAATTTCTTTGAGGCCCATCCGGTTTTGCTGGTGTTGGGAAAAACGTAGAACGCGCCCTTGGGCAGCCGGCAGGAGAAGCCCTTAATCTTGTTCAGGCCAGCGACAAAAATATCGCGACGGCTCTGAAACTCCTGTCGCATGTGCTCAACGGAAGACTGGTCTCCGCGAATTGCTTCGATACCCGCCATCTGTGTAAAGCTGGCGGTGCAAGAATTCGAATTGGTCATCAGACGAGTGATCGCGGTGGCGAGGTCAGGCCGCATTACACCATAACCCATGCGCCAGCCGGTCATGGCATAGGTCTTGGAGAACCCGTCGAGCAGGATGGTCCGCTCCTTGAAGCCGGGGACCGACATGATGGAAAAGTGTTCGCCCTCGAAAATCAGACGGCTATAAATTTCGTCGGAGAGAATCAGGATGTTGCGATCGCCAATGGCATCGGCGATGTTGAGAATGTCTTTCTTGTCCAGCACGCCGCCAGTCGGATTCTGCGGCGAGTTCAGGATGATCAGCTTGGTCTTGTCGTTGATGAGCGCCGCCAACTCTTTGACGTCGAGAGTGAAGTCGCGGTCTTCATGCAGTTGGACGGGAACAGCCTTGCCGCCCATGTACTCAATCATGGATTCGTAAATGGGGAAGCCAGGATTGGGATAGATGACTTCGTCGCCCGGATCCATGACCGCCAGGATGGTGAAGAAAATGATGGGCTTACCGCCGGGGACAACCACAACCTCGTCGATGCTGACGGGCACATGGCGGGTTTGGCTAACGTAATCCGCGATGGTCTGGCGCGTTTCGGGGAGGCCTGCTGAAGGCCCGTAGTGGGTCCAGCCTTTGTGCAGCGCGTCCACGGCGGCCTCAATAATGTTGGAGGGAGTGTCGAAATCAGGCTCGCCGATTTCGAGATGGACGATTTGCTTGCCCTGACGTTCCAGGGCGCGCGCCCGGTTCAGGACTTCGAAAGCGGTTTCGGTGCCGAGCCGCGACATCCGGCTGGCGAGGCGGAGTTCATGTAACGTTGCTTTTTCCATGGTGGCAAACCTGAGCATTATAACCCGCGGACAGGCCGATAGCCTGCCACGATGATTATGGAATGCGGAAGCATCTGGCGTCGTTGACCAAGGTCACACACCAGTGTGACGCGCGCCAGGGTCCGCGTGTAAGCGTGACTAGTCCGTGATAGTGCTCTCTTCGCTCTGGGCTCGCAGTACGCGGTCCACCGAATAGGGCGCGCGCCGCAAAGGCTCGTGGTAGTGCCGCACCTGCATCTCGCCCAGCAACCCAACCGCCAGCATGTTGAGACCAGCCAATAAGAGCACAGTGGCGAAGATCAAGAGCGGGCCATGCTTGGTCATGACGTCGGCCTGGCGCAGCAGTTTTTCCAAACCCAGCCATACGGCGACGCCCATCCCACCGGTGATGCTCAGCATGCCGAGAGTGCCGAAAAAATGCAACGGTCGGGACAAGTACTTGAGTAGAAAGCGGATGGTGAGCAGGTCAAAGAACACGCGGAAGGTGCGCGAGATGCCATAGTGCGAAACTCCGTGCTCGCGATTCCCATTGCGAATCGGCACTTCGACGATCGATGCACCATGCCACGAAGCGAGAGCCGGAATAAAACGGTGGAGTTCGCCGTAGAGGGGCACCTGCTCCAGAATTTCGCGACGATAA
>JBBQVN010000159.1:0-8229 GCA_038211475.1 Terriglobales bacterium | reverse complement strand
TGGGGACGCTGAAGCCGGGCGATCCGGTGAACCTGGAAGCCGACCTGGTAGCGAAGTATGTAGAGAAGATGATGACGCGGGAGACATCAAGTTCGCTGACGGTAGAGGAATTAGTGCGGCAGGGATTCTAAGGGGAAGAAGTACGCACATCCTCGAGTGTGAGGCGAGGAGGGGAGCGCCCGAGGCGACTGATCTTCGCAGGAGGCGCTCGGCGACAACCTCCACCGCCACGCCTTACGCGCGGGCTTGCGCCGCGAGTTGCGCTTCGAGTTCCGGATTAATGTCGATAGTAATGGTCATGGGACTAACACATAGTTTACGCCATGCCTACACTCGGAGGACCCATTGCGCCCTGAGCTGAAGCAATTGCACAGAACTTTCGTCTTAAGCGATGCTTTCGCACCTCAGCGGCTAAAGCCGCGCCCCTTGGGCAGAGTAGTTATCGCAGCGGTAAACCGCTGCGCCACCCAAAAGCTAAGGTCGAGAGGGAAAGTTGCTGAGCACTGCTCTTATGAGCGGGGGGCTCAACATCGCACAATTCGCGGCTGGATATTTGCGCTTAATCTTAAACGTCCAGCACCAGTTGATCTAGTTCCAAGAACTCCTGGACGACTGGCTCGGTGCTCTTTTCCATTTCGGAGTAAGGGCCGAAAAAAATTACTTTGGCTTCGTGCAGAAAGACGATGCGGTCGGCTAGTTTCTTGGCCAGGCGCATGTCATGAGTGACCACCAGACTGGTGAGGTGGAGCTGCATTTTGAGGCGGGCGATGAGGTCGCCGAGAAGCTGCGCCATCAGGGGATCGACCATGGTGGTGGGCTCGTCGTAGAGAACGCATTCCGGCTGCGCGGCTAGAGCGCGGGCGATGGCCACCGAGCGCTTCATTCCGGTCGAAAGATCGGACGGCAGCAGATCGCGCATTTCCTTCACCCCAACCATCACCAGCAGGCCGTCAACGATCTCGAAAATTTGCTCTTCCGAGAAGGTCCTGCGCTCGCGCAAGCAGAAAGCCACGTTTTCGCCCACGCTGAGCGAGTCGAACAGCGCGCCGTTCTGAAACACCATCGTGACTTTCTTGCGGATGCGGGCCAGTTCCGGCTCGGGGAAATCAGTGATGTCTTCGCCGGCTACGATGACGCGACCGGAGTCGGGCTTGAGAAATCCCATGATGTGATGCAGCGCAACCGATTTGCCCACGCCGCTGCGGCCGAGGATGCACACGGTTTCGCCGGGGAGAACGTCAAAACTCACGTCCTCCAAAATGCTGCGGTCACCGAACGCCTTGCAAACGTTTTTGAATTCGATATAAGGCGCGGATGGACCGGCGGCGGGGACCGGGACGGGTTGCTGGAACTCGGCTAAAGTTTCCTCGGCCATGCGTGCACTCGTAGTTTCCTCGGCCATGCGTGCATTAGTCTGGCACGGAAGGCGGGTGCGGCTCAAGTGCCAGCTCGCCAGGCGCCGGCTCGTCAAGTGCCGGATCGCCGAGTGTGAGATCGGCGGGCGAGTTGAAGTTCGCGAATTGGGAGGCGGAGAAGCCCGCGCGATCGAGAGAGGACTCGCTGAGAACCTGGACCGGAATCTCGGTGAACAGGCGGTCGATGCGATTGTGATCCTGTCGCAAAGCGGATGCAGCGACCGCTACGAATTCTTTCCGGTACACCGCACACAAGGGCTGCCACCGCGACCCGACCTGCGGCACCGTCACCAGGGCGCTTGAGGCTTGCGCCTGAGTGCAGAGGTAGGTCAGGAATCCGGCAGTCAGGAGGGGCATGTCGACGGCCAGCATTAAATTGAATGCTGCATCGGACTGGGACAGGGCCGCGTGGATTCCGCCGAGCGGGCCGCGGTCAGGGAATTGATCTTCCACGACCGGTCCTAAGGCGGCGTACAGATCGCGACGGCCCACGATACTCACATTGGGCGTGACCGACCGGGCGAGAGCGAGGGCCCGGGCCAGAAGAGTAGTGCCGCGAAACTCTACAAACGCCTTGTCACGCCCCATGCGCGAACTCTTTCCTCCCACCAGAACGAAGGCCGCGAAAGAGGAGTCGGACGAGTGAGGCGCGGACATGGGGACAGTGTATCAATCGCAGTCTATCGATCGTGGCGGGAGTGTATGGGACGAGCGAACAATCTCCCGGACAGGTTTAAGCAGGCGACAGGTGAGGCGGCATGTGAGGGCAGCTAGATTAAGCGGGGCCAGGAGAATGGGGGCCAGTCCGGAGCCTTGATTGTGGCAATTAAAACCTGTTGCGTTGCGAAGCCTAAGCGCATATATACTGTTGCTCAGTGCTGAACCGACCCGCCGCCATCCCATCCCCCGGGCTCGGAGTGGGCAGCTCGCTTTCCCAGAAAGAAGTGAACCCAAATGAACTTGATGAAGGCGTCGCTCCTCGTCATTGCGATCTCCCTGGCCGCTCATGCCAAAGTCACCGTCACCATCTCTCCAACTCCCTTCACCATGGGTGTGGGATCGAACATGCGATTTATGGCAGTCGTTACGGGCACCACGAACCAAGCGGTGAATTGGAGCGTGAATGATGCGAGCGTGGGAACCATCGACAGCAGCGGCCTGTATATCGCCGCGGTGACGATACCTAGCGTGGCCGTGGTCATTCGGGCGACGTCGCAACAGGATTCGACTGCATTGGGCTCGGCCAAGGTCACGCTCACCACGACGGATCCAGTGGGCAAAGTGCTGTCCAATTCCGTCATCACATGTCCCAAAGGCAAGTTGACGGGGGTGTGCTATTCGTTGGACGTCTCGTGTCCGGGCATCGCCGACCAAAACGCTTATCTGAAGGACCTTGAGCCCACCGGAACCGCGATTGGAACCGTGTTGTTTATGGCGGGAGGCGGTGGCTCGACGCTCTATGAGAATGCTTTCACCTACGGCAGCACGGCTATCAATACCGCGCTGGGAGGACAGTATCGCGTGGTGGAACTGAGCTTTGACGCGCCCTTTATTACCACGAATCCGGACGGCTGGCTGACCGGGCCGGGCGGGCCGAGAAGGACGGCGTGCCGCCTGGCCACGGTTTCGCACTGGGTGTACGACAATTTGCAAGCCGACAATACCAAACCCTTCTGCTCCACCGCCAACAGCGCGGGGGCGCAAGGGCTGGGCCTCATCATGGCCCACTACGGGGTGGCGAGCATTTACTCGCTAGTGGAACCGACGAGTGGCCCACCCTTCGCCCGGCAGGATTACGCTTGCGAATGCACCCAGGCTAGAGTCTTTAACAGTTGCACCGGCACCAATACCGGTCAGTGTGGCGGCACCAAGAACGCTACGAGTTTCATCGACCCCTCGTATAATTCCACGATTTGTTCGGACGCGGTGATCAGCCACAGCACGGCGAACGGACCGGAGTTTTTCTCTGATAGCGTTCCGACACCGGACGGAACCTACTCTTATCCGTCCACGTACGTGCGCTTTCTGACCGGCGGCCAAGACAAGAGCTCGGCGGAAGTTCAACTCTCAAACTGGCAGACAATCATTACGTCGGGAAGTTCGGTCGCATGCATTGCGGATGCGCCACACCCGCTGCCCAACGTATTGGATGGAGCCCAGCAGGTGGGCGATGACATCCTGACCTATTGCAAGATTCAGAAACCCTAACGGGGTTCTACCACAGCGGACACACAGTAGGGCTTTCACCACAGAGGACAAAGGGGGGAGCTGGGTAGGGCTTTCAACCTCAGAGGGGCAGTCAGGGGCTTGGGAGAGCGGACTCGGCTGGAACATTGCTGCATCCGCACTCTTCAAGCAGTGACGAGAAAAGTGGATGCGAAATCACAGAGAGCTGTGATAGACTTCCGCGCAGTTGCAGCTTCGCTTTTCCGCGCACTGCGGATGTGGGCAAAATCAATCAAGGGGATTCCCAAACACATGGGCCTCGCGCTGCTTGCGATTATCTGGCTGATTACACTGGCCAGCACGTATTTTTTTGTCGCCAAAACCTGGTGGCTCCCGGTGGGGGCTTCCGCCGCTGCGCCGTGGATTGATCATCAGTTTGCGGTGACGTTCCTCCTGATGGGCATCATCTTCGTGGCCGCCCAGGTCACGTTGGGACTGTTCAGTTACCAGTATCGCGACCGCCCCGGCCAGACGTCGGTTTACTCCCACGGCAACAATAAGCTGGAGTTGATGTGGACGGTGCTGACGGCGATCCTGTTTGTGGGCCTGAACCTGATGGGAAGCCATGTATGGGCTAGCGAGCGCTTCGCTCCCTCACAGGACGGGGCCATCAAGGTGGAGGTAACGGGGGCGCAGTTCGCCTGGTACTTCCGTTATCCCGGGCCGGATGGAACCTACGGCAAGGTGAATCCCAAGGACATCAGCGCAGAGGAGCAGAACCCGCTGGGACTGGACGCATCGGATCCGGCGTCGAAAGACGATGTGGTCAGCGGCGTGATGTACCTGCCGGTGAACCGCGAGGCTGACATCACGCTGCGGGCGCAGGACGTGATTCATAGCCTGTTCATTCCATCCATGCGGTTCAAGCAGGATGCAGTGCCGGGCTTGCTGATCAAGATGCACTTTACGCCGGTGATGACGGGCGACTATGAGATTGCCTGCGCGGAGTTATGCGGGCTTGGCCATTACAAGATGCACGGTGTGCTGAAAGTGTTGAGCCAGGAAGATTTTGACAAGTGGATTGCGTCCAAGGAGGCGGAGAAACAGTAAATGTCGACCCCGGAGATCGTTCACTCGCACGCAGCCCCACAAGGCTTTATTCGCAAATACGTGTTCAGCCTCGACCATAAGGTGATTGGAATTCAGTACTACTTCCTGGCGCTGGTGGCGGTGTTTGTCGGGATGTTCCTTTCGCTGTTGATGCGCATCCATTTGGTGTGGCCATCGGCCAGCATTCCGCTCTTTGGTTACATCAAGCCGGAAACCTACCTTACGCTGTTGACCATGCACGGCACCATCATGGTGTTTTTTGTGCTGACCACGGCGCCGCAGGGCGGGTTCGGCAATTATTTTCTGCCGATTCAGATTGGTGCGCCGGACATGGCGTTCCCGGTGTTGAATATGCTTTCGTTCTGGACCACGGCAGTGGCGTTTCTGGTGATGCTGGCCGCGTTTTTTGTCGAAGGAGGCGCGCCGCTGCACGGCTGGACGGGCTATGCGCCGCTGAGCGCGATTCCGAGTTCGGGGCCGGGGGAGCAGCTGGGGGCAGACTTATGGATCCTCAGCATCGCGATTTTCTGTCTGGGGTCGCTGATGGGGGCACTGAACTTCATCACCACCGTCCTGGACATGCGCGCCAAAGGCATGACCATGATGCGTATGCCGCTGACCTGCTGGTCGTGGTTCATCACGGCGATTCTGGCGCTGCTGGCGTTTGGAGTGTTGCTGGCAGGCGGAATCCTGCTGTTGATGGATCGCAATCTGGGCACCAGCTTCTTTGTTCCTGCGGGGCTGAGCTTGACCGGCAAGATGATTTTTCCGGCGGGTGGATTCGGCGGAGACGCGCACTTTTCCCATGCAGGCGGGTCACCCTTGCTGTGGCAGCACTTGTTCTGGTTCTTCGGTCATCCTGAGGTGTACATCGCGATTCTTCCCGGCATGGGGGTGGCGTCGCAATTGCTGTCGACGTTCTCACGCAAGCCAATCTACGGTTACAGGGCCATGGTGCATGCCATGCTCGCGATCGGGTTCCTGGGCTTCATGGTCTGGGGCCATCACATGTTCATGAGTGGCATGAGCCCCTACACTGCGTTTGCCTTTTCCGTCATGACGATGGCGATCGGAGTGCCCTCGGCGATCAAGACCTTTAACTGGCTGGGCACGTTATACAAAGGCCGGATCCGCTTCCAGAGTCCGATGCTGTTTGCCATTGGCTTTGTTTCATTGTTCGTTTCCGGCGGATTGAGCGGACCGTTCCTGGCGCAACCGGTGCTCGACATCCAATTGCATGATACCTACTTTGTGCCGGCGCACTTCCACCTCATCATGGGCGTGGCAGCTATCTTCGGCATTTTTGCGGGCACCTATTACTGGGTCCCCAAGATGTTTGGCCGCATGATGAACGAGACGCTGGCGCAGTGGCACTTCTGGTTCAGCTTGATCGGCGCTTATGCGATTTTCATGCCGATGCATTATCTGGGCATGGCGGGACATCCACGGCGGTATTCGCAGTTGACCGAATTGCAGTATCTGGCGCCATTGTTGCCGTTGCAGAAGTTCATCACCTATGCGGCCTTCGTCACCATCGCCGGCCAGTTTATCTTCCTGGTCAACTTTTTCTGGAGCATGTCCAAGGGGCCGAAGGCGAGCGACAACCCTTGGGAATCCACCACGCTGGAGTGGACAACCAGTACGCCGCCGCCGCATGACAACTTTGGCGGAAGAGTGCCAGTGGTAAACAACGGGCCGTATGAATACAGCGTGCCGGGGGCTGAGCGCGACTTCGTGATGCAGACCGACCCGCCGGTAGGAACGGGGCATTGAGCAGCATGGCGACGTTTACACCTACCATTCCAGGACAGAAAACGGCTGACGGGCAGGGCGGCGGAGGTAGCGCGCCCCCTAAGCGTGGCGGCGGTGGCGGAGACGGGAACCGAGGGTCCGGCGGTGGTTCTTCGAATTACGGAGAGCGGCTGCGCCGGGCGCGGCTGGGGTTGGCATGTGGGCTGACCCCGATTTTGATGTTGTTTGTGTCGTTCACCAGCGCGTATGTGGTGCGCAAGGGCTTGCCCACTCTCGATGCCACCACCAACCAGTATGTGCACGATTGGCTGCCGGTGAACCTGCCGTGGACGCTGTTGATCGTAAATTCGCTGGTGCTGATTTTGAGCAGCTTGACCATGGAACTGGCGCGGCGCGACATCACGCGGCAGGCTGCATTGGCGCCGGCGGCTCGCATCCCAGGAGTGTCGCTCGGCAAGGAAAGACACTTCCCCTGGTTGAGCATTACCACGGTTTTGGGCGTCGCATTTCTGATTGGGCAGTGGATGGCGTGGAGAGCGCTGGCGGATCGCGGATTCTACTTGGCCAACACTCCGAGTAGTTCGTTTGTGTATCTGCTGACGGGGATGCACGCGATCCATCTGGCGGGTGGAGTAATTGCGCTGCTGGCTGCGGGAGCGATCGCGCTTCTGAATCGTCCGCTGGACAACCGGCGGATCGTTGTGGACGTTACGGCATGGTACTGGCACTTTATGGCGTTGTTATGGATTTACGTGTTTGCGTTGTTGGCGCTGGTGCGGTAGCTCGAGACCAACAGATCGACAGGAGAGCGGAACGATGAGCGAGGTCGCGGTGCAGCACGGGGTGGAGGTCGCAGGACATCACGGGGTGGTGGGCGCTTATGAGCCATCCTATTTTGGTACCTATTCCAAAAAGATTGGCATGTGGCTCTTTCTGCTTTCCGACTCGCTGACGTTCGGAGCGCTGCTCTATGCCTACAGTTACGGGCGGCTTTCAACGCCAAATTGGCCGACGCCGTTTCACTCTGAGAGCATTGTGAACGCGACCATCATGACGGCGTTTCTGTTGACCAGTTCGCTAACCATGGTGCTGGCGGTGCGTGCCTCCGTAGATCGCAATGCCAAAGCGCAGCGGATGTGGCTGATTGCGACCATGATATGCGGCATGGCGTTCATCATCCTGCACGGGCGCGAGTGGTCGCATTTGATTTCAGCCGGGCTGACCCTGCCGATGTTCCCCAAGGTGCCCGGGCACGGAGGGGAAGCAGAGTTCTTGAGCGTCAACCAGGGGGTGCCGCAGTTTGCCGCCACATTCTTTGGTCTGACTGGGATGCACATGCTGCACGTGACGCTGGGCGTGGTTTACCTGGGGATCATTACGTTTCGCAGGAAGTTCGTTCCGGTGCTATTCGTATTGTGGCTGGCGGCCTGGCTGGGAACGCCGTCGTATAGTCCGTTCCACTATTTGTCGCACGTCATTCTGGTGACGGCCATCATTTGCGGTGTGATTCTGTGGTTAAAACCGAAAGTGTATGACTCGGGCGACGTGGAAGTGGCCGGATTGTATTGGCATTTCGTGGACCTGGTGTGGATGTTCATTTTCCCGCTGGTGTATTTGATGTCGACCAAGATTGTTTAAGGGGCGCGCGGGAGAAAGCTGATATTGGTTCGGACGCGGAAAATGCTTTCGGCCAGAGGCACAGAGAGACACGAGTGGGGCTGCTGCTTCGGAGATAAGAACTGGAAGAAATCCTGGGTGAGGAGAGATTCGCGATGGATGCAATGCA
>JBBQVN010000158.1:0-8239 GCA_038211475.1 Terriglobales bacterium | reverse complement strand
AGAAGCCACTTCAACCGCCATGATGTCTCTCCTCAATCGCGCTACTTCTGATACTTCGTTTATATCAAAATCAAAAGCATTTAAACCAGTAGTAACAGTAGGGCCGCCGGAAAAGTGGAAAACTAGTCCAAGTGTTTTGCCATCAACAGCCTCGCGTCACAAGCTCATGTGAACTCCAGGGCCGTGCAACTCTGCATGGAGTGCAAATTCGGACCGCGTTTCACGCCGCCACCCAAAATACCCACAACTTGCACAACCCATCCACAAGGTTTCCATGAGTCCGGATCGCTGAGAGTGTGGGAAACGCCCGCAAGCCCGCGATTTACTGGTTCAACTGCTCCGTCAGCTTATTCAACAACCTGTTCAAATCTTTGTCTTCTTGGCGCTCCGCTTCAATCTTCTTGACCGAGTGCAACACCGTGGTGTGATGTTTATTTCCAAACTGGCGGCCGATTTCCGGCAGGGAAGCCTCGGTCAGTTGCTTGGTCAGGTACATGGCCACCTGGCGGGGGTACACGATGGAGCGCGAATTATTCTTGGACTTGATTTCGACCACGCGCAGTCCAAACTGTTCCGCCACCATCTTTTGGATCGACTCGATGGTGATCTTGCGAGCCTGGGCGTCAATGAAGTTCTTGAGAACCTGCTGGGTGTAAGGCAAGGTGATTTTCGAGCCGATGAGCGAGGAATGAGCGACTAGGCGGATGAGCGCGCCTTCCAACTCGCGCACGTTGGAGCGGATGTTCGAGGCGATGAAGAGAGCGACGTCGGTGGGCAGAATGACTTTCTCCTGCTCGGCCTTCTTCTGCAGGATGGCGACTTTGGTTTCCAGGTCGGGGGGTTGGATGTCGGCGATCAGACCCCACTCAAAGCGGCTGCGCAGACGCTCCTCAATCTCGCCCAATTCCTTGGGGGACTTGTCACTGGCGATGACGATTTGCTTCATGGTATCGTGCAGCGCGTTGAAGGTATGGAAGAACTCTTCCTGGGTGCGCTCCTTGCCCGCCAGAAACTGGATGTCATCCACCAGCAAGACATCCACGCCGCGAAACTTGTCGCGGAAGCTGATCATCTTGTCGTACTTGAGCGAGTTGATCATGTCGTTGACGAACTTCTCGCTGGAGACGTAACAGATGGCGGCTTGGGGCGTGCGGCGCTTGATCTCGTGGCCAATGGCCTGCATCAGGTGGGTCTTGCCCATGCCGGTGCCGCCATAAAGAAAGAGCGGGTTGTAGGCCTTCGAAGGGCGCTCGGCGACGGCCTGGCAGGCAGCATGTGCGAACTGATTACCGCTGCCGATGACGAACGCGTCAAAAGTGTAGCGCTGGTTGAGTTGCGCGGCGCCTTCCCAGTCGAAGCGGGCTTGAGCGGGACGAGGCGAACCGCTGGGCAGTCCCGCTTGAGCGGCGGAGAGGCCGCCATCGTGGCGCATGGGAGTGGAAGCGGGGTCGTCTTCCGGGCACACGAACTTCACATCCTGATAGTCCATGCCCATGTTATCGATGGCCTCAGAGATCAGATCGCCGTACTTGTCGCCAACGTGATGGAACGAGGCCGACGGCACGCTGATGAACAAAGTGTGGTCCAGGTCATGGGAATAGCGCGTGGGCTTCAACCAGGTATCGAAGGAGTGGCGGTTAACCTTTTTTTCGAGCGCATCGAGGATGCGAACCCAGGGGTTGGGACCGAGCGGAGATGAGAGAACAGGCATGATTTTCGTCACCACAGACCAGCCCGAATAAGGGCCGCCCAGTTTTTCACCGGGATTTTCTTTTTACGACTGCCGGGTAGCTCGATCAGGATGAGATACACCAGATCAAAAATATTGAGAGACGGAACGACGGGATACTATCACAAAAAATTTTGCGAAGAAGAAAACTTTCGGCGCGAATTTCAGCGCGGACAAACCCTCCGCCAAAAATATTTTGCTGTCAAGTATTGACTTAATAACTGCAACGCGAGCAGTGCATAAAATGCCTAAAGCTGCCGCATAAATGGTGCGATTGGTCAGCGTGAGCGGGTGCGGCGAGCATTGGGATCCGCAGGCCCGGGCAAAACCACGACGGCGCGGCGCGCGCCTTCGCCGTCACTCTCGGTGTGCAAGTCGGGAAAATCGCGCAGCGCCAAATGAACAATGCGACGTTCGCGCGACGACATCGGGGCAAAGCGAAATTCAATTCCGCTGCTGCGAACTTTGTCGGCGGCGACCTTCGCAGCGGCGCGCAACTCTTCCAGCCGCAGCGAGCGAAAGTTCTGACAGTCGAAAATGACTTTCTCGTGCTCATGGCCGGGCAGGCGAAGGGTTTCCATGGAGAGTAATTCCAGGGCGCGCAACAACTCGCCGCCGCGGTTCAACAGCATCGCGGAATCCGGGCCGGCAAATTCCACAAAAATTTCCGGCGTCTCCCAGTCGCGGTCGCGAGGCGCGGGAGGATCGACGGTGATGCGGTACTTCAGGCGCAGTCCGGTATGGGTGATGACGGCTTGCAATATCTCGCTGATCTTGTTGGCGGCGGCGACTTTATCGAGAATGGGCACTGGGGTTGCGTCCTCCTGCTTACTTGGCGGCTTTGCGGGCCCGCTTTTCCATCATCTCGCGCATCTCGCGTCCCAGCTCGGTGCGGTTCATCACGCTCTGTTGCACAATCGCGATCAGGTTGCCCACCGACCAGTAAAGGCACAAGCCGGCTGCGAGATTCCAACTGATGATGCCCAACATCATCGGCATCATAAAATTCATCATCTTCTGTTGCGCCGGGTCCATCCCGGCTTGCGGCGTGGTCTTCTGCATAAACAGCATGGTGACGATAATAGCGACCGGCAACAGATGGAGCGGGTCCGGCGAAGACAGATCGTGCACCCACACCCAGGGTGCATGTCGCAGCTCCAGAGCCACGCCTAACATACGGTAGTAGGCAAACAGGAAAGGCATCTGAATGATGAGCGGCAAGCAGCCGCCGGCCGGATTGACCCCTTCCTTCTTGTACAGCGCCGAGATTTCTTCGTTCATCGGCTGCTTGCGGGGATCCCGCATCGAGTACTTCTTATACTTTTCCTGAATGGACTTGATCTGCGGGGCCACACGCTGCATCTTCAGCATGGACTTCATCTGCGAGACTCGCAGCGGCAGCAGCGCCAGGTTGATGATGAGCGTCTGAATCATGATCGCCCATCCCCAATTGTGGACGATATGGACGTAGGTCCACTTCAGCCAGACGAACAGGGGCCGCGCAATGACGCCCAGCCAGCCATAATCCACCAAGGCGTGCAGATCAGGCTCGGTGCCGCCAATGGCGGGAACCGGAATGGATTGCAAAACGGAGAGAGACTTGGGACCAACGTAGAGCTGCTCGTTGGTTGCGCCCTTCAGGTTGCCGACGGCGGCGCCCAGCACTTCCACCTTAAGCTTTTCACCCGCGGGATTTTTAGGATCGCGAGGAACGTTGAGCGCATTGCGCAACGTGACCAGCACCGTGGTCTGTGAGTCGCCGGGCAAAAACACGGCGGCAAAATACTGATCGGAAATTCCTGCCCAGTGGAAGGGCCCTTGCACCGTACCGCCGCTGCTAATTTTCTTAATAGCCAGACGTTCGATGGTGCTGGGATTCTGGTATTCGATTTTTCCAGCGGCAAAGCCGGAGGCGCTGGTGCTGTCGCCAAATCCCGCAGGCCACATGGGGAAAGCGCTGATGTCGCTGCCATTCACCTGGACCGAGGTTTGCACTTGCACCACATAAGTGTGGTCAAACTTCAGAGTCTTGTGGACCGCCACGTCGCCATCGGAATAGTCGAAGCTCATTTCCGCCGGAGCGCTGACTTTGCCGGCGGGAGAAACCACGAACAGCGCCGAGTTCAGCTTGTTTCGCAGAGTCTCATCGTAGGTCCACAGCGAGAGCGGATAACCGTAGAGGTCAGCCGCCGCGGGGTTCACCAGTTCGAGTTCGCCGCCTTTATCGTCGGTAAACGTTTTCAGGATCCACGACTTTACCTGCCCGCCGCGATTGCTGAAGGTGATTCGATAGAGCTCGTTTTCAACGATGGTTTCGGTTTCGTTGGCGGCCTGCTTGGGCACCAGGTTGACGTCAGATTTAGCCGGACGAGCAGCGGCGGGGGAGGAAGAGCGCGATGCGGTGGGGGAAGGAGAGGAGGCTGCCGTCGCGGGAGGGCCCGCCGGAGTCTGCAGCGGAGCGGCCTGCTGGGTGGTCTGCGGGGCAGCGGGCTGGTACTTCTTCAGGATCCACTGCGAACCAATGACCACGACAAAGGTGAGCGCAAAGACGAGCAGCAGCCGGCGTTCCATGCCCGGCTCTTGCTGTGGATTTTGAAAGTCCGCCAAAATTTTCCCCGTTTCCAACTTCGCTGAACTGGCCAGCCCGCCGCCCTGGCCCAAAAATCGTGTCCAAAAAAATCGTCTACCGCAAAAATGGCTTACAGATGCAGCGGCTTCAGCCCGTCACTGTGGTCGCACCCGGTGACCGGATCGTACCCTCCGCGAGCCAAAGGATGGCAACGCAACAGCCGCCATACCGCTTTCGCTCCCCCACGTAAAACCCCGTAGCGCTCCACTGCCTCCATGGCATAGTCCGAGCAAGTCGGAACATAGCGGCAGGAGGGCGGAAACAGCGGCGAGATAAATCGCTTGTACCAGTGGAGCAGAAGCAGCGCGATGTCGGTGGCCAGTACCTTCATGCTATTCCAAATGTGTCGGCGGCACACCTGCCACCGCCTCAATTACTAATTCTGCTGGTTTGTCTTGAGCTTTTTCTCAATCACGGCAAACGCGCTCTCGACTTCCTTGACGATCTGGGCAAACTCGGCGGTGCGCAGTGCCTTCTTCGGGTTGATGACCACATCCACCACTGCAGCTAGCGGATGCGGCTGTAAACGGACTGCCTCACGCAGGCGGCGCTTCATGCGGTTGCGATCGACCGCCCCGCCAAGCAACTTGCTGACCGTGAAACCAACCCGCGCCCCGCCCTGCTCCCGGGCCAGGTAAAAAACCGTCATGTGCTGCGAGAACTGGCGCTTTCCCTGCTTGTAAACCCGCTCGAAATCGGCGTGCTTCAACAAGCGGGTGGGACGAGCAGGTTCTCCGGCGGCCATCTTCGGATCCGGGCCCGCTGTCGGAGCCATATTACTCACCGTTGCAACATTTCCGGCGCAAGGTACCCACGCCGGGCTCAAAAATAGAGGAGAGAAAAACGAAACTAGTCGCGGAAGCCAGCTTTGACCGCGATGTTCTTACGGCCTTTGGCGCGGCGGCGCGACAGCACTGCCTGCCCGGCCTTGGTCTTCATCCGGGTGCGAAATCCGTGCGTCTTCGAACGGTGACGCTGGTTGGGTTGAAAGGTGCGCTTGGGCATGGAAGGTACGTGCTCCTAATCCTGTGGATAATCGTTGCGGCAAACCATGATTATAAAGGAGATTTGGGTTAACGGGCAAACCGAGCCCAGTCCGCGCACTTGCTCGATTTGAAAAATGCGTAGTGGCCGACCTCGAAAATCAAGCGCGGTGCAGGCGCTCCGGCTGAAGTCGGAGTGCGTTACCTAAGACAATCTCGAACCAACAATGCACTTGACATTCGCCCTTTCTTCGCCAACAATTCCACTATGGCCATTACCCGGCGGCAGTACGAGATCTACGATTTCATCTCGCGCTTTGTGGCGGAGAACAATTACTCGCCCTCCTTTGAGGAAATTCGCGAAGGGATGAGCCTGAATTCGCTGGCCACCGTCCACAAGCACATCTCCAACATGGAAGCCAAAGGCCTGCTCACCCGCGGCTACAACCGAAGCCGATCCATTGACTTGCTTCCTTTCAAGGGCAAGCTCAAACACTCCATGGACGTGAACACCGGTCTGGTATTGCCGCTGATGGGGCGCATCGCCGCCGGCCAGCCTATTGAGGCCATGCAGAATCCCGAAACCATTTCGCTCGCCGACTTCGTACGCTCCAAAGAAGTTTTTGTGCTTGAGGTGCGCGGCGATTCCATGCAAGACGAGCACATCCTCGACGGCGATTACGTGTTGGTCGAAAAAACCAAGACCGCGCACAACGGGGAAATCGTGGTCGCTCTGGTGGACGGCAGCGACGCAACCCTGAAGCGCTTCTTTCACGAAGGCGCAACCATCCGCCTGCAGCCCTCGAACGCAGCCATGAAGCCCATCATCGTCCCCGCCGCTTCGGTGCAACTGCAGGGACGAGTCATCGGCGTGTTGCGCAAATACTAGCCGCTCTTCCGGCGACTCGGTCTAGCCAGCGTAGGGATCCGGCGTCGCGGTCGGGCCTTCCGGGCCATGTACCGCGTCGGAATATTGAAACTGCACCGGCACTGTCCCGCTGCCGTCGGTCAGTGGCACTTCCTGGAACACCTGGCTTAGTGGATTGGCTTCAAACACCGGATAGTCTCCGCATTCTTCCCCCTGCGGCGAAGTCCAGCCCAGGAATTTGACTGCGTTCGGATCGTTGCCAGCGCGGATCGCGTCTTCCACATCCGGATCGGTGCGGGCTTCGTTCATCTCGTGATAGAAAGTCGCGACCACGCTCTTCCACGGTTGCGCAAATACCGGGATGCCATTGGTCACTCCGTTCGGGAGCTGCTCCGAATACACTCCCACCGCGTAGTAGATCGTCTGGCTGCCGCCGGTGGTGGTCGCGTGCACCGAGCCGTGATATCCGCCCAGCCCTTGCGTCGAGTCCGAAGTTTGCTCCACCCCACGCGACACTTGGTGGGGATCGGACTGCTGCCCTGGCCCCGGTTGCCCCTGGCCCTGCTCAAGGATGGCGGGAATAGCAACCATCGTCGGCGCGGGGTCTGTGTTCAGGATGGTGCCGCTGGGCAACATAAAGTTGAAGACCGTCGCGGTAAAGTCGTAGCCCTTGAGTGTGCCCATCTGCAACAGGCTGAGCGCCAGGTTCTCCACATCTCCCTGCGAGACCACGCTCGGCGGAGGCCCAGCCAGCACTTGAGAAGGTTTGAACGTAGTGCTGATGGCGCCCGATTGGAAGTACTGCACCATCACGTTGTTGAGGTTGGGGTCCGCCATGGCGGCTGCCAATGCCTGGTCGATGTTCTGGATATCGCTGGCTTGCCAGGCCGCCGCCCCGCCAACGTAGAAGTTGGTGTACACCAGGTCGCCGATGATGTGCCCACCGTGAAACTGCAGGTCGTGCGCAGGCGAAGGAGGGATTCCCGGGGCGATGACCGCGGGCTGAGGCATGAGGACTTGGGCGCGGAAATCGGCTTCCGCCGGGCTGCCGGGCCCTACAAACACTCGCATCGGTCGTACACGTGGTTGCTTGCGTTCACTGGTCATTACATTCTCCAGACTCTCGCGGACAGAGTCGCTTAAGAATTGAGCATAGCCAAGAAATCGAAATCGCGCCACCGCAGATTCGTTTCCGCTGTAGGGGCCGAGCCGGCGGCGTGAATGATCCAGTCGGCGCAGGGATGTGGGAGGATTTGGAATTGGGGTTGCGGGAAAATGCTGGTGGCGGCGGTAGGACTCGAACCTACGACCTACGGATTATGAGACCGTCGCTCTAGCCGCCTGAGCTACGCCGCCATTGTGTAGAAAAAAAGCCGGAACCGCTTTTCGTTTGCAGCCACGTGCCGCGGATGGGAGGTCATCGCAAGCAGCACGCCCAACCATCACAGGGAAGCGGGTGGGCACATCCCATCCAACGATTGTAATCTATCGTAATCGGACGATTGTAGAAGTCCGGTAAATTCAGTGTCAAACTCAAGCCTGCGTGCTCATGCGGCAAATTCCGTTTTTAAACCCAACCCCCCCGTCTTCAATCGTCAAAATTCAAGCGTCAAACCCAAATCCAGGCTCCGTGCTTCACCCCTCCTGATCCACCAGTATCCGGCGCAACCACACTAGGCCCAGGTGATATGCTTCCGCGCTTCGGGAGTATCCCAAACGCGAAATCTCGCACCGTCCGCCCCTGCTCCAAATGGTCTCCCAGGGTGGAATGAAATTTGGCTGCGGGTATAAGGGCCGGGTGCCCCAATCCCTGCAGGGGGTGCCTCGCATCAGACCGGGACCGTAGTTGGAAAATGAGTCGAATTCTTCGAGGAGAGTATTGGCCAGAATCCTTATACCGCCCGGTATGGAATTAATTGCGAATTTGCATTTTGACACTTGGTCGTCCAAGATTTTCAGGACTAGCTCTGACCCCTCCCGCTACAGCTAATCCTGGAGCGGCGGAGGTGCTCTATTGTTGCTCCGCAGCA
>JBBQVN010000157.1:0-8264 GCA_038211475.1 Terriglobales bacterium | reverse complement strand
GTCAAATCGAAAGTTTCCGCTATAATTTTCTCACCATTCGATTGCGCCCTTAGCTCAGCTGGATAGAGCGTCTGGCTACGAACCAGAAGGCCGGGAGTTCGAATCTCTCAGGGCGCACCATCTTTCAAGCACTTGCATACTGCCCCTTTCGCATTGTTCTCAAGTTGTCCATGTTTTGTCCAAATTCTGTGCCTAGACGCGGAACGGCAAAGGGTTAGCGAAGACCTGGGTGTGCAACGCGTTGCCTTTGCGAAACGGCCTAAAGTTGGAGGAATTATTCAATGATCTCACCCGCGCAGACTTGCTCCGACTCTGCCAGCGTCGTTGCCATGTCACCCCTTCACATCAAGGAACTGGGCCCAGACTTGAATGAAAGTGTGATGCTTTTCTGTTGAATCCTTTTGAACGCCACCACTCTTCTTTCGTTTCGCGACGAACGAGTACGACCTCGTGCCAAGCGGACCTCGAACTTCCCATCCAAATTTGTTGCCGTCTGTGGCTGGGAATCGGTCGGGGTGGTGGACTTGACGGGGGCATCTACAATAAAAGCGACCCCGGGAGTACCACCGCGCCTGGAATCGCTGCGGGTCTGGCCGATGAAGGGCAAGAGCTTTAGCCTCGGACATTTTCACGTCTGAACTTGCCGCAGTCGGCAGGGCCAGTTGTCGTCTACGCGGTGACGCGAGCTACGTGCGGAGATCTTCCCACCGCTGACTTCACGCCTTCAAGGAGAAATATGTTAAAACGCAGATCCCTCAAGGCAGCGTTGCTCGCAGCCGCAACGGTTCTCTCGACTGCTCTTTTGCAGGCCCAAGCAGCCAAGGAATCTCCGTCCGACGAATATCTGTTGCTGGGCAGCCCAAACCGCGGTGCGGGAGAGCCGTGGGTCTTTGTCAATCCCAAGGACTCAAACAACATTATCGTTGTGGGAATGGCAACCCTTAATCGTTTGCCTGCCGGCGAAGCTCCACTCCCACATGGGGGTTTTGGAACCCCTCCGACGCCGGCAAGCCGGGAGATGAGAGTCAAGGAACTGTCGACGCCGGACGGATCAAGAACTGACATTGCCGTGACCCGGGACGGCGGCAAGACATGGAGCTTCAGCGAGGATAACTTCCGCAAGGTCCTGGAAAAGAACCGATGCAGCGACTCGTTTGCGGGATCGGGGCCGGACGGCGCGCTTTACTACGGATGCCTTGCATACCTCAATCGAGGATCCGCCGATTTTGATGCAAATGGGAGCACTCCCGGAGGAGAAGCTCAACTCGCCCACGGCGGTACCGCGATAGCTCGGTCCGAGGACAGGGGGCAGACCTGGACCAGCCCGACCTGGGTGCATCCCCTTCAGTCGCCCGCGCTGTATTCCCCCAGCATCAAGCCCGACTTCACGCAGGTCTCGCCGGTAGACAGGCCAGTTTTCGTGGCCGACGCCGCCACAGGGACAATCTACGTTTCCGGAAGCGGCGGCGGCGCCTACGCTACCGCGAGCCATCAGCCCAACGCGCCCAACGGCAGGTCCGCCGCAAATTTGCCTGGCGGCGCTCGTGGCTTTCATACTTTTCTACGGGCCTCCCACGATGGGGGAAAGAAGTGGGGCGTAATCTACCCAACGGACCAAAGCGACTATCCAGGCGGGGCGTTCGGTATGGGTATATTCAGTGCGGCATTTGGACATCTGGCGGTCATCTATACCACCCGCAGCGTGCCCGCTTCCGTGAATGCGATCTGTCCATGCACGGTGCTTGGTATCAGCCAGGATGATGGAAAGACATTCGACTACAAAATTATCCCCCCGCTTCCAAAAGATCCGAACAGCGCGTCTGCAGCTGCGCGGAGCCCCATGGCTGGGTTTGGTGGGACCATGGTCTCCGCAGACCCGACCAAAGAGGGACGGTATGCCGTGGCGCGGACAGAGGGCAAGCGAACGATGATTTCAGTGACTGACGATGGCGGCACCACGTGGCGCCCGCCGGTCATCGCCGCCGAGTTGCCTGCCAACGCAAGCTTCAGTCACCAAGCCATGAAGTATTCCCCCAAGGGCGACATTGGCCTGATCTGGAAGCAGATGTATCCAGACCGGACTTTCGACGTCTGGTCTGCAGTTTCGCGCGATGGAGGTCAGACGTTCAAGACCGTTCGAATCAGTCATGCGGTATCTCCGACCTACAATCCAGAACGCGGCAACTTTTTGTTCGGTGACGATCTTTCATCCCTCGACATGGATAGCCAATACCTTTATGCGGTTTGGGGAGATAATCGCTCCGGCTTCGAAGGTACATGGTTTGGACGGGTGCCCCTGAACGCGTATTGAGTCGCTTAGTTTTCCCCTTTGTCTCACGATCGCCCCGTGCAACGAGAGATCGGTTCTGATCGTTGCTTCAGAGCCCTTCATCCCTGCAAGCAGGGGGAACCGCTGGGGCCTTGACGGGGGCTGTCCTGGCTTCAGTCTGTCCGCTTTTTGTCCGTGAACCTCCGGCAACAGGGAGCAAACCCAGCCAACAAGACACATCTCTTCCTCATTGACACCAAGGCAATTCGCAACGCGACCCGAAACAGCTTTTGCGCAGCCGACAATCTGCGCGGTGGGTCCGAAATTATTCTCGAAGCCCGTTGGGTCAGCGCTGGGCGTCCACTGGATGGATTCGTCTGGCCAGCTCCCGCCAAAGCAACCACATTGAGCCATCCACCCTAAAGAAGCAACATCTCAAGGAGCTCCGGTAGTTAAGCTCAAATCTTCCTCTACGATCAGATGTTTGATTCGCTGACAAATGCCGTCGCGGATCGCTCGTACTTCGTCTATCGGCAACCCGTTTGCATCAGTCAACAGCCAATCTGCGCGACGCAAACCGGGGACGTAAGGACACTCATCACCGCAACCCATGGTGACGAGCAGCTCCGCGCCCTGTGCTAGATCGGCCGTTAGCTTCTGCGGCTTGGCCTGACTAAGGTCTATGCCGACTTCCTGCATCGCGTCTACGACAACCGGATGCACCCGCTCTCCGGGGCTTGTGCCTGCGGAGATGGCACGGGCCTTCATTGGGTCGGCAAGATGGTTGAAGAAGGCTGCCGACATTTGGGAACGTCCAGCGTTGTGGATGCAGGCGAAGATGTAGGTCTTCATTGGGCGCTCGGTCCTGGCTTGATGGCGTACACCTTGACGCTGGCGGCTGCTGCGTTCACGTCGTACTTCGAGAGCAGGTCGGCAAGATCATCGTGGAGAGCGCTGGCCTTCACTCCAGCATGGTCATTTGAGAGTGTGCTTTCGGCAACAGCGCCATATTTCGAGCGGACTGAATCAAGAAGCTGGTCTATCATTGCGCTTCCTCCATATATGCGTCAGGGCAAATATAATTGACTGTCGACACATACGTCAAACCAGATATAATCCGGTCATGGCAGCCAGGCAAAAACCATTCGACATGCAGCGGTTCTTCGAGGCGCTCGGAGATACGACCCGGCTGCGACTCCTGAATCTTATGGGCAGTCAGGAAATCTGCGTTTGCTACTTTGTGGAGATTCTGGACCAACCTCAGCCCAAGATTTCGCGGCATCTTGCGTATCTGCGGAGAGCGGGGATCGTCGCAGCGCGAAGAGAAGGAAAGTGGATGCACTACCGCGTCACGATGCCACGCAATATCGGGGCTGCCCAAGTGCTTCAGCAGACACTCAACTGGATGCTCGAAGAGAAAGCCATGCAGATTGATCGTTCACGACTCTTCGAGGCTTGCCGCAGCCCCGCAAAGTTCGCGGCCTTGGAAGGCGCCCCTCCTCCCGCATGCCCCCCGGCACCTGCTGAAACTCAATCGAGGTAGTCATGTCCATCGCTCCGTGCACGCAAGGTCGGGTCTGCGCCCCTACGCCACGCAAGAAGCTTTCCTTTCTCGACCGCTTCCTTACACTCTGGATCTTCTTTGCAATGGCTGTTGGGGTGGCCATCGGCCACTTCGTGCCCGGCTCCTCGGGCTTTGTGAACAGCTTCCAGTCGGGAACAACCAACATCCCTATCGCCATCGGACTCATCATCATGATGTACCCGCCGCTGGCAAAGGTACGGTACGAGAAACTGGGCGAGGTTTTCCGCAACAAGCGTGTCCTTGGTCTATCCCTCGTTCAGAACTGGATCATCGGCCCGCTGCTCATGTTCGGTCTGGCATTGCTGTTCTTGCATGGGGAGCCGGCCTATATGCGCGGCTTGATCTTGATCGGCATAGCTCGCTGCATCGCGATGGTGCTTGTCTGGAATGAGCTTGCTGGAGGCGACACGGACTACGTGGCCGGTCTTGTTGCTATCAACAGCGTCTTTCAGGTGATCTTCTACAGCCTCTACGCCTGGGTTTTTATCACAATCATGCCGAAGTGGTTCGGCTTTCAGGGGGCCGTTGTCCACATCAGCATCGGACAGATTGCCCATAGCGTATTGATCTATCTCGGCATACCGTTTGTCGCCGGAACGTTGACGCGCTTTGTTCTAGTGCGGGTAAAGGGTGAAGAGTGGTATCGGACAAAGTTCGTTCCGCGTATCAGTCCCTTTACACTCGTGGCTCTTCTCTTCACCATCCTTGTCATGTTCAGCCTCAAAGGCGATCTCATCGTCAAACTGCCGTTCGATGTAGTGAAAATCGCGGTGCCGTTGGTCATCTACTTCCTCGTCATGTTCCTAGTGAGTTTCTGGATGGGACGCAGGCTCGGTGCAAATTACGCTCAGACCGCGACGCTTTCCTTCACAGCAGCCGGCAATAACTTTGAGTTGGCCATCGCTGTTGCCGTCGCCGTCTTCGGCTTGAACTCTGGCGAGGCTTTCGTCGGTGTTATCGGGCCGCTGGTGGAGGTTCCAGCACTGATCGGTCTTGTCAATGTCGCATTCTGGATGCGGAAGCGTTATTTCACGGGAGCGAACCCGGACTTCGTCGTTCACCCTGTGGAGACGACACCCTAAATTCACTATTTGCCTATTAGGGCTTTGCCAGATTGCGAGTCAATGATGAACATCACACCGGTTAACCGTGCGTTTCTGCAAATCTCGCCAATTCGGACTCCCGCAGCATGGCTCTTGCAGTTGCGGCGATCCCTGATCGCGGATCTTCAAAGATGAAATCTACGGGGCCCGGTTGACTAATCTCGCAGCGGAGAAGGCGGGCGCCCCTGGCGAGCGCGAAGGCCGCAGCAGGTAGGCTTTTGACGTTGGCTTCTGGCATTCTGGTCTCATGGTTTCTTGCCCTTTTCGGTGGAAGTTGCACCCTCGGTGTGAAGTCCCAGCCCTTTACCAATGGATAAGAGAAGGGGGTGATGGGAAGCACCACCCTTCAGTTAGCGGCGCGAAACTACGGGCCGAAACCCCTGTTTAGAACCGTGCTGCATTGCCCGCATCCTTCGAGGGCGTTGCGTCTAGAATTGAGGTTTTGCTTCTCTGCGAAGTTTGTCAGGATCAAGGGCGCTTACTCGCTTGGTTGATTTAGCCGCGGGGAACGGGCTGCTGAAGGTGAAGACAACGATCCCGTTTAGGAAAAATCCCACTTCCCTTTCTGGTGCGCTTTTCGCCCCATCGGAATCGTGAATGATAAAGGACGTTATCATTCACGATTGCGGCAGAATACCGTTGCTGAATGGGCTCTTAATCACAGCAAACCTTGTTCCTAAGGGCTTGAAGTCCTTCGTTGGTAATAATCGGAACCATGATGAGCGCGCAGACCGGATCTGCCCACCACCACCCCAGGACGAGGCTAAGAAGCAGCCCAGTCAGCAATATGGCTGACAGGTAAACACAAAAATCCGCCTGCCTGGCATCTGCCTCCATCGCCAGGCTGCCAAGCTCATGGGCCACCTTCTTCTTGGCCCGGGCGAGAAGGGGCATCACCACGAGCGATGCGCATGCGAGGACAATTCCGGGGATACTGTGTCCCGGAGCTCTTCGTTCGACCAGATCGGAAAGAGCTTTATACGAAACGTAGGCGGCAAGAGCGAGAAAGCACACGCCCACAATTCGCAGGCTCAATCTTTCGTTACTCTCTCTCTTCTCCGCGTCGGCATCGACCGCCATTCTCCACAGCAGCACGATCCCCGACGTGACCTCGATGAAACTGTCAATTCCAAAACTGATCAGAGAAATGCTTCCCGCCATTGCTCCGGCGATTACCGCAACCAAGCCCTCCAGACTATTCCATGCGACGGTGAAATACTCCAGCCGCTTTCCCTGAAGTGCAGACGCCTGGCGGTTCGCCGATGTTGCCACGAAGTAAGGTTATCAGCGCAAGCAATCGGTGTGTCAATGGACCGGGGAGGTCTCGAGGGTTTCACTTTTGCGATTCGGTGGGAGCAATGGTGGTCTCAATCGGCAAATGAAAAAGGCAAAAGTGGCATCGCCATTCATTTGGCTCCCGTTGGCAGGGTCTCCTGGGCGGAGGCGCGGACGGCAACGAAGAACGCAGCCATCGCCAGCAGTGCCCAGATTGATTCGGGGGTACCCCCCTGCCCCGCCTCGGGTTGATTGGCTTAGGTCTGGGGCACGCTAGGGGACGTAGCGACGGGATTAGAGGGAAGGTGCACCCGGCAGCGCCTCGCCCGGAGAGCGTCAGCAATCGCCTATTTGGCCTCCGGTAATTTTGCCCTCCCACCTTGCTTTAGGTATCCAGAGTGAGACGCCTTGCAGTTTTCCGGGGCGCGACGGGCTCGGATGGCAAAGCTGAAACATGTCCGACTGTGACGCGTAATGAGTCTCAAGAAAAAGGGAGAAACCGACATTAACAAAACCAGCCTATTTTCGAATTTTGGTGTAGAGAGAGACCGGGGAACTGTAAAACTATTTCGGCGGCGGGGTCGGGGGCGGTGGGCTTAAGTGGGCTCCGGTCACCCTCCCTGCACCTATCCCCCTTAGGGCCTTGACGGGGGACTGTCCTGGCTTCACACTGTCCGCTTTTTGTCCGTGAACCTCCGCCAACAGGGAGCAAACCCAGCCAACAAGACACGTCTCTTCCTCATTATTTCGTTGAGGTTAGTTGGCTCATGCGGTATGGTGTGGGTAGCGGATTCTACCTACGAACCAGAAGGCCGGGAGTTCGAATCTCTCAGGGCGCACCATTTCTGCTCAGGCTCCGCGTTTTCCAGGACTGGCTCCGTAGCTCAATTGGATAGAGCATCAGACTTCGGATCTGAGGGTTGGGGGTTCGACTCCCTCCGGGGCCACCAACTCCGGGAGCGCGATGGCCCGGCCAGATGTCCCTTGTTGTGAACAGCACCGCTGGAAGATTTGTACCGTCGTTGCAGGTCCATTTCACACAGGAGTTGTCATGACAGAACTGTCTGCGCTCTGGCTGCCCATTCTGTTGTCGTCGGTCATTGTTTTTGTGGTGAGTTCCGTCATCCACATGGCGCCGCTCTGGCACAAAAACGACTACCCCAGGCTGGCGAACGAAGATCAAGTACTGGACGCGCTCCGTTCAGCGGCACTCCCTCCCGGCGACTACCTGATGCCCCGCCCCGCCTCCCGCGAGGCGATGCGATCCCCGGAGTTTGCCGAAAAGTTGAAACGTGGCCCGATCCTGATGATGACCGTCATGGCGAGCGGCGGATTTTCCATGGCAAAGAACATGGTTTCCTGGTTCGTGTATGTATGTGTCGTCGGTATTTTGAGCGCGTACGTCGCGGGGCGCGCGCTGCCGGTGGGCGCGCCGTATCCGCATGTCTTCCGTTTTGCGGGAACCACTGCTTTCATCGCTTACTCAGCGGCGCTGTGGCAAATGTCAATTTGGTTGAACTGCAGGTCAATTGCGACCCTGTTTTTGCTCCGCGCGGGAAGGCTTGAGTAGGCGTATACTGGGTCGGTTTTTGGGATCCAAGAAACTAATCCGCATAAGCGAAGGAGCTCACATGAAGATAAGGACAGTAGTGTTGACGTTGGCAGCATTGTTCTCGGTCGCCTTGGTATGTTTCGCCGCTGACGCAAATATGGGCACTTGGAAATTGAACGAAGCCAAGTCCAAGATGAGTGCCGACGCTCCAAAAAACGGAACCGTCGTCTATGAGGCTGCAGGCGACAGCGTCAAGGTCACGGTGGACGGCACGGACGCCAGCGGCAAAGCCACGCACAACGAATGGACCGGAAAGTTCGATGGCAAAGATTACGCAGTGACGGGCGACCCGACATCCGACATGCGCGCGTACCAGCGGGTCGACGATCATACTCTTATGATGACCATCAAAAAGGACGGCAAGACGATGGCAACCGGGACCATTAAAGTATCGGCGGACGGCATGAGCCGAACTGTCTC
>JBBQVN010000156.1:0-8287 GCA_038211475.1 Terriglobales bacterium | reverse complement strand
TGGAGCTGAAACAGTTCCTTGAGGATACCTTTGGGCCAGGGAAGGGAGAATACGAGAACTCTCCGAAATTTCCTGCATATCTGGGATACTTTTCGCGGCACCTGACCCAAGGAAACGCTTATGTTTGGATTTCGGAAGGAGCCATCCGTGCTGACGATACCCCCCGCTTTCTAAACCATTTCTATAATCCGATGACCAACCAGGGCCTTAGTGATAACACGGAAGGTCCTTTTTACTTGTTCGGATTTCAAGGCACCCCCCTCGACTCGTTCACTTGGGCCTCAACAAGAAACGTTGGCGGAACGGCTGCGCAGAACAAAGACACATGGCAAAACGCCAGGGACTACCAATATTCAGCATTGACCGTCGCATCAAAGACGGAACGAGAGAAAAACTTTGCACACACATTCGAATCGGTCGGCCAAGTAATTCACTTACTTCAAGATTTGTCCCAGCCGAGTCACACGCGCAACGATAACCATTACAAAAAGCGATATATCGAGAACTACGGAAAGGCGCATTACGACACACTGAACTTTCCGGGCTCCGCAATTGTTGCTCCACTCGACTGGGAGGGCGCAGGCTTTACAAAACTTCAGGACTTTTGGGATCGGGGATTCTACACGGGAGCAAGTGCGGCACCTCTTGATAACGACAACGGCCAACAGACCCTCGGCCTTTCTGAATACAGTCACGGAAATTTTCTTTCCGAGGACCGACTCTATGGCGAACTGCTTTTTTCCAACTATCCATTCCCTTCTTTATATTCTAGCACCAATTTCAGCACGCTAAAAACCAATCCCACTGCGGGGGTGCAGCAAGTATTGCTTCGCGATGGAACATCCGCGAATAGAATCATGATTTCCAAGGTCGCAGATGGAATCGCTGTCACGAACCATGCAGCGCTTTCGTTTCTTGGATTTAAGACGATGAGAACTCTTGGGAAGGTTGATGCGCTAGGTGTGAGTATCGCAGACGACAACGTGCTGGCGGAATATCACTCGCTCCTTATTCCGAAGGCCGTAGCTTACAGTGGAGGAGCGATAGACTATTTCTTCAGAGGCAAACTGAAACTCCGAATAACATGGAACGAAGAAGAAAGCCGTTATCACCTTGGGATTACCAATGACTCTACGCAAACATTTAAGGGCGGCGCGTTTACTCTGTATTCCGACGACCAAAACGGAAACAGAAGCGCTGTCGCATTAAACTTGGTCGATCCATGGAATGCCGGGAGCACCTTAGGGGCTGACGCCTCTGTTCAAGCAACCTTCCAAGCTCCGAGTGGCACAGTGGCAGGCTTTATGTTAGTTTATAAGGGGACAATTGGCACAGATGGAAATGGGGGCGCTGCGGACAGTGTGGACGCCGGCATCGCGGTCGCGGCTCACGAATTCAAGCTTCTTCGTTTCAACATCAAGTGGAATCCGAAGTCGGATATAGACCTATACCTTACTGACCCGGATGGGACCATTATTTGGTATGGGAGCAAATCCTCCAACTTAGGGGAACTCGACATCGACAACATTGGCAATACGGGTCCAGAAAACATCACATTGAAAACAGTCGTTGATGGAGACTACCAAGTGTGGGCGAATTATTACCGGGATCACTATATCGAAGACCCGGAGTCCCAAGACCCCGACCCGGAAACCGCGATCTCGATAACCATGAAGACTTATTTCAACAGTTCTACGGAACTCGACACCAGTTCTTTCACGCTGACGAAGCCGAATTACGGTGCCGACCGTCCAGTGGGGACTAGCGGCCCCGCGACTCAGCCGAGTTGGTATGTCCGAAAATTGTTGAAGGTGCTAGACGGGAAAGTAACACAGCATTGACATGAAAACTCACATCGCACCCGTACGGCGTTGGTTGAGGGTTTTGTACCTCATTGCGCTTGTCTGCTTGATCGCGGAACCTGTAAGGGCAGTGCCATCCGACGCGGCGTTGCGTGAGCTTGCAGAGCGACTTGCCACTGAAGATGGTGCCGGAAGGGAGGCTGCAGTTGATCAATTAGCGCAAGTGGGCATTGCGGCGGCACCATTCGTCGCGAATCTCATTCCTGCTAAAGAACCGGGAGCGCGCGATGCGGCGGTGCGGGTGCTTCAACGAATCGGCATGGAGGCGGCACTTATGCATTGCATCAATTCGCTGAATTCTCCCAACGATCAAGTTCGCTATCGAGCGGCGAACGCCTTGTCGATGATCACAAACCGTCACTTCGGATACAGTCCACAAGATACCCCCGCGAGGAAGGCGCAGATTATCGCGCGGTGGACTAAATGGTGGATGGAATGGCAAGCCTCCCGTCAGACCCAACAACAGCCATGACGGACAGCCAAACCTCTAGGAGAGCGATGCGCTTTAATTTCTGGCGAGCATCTTTTACGCTCATCACATGCGCGATGCTTACTGTCGTTCCGACGCCCTCGCTTGCGGCGACATTGCCTGTCATGGACGGCCTACTTGCGCGTTTTGAGTCGGATGCAGGGCTGCAGCTCAACGGTAGCCAAGTCATCGCATGGGAAGACCAAGCGACGGGCTTGGGTGGGGCGAACAACGCCACGAATACGGGCGGCAACGGCACCGGACCGACGTTGACGGCTAATGGGATCAATGGGTTTCCTACTTTGAACTTCAATGGCTCGACCCAATATCTTCAAATTGGTGGGAATGCTGCGTTCGACACGGATACCTTCACTTGGATCATTGTTACTCAATACACACGAAATACGGCGAGCACGCAGACTCTCCTTAACTCCGCATATTCCACGGGAGCTGGAGCAGCGAGTAATGAACTGTGGGGCACCGAAACAGGCAAGGGTGATCCACTCGCCTATGCTCACTCTGCCTCCGGCTCATCAAATATTTCTGCCGGTTTCGGTTCAAATAACCCGATGGTCCTCAGCGGCGTATGGGGAAGCGATGATACACTTACACAATGGATCAACGGCAGAAGGTCGCTAACACAAACGGGCGCTGATGCCAACCCTTCCGGTCATCTAGCCACTCAGATCGGAAAACCGGCTGACATTTCTACCTCGTTTTTCAGCGGCAACATTTCCGAAATTCTCATCTACGACCGGTCCTTGTCTGGTGTCGAGCGCCAGCAGGTTGAGTCATTCCTTGGCGACAAATACAATGTCGCCATTGTTCCCGAGCCCTCCGCTGTTGCTCTCTTAGCGCTCGCGGGTGCAGCGTTGATGTCGAATCGGCGTCGCCAGCAGTCGAAAAGCTAATCTAACAGCCGTTGTCTGCTTTACCGCCTGAGCGGCGGTATTTGATGAAGCGCTTGTTGGCGCTTTATATCGTCGGATGCCTTTTTGGCGGCAGCTCCGACCGTGCCGACGACGACGGCGAAGAAGATCACCGCGCAAAGGACGATTGAGGCAAGCGATGAGAGAAGTAGGATGACGCCTTGCTTCACCTGGTTGGAGCACATCGCGACGATCGCGAGGATGAAGGTGACGGAGAAGAACACGAATCCGAATCCGAAGATCCAAAAAGTGCAAAAGCCGAGCAGGAGGCAAATCCAGCCAGCCTTCACAGCGGAGGATTTGACCGTGACTGTGGGCAGGAGCGGCGGGGCAGAAGTTGTCGTCATCAAGCGCGCTCTTAGCGCAAGAAGCGTTCCCCGCGAACCGCACCTGTGCCGACGCGCTCAATCCGCTTACAGCTTGCTCTCGAATTCTCTCAGCCGTTCCAGCGCTTCCGTGAAGTCTTTGAACGCCTCTGCGGGCAGCATGATCGTATCGCGCCGCCCGCCCACGTCTTCGGTGATTTTCAGGAACCGGCCGCGTTGATTCTCCTTCAGATCGAGGAAGAAAATCTTCCGCTCGATCGTGATTTTTTCCGACGCGATCGGCGCGGACATCATTCGCTCTCCAGGGATTTCGTTCATCAATTTAGCGTGGATTTTGTCAACGATGCAACACACGTCAAGACTTGGCGTGTCTGGAGATTACCCACCCCGTTGCGAGTCACGGCCTCTCCGATTTTCATCCCCCGGCGGCGCGCCGGCGTGCGCGACGGGCAGCTCGCGCCAGGCGGTTGTGAAGCGGCTTGATCTGTTTTTGGCGCGGAGGCCCCAGTCTTCGGCGAAGCCCATCGCTCCCCAGCGCACACGTCCGTCGAGTTGATCGACGGCCGCTTGGAGGCGGGCTTTCGCTTCCACGCGCTCGATGCGGCCGAAGAGCGGGAGCTGCGAAACGTCGCGCAGCTCGAGAAGCAGGATGCCGACTTTGCGATAGCGGTAGCCGGGAAGGAAAATGCGTTGGAGTATTTCGCGCGCGGTGGCGATGAGGCCCGGCGTGTAAGCGGTCGGCTCGATGAGCGTGGCCGTCCACGCCGGGCAGTGCTGAGGTTCGTCGGGCCGGTGAGGATTGGTCATGAGGAAGACCTGCATCGCGCTGGCGACGGATTTTTGCGCGCGGACCTTTTCAGAAGCTCGCGCGACGTAGCAGGCGAGCGCTTCCATCACGTCCTCAAATTCCGTGAGAGGATGTCCGAATGACTTGGCGCAACAGACGTTTTTCTTGGCTGGCGAAACCTCTTCCAAGCCCAGGCAGGAGAGCCCCTGCAGTTCCAGCACGAGCCGTTCGCCGACCACGCCCATTTGCTGACGCACCCAGGCCGCAAGCGTAGGCATACAGGCTAATTCTTCCAGCTTCCCGATGGCGCTAGGCAGTCGCGTCCGGCCCAGGCTCGCTGCAGCGAGTTTGCGAAGCAGCGCGGAATCGCCGCCAACGACCAGCGATGCCAGCAGTTCAACGTCGTCTTCCTCACCTAGTGTTGAGAGAAAGCGAACGATTGCTTCGCGATGTTGAGTGCGAATACCCCGAGCTGTCATTTTGCGCTACGCCGACTCCCCCCGTTTAATTAGATCCGCGTGGCGCGTTTGCAGGCGTGTAGGCGTGTAGGCGAACTGCGGCTTTGATCACGCTCTCATTCCCATGCCCAAGAGAAGTTCAGTCCGGATCTTCAAAGAAGCCCTCGCCGGAATCTTCGCCCGATTCACGGGCGTGATCGCGATCAGCGATGTCGTCTTTGAAATCGAACAGTGCTTCCAGCGGGCGACCAGGATTCTTCGACTCGTTCCAATAAACGATGTCGCTGTGTAGCTGGTATGCTTTGGCTGACAGGCTTTGCCGCCGGCGCGCCACGCTTTGTTCCATGAACTCTGGCGTTGCCACGTCAATGTGCGCCCAGACGGTTTGGACCGCCCCATCCTCGAGCTGGCGCCTCACGCAATGGTATTGGCGGACCTTCAGCCCTTTGTAGTCCCGCTTTTCCGAGCGCATCGCCTCACTCAATTCGTTGCAGAGCAACGCAATCTGCGACTTCATGTTGGGCTTCCAGAGGTCGTTCTGAATGGCCCATGCCGCCATTTCCTGGTGCGAGAATTCACCGTCCCCAACTGCCCTTCTGAAAGGTTCGACGAGCCTTGCGATGACGTTCTTGTTGTAGGTCGTGCTCATAAAGGCAGTTCAGATGTAGTAGGCTCGCTTTCCGTATCCGTCGCAGGTTGCCGTAGATAGAAGATGTTCTCGGATTTTCGAGCGGATGTCGGCGTGCCGATCCCATCCGATGACTTCGAGGTGCTGGAGGTGCCCGACCACGATCGAAGGATGCACGCCCATGCGGCTTGCAAAAGGTTGGATCGCCTCCTTCGTGAACCAAGGCTTTGCCCTCAAGGTGAAGCTCTTGATGTCTGGCTCAGGAATGAGCCAATGCGCGGCTTCCGTATCCGCTCTACGCTCCATTTCGTTGACGAGCCTTTCTCGGCGTTCTCCCACTAGATCCGAGTCGAGAGAAAGAGGGTCCGCATTGAGGATGTGACGCAGCTCATGCCCCAAGGTGTGCCAGAAACTTTCCATCCGATCGATGCGAAGAGACAAGGCAACGACGGGCTTGCCGGCATCCTCGTCTAGGAAGAAGGCCGCGCCGTCGATTTTGGTTTTCGGCAAGTCTTCGATCACCACCAACCGCACGCCGGCTTCTGCCAGTGCAATCGGCACCTTGGCAGCGTTCTCCGGTTTGAGGGCCATTTTCCTGAGCCTCGGCATTGCCGCTTCCAAATTTTCTTTCCGATAAGCCCTCGCATTGGTGCAGCGTGCCAGACGCGTGGCCTGAATCAGCCAGGCACGTTGCGCATTCGAGAACTCCGCAGCGGGCAGGGTCTGCCTCGCCAAGGCGGCCGGCGGCGTTGTGTCGGATAGCGGGTTTGCACCGAGGAATTTCGTGAGTTCCGCCTCAATGGCATCTGCCGTCTGTGCATCAGGATCAATCCACCCGCGCCGCTGCAAATCTTTGATCGGAGCCGCCTCAAACAGCCGAGCCTTCCGAGCGGTTTCGTCGTCTGGCGCATCCTTCACCAACGTCAGGCGATAAGCGGCTTCGCGGTGAGCCCACAATTCGGCCGGCTGCCCGAAAGCTCGGCCAAGTGCGACCGCCATTTCCGGCGTCAGAGCCCTCTTCCCCTTGATCACCTCGTTCACCGCCGCCACGGGGCGGCCAAGGATTTCTGCCAAGGCGACCTGCCCCCACTCGCGTTTCTTGAGTTCGGCCTGAATGAAAACGCCTGGACACTGCACCTCTCCATTTGACTCAGGGTCGTTGAAAATGGAGAGTTCGAGCTGCATCTAGGACACGCTTACTGGCATCCGACGTCGTGTCAATTGTCGTTTTATCGGAAACCGATAAAACGGAACCAATCCCTCTCCGCCATTATCGTTTGGAGGCGAGCAAGTCCTCCACCCGCATCGCCTTGATGAACTGCGCGGCCGGGCTGTGGTGCTTCGCCAGCTCGGCGAAGTGAGCTTCGCCGCACTTGATCTTGCCGCTTTCCTTGTCGCGGAGGTCGTCGCTGAAGAGGCTGCTTTTCGTTTCCACGACGAAGTAGAGGCGCTCGGCACCGTCGATTTGCACTAGCACGGCCCAATCGGGATTGTAGGAGCCGAGCGGCGTCGGCACCCGGAACCAGCCGGGGAGTTTGGCGTAAACCTTCACCGCTTCGTTCTTTTCGAGCTGATCGGCGAAGGTGCGTTCCGTGTCGGAGTCGTAGATGACGTGCTCGTGGACGGACTTCGACGCGTGCAGCAGGTTCTTGAGGTAGCCGGTGAGTTCTTCCTGCTCGAAAAGCTCCTGCGCGTAGTAGTGCTCGGGACCGAGGCGCTGATACTTGATGCCGTCCACCAGCGCCAGGCGCTTGGCTCGATTGATCGCTTCGCTGGCGAGTTGGATGAATTGCTGCGGGTTGCGCTTGAAATCGTCGAGGCGCCCACTGCCGGTCAGAATCCGCGTCACGCTCCGGCGGGTGAGCTGAGTTTTATCCTGCAAATCGGTCAGCAAATCCGGCAGCTCGATGTCACTCTCATCCAGCACGACCGGCGCGGAGACAATCGTCTCCGTCGCTTCCACCCCGGCCCTGCCGATGGCCACGTCCGCCTTGCGCCATTGCAGCCGCGTCCGGGTAATTGGCGGCGCTTCACTGATCGCGGCCGTGCATTTCTGGAGCAGCGCCTCGTTGTCGAACTGCACGCGGTAAGTCGTCTTTCCCTTGATGCGATCCCAGAGCGCTTTGAACTCCTCGCCTTGCAGCACCGCCTGTCTCGTCTTCACCTGCCGCCGCTCATCCGCGTTCTTGATTTCCAGTTTTCCGGCGAGCTTGCGGAGGACTTCCTTCACCTGCGGGAGCTGTGCCGTGAACGCCGGTGGCAGCGTGAGCGTGCCGTCTTTGAGCGCCTTCTTGAGCGTCTCCTGCACCTTCCCTTTGCTGTCCACGTAGCCGGCCTCGCGCAGATGCGCCCAGAGCACCTTTGATTGCTCGAAACCGAGCGGCACCGCCTTGCCATCCGCGCCGACCACGGAAATGCCGGCGAACTGATGATCCGCCACGATGCCGAAGCGAATGCCCGTATCCTCTTCGATTTCCTTCTGCAGGTTCTCGGCAAATTGCTCGTAACTCTCCGTCGCCACCACCGTCAGTGTGTTCGTTTCAAAGCCGAACACGCGATCGCCGGCCTGATTCCGGCAGAGCCGCAGCCCGCGGCCGATGGTCTGCCGGCGCTCGCGTTCCGTCCCCATTTCCCGGAGCGCGCAGATTTGGAAGACGTTGGGATTGTCCCATCCCTCGCGCAGCGCGGAGTGCGAAAAGATGAACTTCAGCGGCGTCTCAAACCCGAGCAGCTTCTCCTTATCCCGCATGATGAGGTTGTAAGTGTCATCGTCGGTTTTCGTGTCGCCGCGGGTGTCTTTGAAGACCTCGACGGTCTTCGTGCCGACC
>JBBQVN010000155.1:0-8323 GCA_038211475.1 Terriglobales bacterium | reverse complement strand
AAACGCCCCAAGTCCCGGGTGAACAACACAAAGGTCAGCACCGCCACGGCAATCAACGCGTGCGATACTACTTCTCCCAGGATGTAGCGAGTCAGGATGCGCATTTACGACGAAGCCTTTTCGGAGTCTAGCATGCGGTCGCGTTGGCGGGCAGATCCTGGTCGCGCCGCGAGCTTGCTTCCTTTCGTGGACGGGCAGTTTTTGCAATCCCGCCTTTTTGGCCAGATTCGCATAGACCCCGGGCAGATGTTTCCGCATTCACTTGTACACTCACGGCGCTATAGGGTACTCTCGACCCTGCCCAACTTGGTACCCGTCCCAATTCAGCGATTGCCCTTGCGACTCTTTCTTGGCATAATCATGAGGCTCTGGCGTCGTGCGGCACCTCGTCCTGCAACCTTGGGGCAGTGCTGTCGAATACGCCCTCATGAACGTCTTATCGCGTATTTTTGAGCCAACCAGCAACCGCCGGTGGAACGAACTGGCTGGTCTGATGTTGTGCGTCTCCGCGCTCCTCCTCTTCCTCGCGCTCATTTCTTACTCCCCGCTCGATCCCTCGCTCAACAGCGCGTCAGTGCTGACGGGGTCGCGCGTAGCCCGCAACTGGATTGGCATTGCCGGCGCTTACGCGTCTGACATTTTGTTGCAGAGCCTCGGAGTGAGCGCGTTTCTTTTCGCGCTGTTCGGCGTGGGACTGGGAATCCGCTGGTTCCGCTCCCGTAAAGCGCAAGACGCCTGGGCCAAGTCTCTCGGTGCGTTCTGGCTGGTGGTGTTCGTCCCTGCCCTCCTCGCGCTCATGCCCGGCAAACTGCTCTGGAAGCACGTCATCCCGATTGAAGGCCTGCTGGGACGCATCGTCGGCGACTTCCTCATCCACTACTTCAACCTCACCGGGGCCTACATTGTCTGCGCCGCCTTTCTCGCCGCCGCTGTATACCTGACCACAGCCTTCTCGTTCTCGACCATCGAACTGTGGAAGCCCACCCGTTTCGCCTTCATCGGCGCATTGCTCAGTCGTTACCACGACTGGAAGCAGGAGCGCGTGAAGACCCGGCAATTGAAGGAACTGGAACAGCGCCGAAGCCAGAAGCCGGACGTAAAGACGCAACTCGTGCAACGGCCTGTAGAGTCGACTAAATCGGAAGCCGCCAAACCTTCGACCCCCACCGGTATCGAACGCATGTTGGAGGAAGAGCACCGTCGCACTGGCGATGCCGCCTTCGATCCTGAGCCCGCGGTCGCCGAACGTGCAGACCTGAACCAGAAGGCCAAGACCACGCTGCCCAAAATTGCCGGCATCTACAAATTGCCGCCTTCCAGCCTGCTGAATCGGCCCGATGAGCAACAAGCCGTCAATGCCGACGATCTCAAGTTGCTGGCCCAGGTGCTTACCGACAAATATGGCGAGTTCGACGTCCATGGTCAGGTAACGCAAATCAATCCCGGCCCCGTCGTCACCACTTTCGAATTCAAGCCCGAAGCTGGCATCAAGTACAGCCGCATCACCAATCTCACCGATGATCTGTGTCTGGCGCTCAAGGCCGAGAGCATCCTGATCGAGCGCATGGCGGGCAAAAGCACCGTCGGCATTCAGGTCCCGAACCACCAGCGCGAGATCATTTGGCTCCGCGAAAATATCGAGTCGCCAGACTTCATTGGTTCGAAATCGAAGCTGACCATCGGGCTCGGTAAAGATATTAACGGGCGTCTGGCGGTGGCCGACCTTGCGGGTATGCCCCACTTGCTTATCGCGGGCTCCACCGGCGCAGGCAAGAGCGTGGCGATCAACGCCATGATTATGTCGATTCTCTACAAGGCAACGCCCGATCAGGTCCGCCTGATCCTGGTGGACCCCAAACGCTTGGAGCTCGGCAACTACGAAGGTATTCCCCATCTCCTCACGCCCATCATCAACGAGCCAAAACTGGCGGCGAATGCGCTGCGCAACGCGGTCCGCGAAATGGAGCGGCGCTTGAAGCTCCTGGCAGAAAAAGGCGTGCGCAATATCGACCAGTACAACCGCCTGTTCGATGACGGCGGCACTCTGAGTCTGTTTGGCGAGGCGGACGAAACCAAGCCTTTGCCCTACATCGTCATCATCATTGACGAACTTGCGGACTTGATGATGCTCGACACCAGCAACGTGGAAGAGTCAATTACGCGGCTGGCGCAAATGGCGCGCGCGGTGGGCATTCACCTGGTGCTAGCCACGCAACGCCCATCGGTGGATGTGATCACCGGGCTGATCAAGGCCAACTTTCCGGCCCGCATTTCGTTCCGCGTGGCGACCAAAGTGGATTCGCGCACCATTCTCGACGCCAATGGCGCCGAAGCGCTGCTGGGCAAGGGCGATATGCTTTATCTGCCTTCTGGGTCCGCGCGTGTGCACCGCTTGCACGCGGCCTTTGTCACCGAAAAAGAAATTGCCGCGGTCGTGGAATTCTGGCGCGCTCAGGGCTTGGCTCAATATCAGCAGGCCTTCCTCGAAGCCCCGCGCGAAGAACGCGAAGCCGGCTCAAGCAGCGATGGCGAGTTAGGCGGCGAAGAAAACGATCCCCTGTTCGAAGACGCGGTCCGCCTGGTGCTGGAATTCGGCAAGGCCTCCACTTCCCTGCTGCAGCGCCGCTTGCGCGTCGGCTATGGCCGAGCCGCCCATCTGATTGACTTGATGGAACGCGACGGCATCGTCGGCGCTCCTGATGGCCCCAAGCCCCGCGAAGTACTCAAACGCCCCGATTGGTTCTCGGAAATCGAAGAGACTTCGCGCTAGTTCGCGTGCTCTCGCTCCCTCTGGCAAAAACCATCCCTCCGCCTGACTTACTCTACCGGTTTGGATAGCCGCCCCTATCGGTTCCGATAGTCCCCCATCGTTTTAAACCGGCGGGCGCTGACGTCTTGCGTTTGCCCCCAACTTGCCCCTCTACCTTGCAAGCATTGGAGTTTCGCATGTGCAAGTAGCGCTTTCATGCACCTCCCGAGCCTTTCCAGACCCTGCCTAATGCCATTTTTTCATATGGCCTGCGAAATGCTTTGTCTTGGAATGGGCCCCCCGCCCTTGCGAAAAAAATATCCGCGTCAGCGGCATTCACATTGGAGGAACTATGAAAAAAGAAACTCTCATTCGCCTGTTTGTTGTGTTGACCTGCACCATGTCCATGACCGCATGGTCCCAGCTCGCTCTCCCCACCCCCGTCGCATCCGCCAGCACCGGCCACATGGGACTCGCTCTCCCTGCATCCGAAGTGGTTTTAGACAGTCTTCCGCAAGCCCAGCCCGGGTCAGGTCAACCTCTGCGCTATCACGATGTAATGGACGGCTTGACTGAGCAGCAGCGCGAAGCCCGCAGACAATCCGCTGCATTCGGCACTACGGGCGCTTCACGTGGAACCTTTGAGCCTGCTAGCTCGACCACAGCCGGGGACTCCGTCAGCGCCCTCAAGAGTTTCGCCGGCGCAGGCGAAAATGGGAGCACGCCTTCCGACATGGCCCTGGCCGTGGGCCCCACCTATGTTCTGCAAGCTGTCAATGATTCCATTCTCATCACCGACAAGAACGGCGTGATTCAGTCCGGGTACCCCAAGACCGCGCAGTCCTTTTTCGGCCTTGCTTCTACCACCTACGTGACCGATCCACGCGCTTTTTACGATTGGGGCAATGCCCGCTTCGTCGTGATCATGCTTGAAGAAACACTTGCTGCATCGGGGAATCAGGGCTACCTGCTGCTGGCCGTCAGCAAAACCAATGACCCGCGCGGAGCCTGGTACAACTACGGCGCCACCTTCCAGATCGGAGCTACCGGCGAGTGCCCCGACTATCCCACACTGGGCAACGACCACACTCCATGGATTGGCTCTGCCAAAGGAGGCATCTATATTGGCATCAACCAGTTCAGCAATTGCAGCTCTAGTGGCAGCTTCATCCAGAACTATATGTTCCTGTTGCCCAAGACCAGCCTGTATACCGGCGCTGGCTACTCCTACTGGGCTCAGTATGGTTTCAACGTTGGCGGCACGCTGGTCGACACGATCCAGCCTATGAACGTAACTGCGGCCTCGCACAATCCCGCTGCAGAATTCATGGTCAACAGCTACAACCTGAAGTTCGGCGGCGGTCAGTGCTCCACCGGCTGCAATGGATTGGTGGTGTGGGCCATCTCCAACCCATTCGGATTCATCAGCGGGGGGCCTGGTCCGGAAATCACCGGCACCACTCTTGGGACCACCCATACTTACAAACTTTCCACCGGCGGCGATGAACCTGGCTGCAACAACTGCATTGAGACCCTTGACACCCGCATCTCCGGCTCGGTGCAGTACAGCGCCGGCTCCATCTTCGGCTCACTCGAGACCCAGGACCCGAACTTCCAGACCGGAGAAAACAGTCCCATCTGGTTTGAAGTTCATCCCGTCTTAGGTGCCAGCGATGCCCGCTGCGTGGGCACTTATGCCAATGCGTGTCCAGTCATCGCCTCGGCAGCACTGCGCCAGGAGGACTGCTTCGTGTGCGGCGGCTGGGCGTCTCACGGTTCAGCATTCTTCGGCACTCTGCAACCCGACCCGGAGAACAACTTGGTGATGGTTTACAACTACACCAGCCAGTCCTCGTACCCCGGCACAGCTTACACGTCACGCCGCGTCAGCTACGGCGACGGTCTGATGAATGGCGCCGGAATCTATCTTGCCAACGGTGCTGCTTATTACAATCAGGGCCGGTGGGGCGATTACACGGCGACCGCGGTCGATTTAAACTCGAGCCTCAACCCGTACATGTGGTTCTCTGGCATGTACTCCGATGCTAACGGCAATTGGGCCACTCAAATCGGTAAAGCGGGCTACACCGCTCCTAATCAGGAGTAGAGTAAGCGGCTGAAAATGCCAAACCAGGGAGGCGGAGAAAGTTTTCGCCTCCCTGGTATCTTTTGATCCAAACTGTGGCATGGCCGTCGGTCCAGACATCGGTCGTGGTCGCCCACGGCTAGTGCTTCTACGGGGCCGGACCACGGTCCCGCCCTTTTTCCATGCCTCGCCGGCCGTTACACTGTTAGGAATCACCGGAACACCCTATGAGTTCTGAAGAACTGCAAGAATTGCAAGAACATGCCGAGCATGCCGCTCACGACAAGAGCCTCGCTCCGGTCTCGCTTACCATGGCGCTGCTGGCCGTGCTGGTCGCCACCGTCTCCCTGATGGGCCACCGCACCCATACCGAAGAGCTTTTGCTGCAGAACAAGGTCACCGACCAGTGGTCCTACTATCAGGCCAAGAATATTCGCCGTCACACTGATGAGTTGTTCGCCGATCTGACCGGTGTCGTGCAAACCGCCAATGCGGAAAGCCTGGCCACGCTGCGCGAGAAATACACCGCCGAAGCCGAACGCTACCGCGACGAGCAAAAAGAACTCGAAGCCGAGGCCCGCAAACTGGAACAGGAAACCACCCGGCAGCGCCGCCGCGCCGACCGCTTCGATCTTGGCGAAGTGTTTCTCGAAATCGCATTGGTCATCACCTCCATCACCCTGCTCTCCGGCCGCAGGACTTTCTGGTTGATGGGGATCGTAACGGGCCTGGCAGGGGTTTTGATTGCAGTCTCAGCTTTTCTTGCCTAAAACTTGACGTTGCGGAACGGGTTGCGCCCTCTGCGAATGACCGTGGGCCCGCCTCCCGCCTATTTACCCGCCTGATGCAAATCACCACGGAAAGTGACCCCCGTCACAGAATCCATAGGACCGAAGGCGGAAACTTGTCTTATCCACGGCAAGATGTGGCGTTTAACAACAGAGTTCTTTTAAACGAGACGGGCGTGATAGGTTTTGCTACAGGCAATCGCTGTAGAGAAACTCATCACCCTCCCTCAGCATTCATTCCAGAACCAAAGAAAGGCACTCATGAAAACCACCAAGATCGCGATTGCTGTCCTCACCATGGCGGTAGCACTCTTCATCCTCATTCCAAGTCTTTCCTGGGCCGATGACGGCGGCAGTCTCTTCAAAGCCAAATGCGCCATGTGTCACGGGGCTGACGGCGCTGGCAAGCCCGCGGCGAAGATCCCCAGCCTCATCGGGGACGAAGCCAAGAAAATGTCCGATGCCGACCTGACTACTGCCATCTCCGAAGGCGGCAAGGCCAAGAAGGCTAGCCATGCTTTTGGCGCCAAGGGCGTTAGCCCGGACCAGGTCAAGATGATCGTGTCCTACATTCGCAGCATCCAGAAGTAGTTCGTCGAAATGGTTCGTCGAGAGTAATTCGCCGAGCGCTTTTCGATTGGTTGTTCCCGATGGTGTGCCGCCAGCCTGGTGCCCTCGATCCAGGCGCGGCCAGAAAGCAGAGGGGTGCAAGTGCCGGTTGCCGGTGTTCGTGCACTCATTGATAAAAATCGCGGTCGCTCTGGGTTCGAGCACCCCGACTCCTATGCTTTCTCCTTCGGGATAGCCCACCCAGGTCTTGCGCTGAGCGCGAGGCCCGGGTATTTCTTTGTAGGGCTCGCGCACCGCATGCCCCAGCCCGCAGACGTCACTCCGGCCCCCGCCGCCCACCTCAGCCCTTGTACTCTACCTGAGGCCCGGTCCCGCCGCGAAGTGGCAGGAAGGTACTTCCATGAGCCAGGCGCTCCTGTACGACGCCACGCTGTGCATTAACTGCAAGCAGTGCGAACAAGCCTGTGCCGCAAAAAACAATTTGCGGTTCGACGACGAAGTTGCCGCCGAAAACAAGCAATCCGAACACAAGTTCACCGTAGTCCTGGCCAAGGGCGACAAGTTCATGCGCCGCCTGTGCATGAATTGCGCTGATCCCGCCTGCGCATCCGTCTGTCCCGTGGGAGCGTTGCAAAAGACCGCCGCCGGCCCCGTGGTATACGACGAAGACAAGTGCATGGGGTGCCGCTACTGTATGGTCGCCTGCCCATTTGGCGTTCCCAAGTACGAGTGGAGCAAGCTCCTGCCGCGGGTGCAGAAGTGCACTATGTGCGCCGACCGCGTCTCCCTGGGACAACCCACCGCGTGTGCCGAAGCGTGTCCCACCGGCGCTACTAAGTTCGGCGAGCGAGATGCCCTGGTCGCCGAGGCCCAGCAGCGTCTTCACGACAATCCCGGCAAGTACGTCAACCACATCTACGGCCTGAACGAAGTCGGTGGGACCTCCGTGCTGCTTCTCTCCAGCGTGCCTTTCGAGGAATTTGGTTACCGCACCGACATTACTCGCGACCCGCTGCCCATCTTCACCTACCGCGTGCTGTCACGCATCCCCGATTTTGTCCCCCTCGGCGGCATTTTGCTGGGCGGCGTCTGGTGGATCACTCATCGCCGTGAAGAAGTTGCCGAAGCCGAGCGCAAACTGACGGCCATTCGCGCGCCGCGCCCGAAAGGAAGCGCCCAATGAAAATCAGACCCACGTTCTGGAAACTGGTCTTCCTCTTCATCATGGCTGCGGGTTTGTACGGGACCATATTGCGCTTCACCCAAGGCCTCGGCCGTTCCACCAATCTGAACGACCAGTTCCCCTGGGGCCTTTGGATTGGCTTCGACGTGCTGTGCGGCGTCATGCTGGCGGCTGGCGGCTTCACCCTCACCGCGGCCGTCCATATCCTCAACATCAAGCGGCTCCACGCCATTGTCCGCCCCACCATCCTCACTGCATTTTTGGGATACCTGCCGGTGAGCGTTGCGCTAATGTTCGACCTGGGACGTCCTTACCGCATCTGGCATCCGCTAGTCATGCGCAATCCGCACTCGGTCATGTTCGAGGTGGCGTACTGCGTCATGCTCTACACCGCCGTGCTCTCGCTGGAGTTTTCGCCGATCGTGCTGGAGCGTTTCGGACTGCACAAGCCGCTGAAGATTATTCGCGGGATACTGGTTCCGCTCGTCATCATGGGGGTGATTCTCTCCACCCTGCATCAGTCGTCGCTCGGCACCCTGTACTTGATCATGCCCGAAAAGCTACACCCGCTTTGGTACAGCCCCTTGTTGCCGGTATTTTTCTTCATCTCCGCCATCGCCGTCGGCCTGGCCATGACCATCTTCGAGTCCTCCATGAGCGCGAAACATTTCGGACGCCAGCTCGAACTTCCCATTCTGCAGGAGTTGGGACGAGTGATGGTGGTGGTGCTCTCGGTCTACGCGGTCTTGCGCTTCGAAGACCTGCTGCATCGCGGCGCCCTCGCCCTCGCCTTCAAACCCAGCTACGAGATGCGCTTTTTCTGGCTTGAGATCGCGCTGGCCATCCTGGCGCCCTTGCTTCTCTTATCTCAACGCAAAATCCGCAACACCGCCGGCGGACTCTACATCGCCTCGGTGCTGGTTCTGCTCGGCTTCATCACCAACCGG
>JBBQVN010000154.1:0-8348 GCA_038211475.1 Terriglobales bacterium | reverse complement strand
ACAGTTTCGCGGCCACCGTTTTGGTCGTGAGCAGTTTCATTTGTTTTCAAGGCGCTGCTTATGCCGGAACAACCGGCGCCGCTTCCTGCTATTTGTTTCCCTGAGGTCGCTTGGAGGCAAGAAAAGATCGACGTTCCTGAGATCCCAATCCCCTTCGGGCTGATTAATCAACTTCAGCGTGTAGGCCAGACCATTGAGAGTCGGGTCGTAAAGGCGGACATTGGCGCCGGCCCCGTTCTTCCGCTGTCCAGCCATCGCCATCCAAGTGTCCCCGACCCAGAAGCGATCAAGCCGAACCTGTGCCGCCAGCAGAGCATGAAAGTGACGAGGCGCAGCAGGTTTACCACACCCCGAAAATCTCTTTTCGTCGCCCCGAAGGTACACTATCGAACTGCGGAGTTGCTTTTCCATGCGATCAATAAAAATCTCGAACACCTTCCGGGCCTGTGCATCAGATACCGGCCACGCGAATGTGAAAGTGCAAAAAAGTTGCCAAGGTACTTGCTGCAACCAGGCAGAGTACGGCTGGAGATCCAACCGCCCCTCGAAAGCCCGAAGTTTAGACACGTGGTTCATATCGCGGTCGGCAGTTCAGCGACCCCCGAATTCCCAGATGTTCCACCGGGAAGGGGTGATCCGCTACCTCGAATGCTAGTGCCTGGGGAGAGGTACAACAAAGAAGAAGAAATTAAATCTTTAATTTCTCGAGAAAGTATTGAAATAATTTATTCCTACTTGACAGGAAGCAAAGCCCGGAGGTTCTTGCGCAGTCGCTCGTAGAAGTTGATTTTCGCCTTCTTTATTCTGTCGAAATAGAGTTTTCTCTCGATTGGGTCACGCGGTAGTTGACTGAGTTGCGACGCCACTTGCGGAAGAGTCTTCTTCTTGTGGTCGAGAAGGTACGCTACAAGTTCTGAATCAAGGGTGGCGGCGGGTCTGCCTTTACTCGGATGTTTAAGTTTCAGGTTGACCTTCAAGTCATGCAGAACAGACGTCAGAACAGTCTCTGCAATGACTCGTACTTGCTGATCGATTCCTCCTTCCGCGGATCTCTTGAGTTCCATCCAAAGCCTCATGAGAGTCACGGCAGCCTCACCCTCAATACGAACCACTGCACTCGGAGGTCCGTTAACGTCGGTATTGAAGAATAAACCGATTCTAACCTGCCTAGGATTCGAGTCACTCCAAGGACCCAAGCTCCCGTCTTTCCTCAGCGTGTGTAACCAATATTCGCCAGCGGGGCCGCCGCCGGACTGAAAAAACAGTTTCCAACGCTCTTCGATACCAGACCAGGTGTCTTGAAGCAACTGTTCATGCAGAGGAAAGTGGGTGGGTCGCTCCCCATAGTCAATTTTTGCCCAATGTTCGCCCATCCGAAAGAGGCAATCGGCCAAACAGTCCGCGGGCTGAAGATCAAAGCCCCGCGCGCAGACAGGAAGGTTCGCCAAGAACCATGGGGCGAAGGCACCATTCAATTGGTATATTGAATCCGCTCGCTTCTCAACAAAATCGGGTAGCATCTCGGCGACAATCTCTGCTTTTGTCTGGTAAAAAAGACTTGCATTTCCAAGGTCGATCGTTTCTTTCCCTATCAGTTTCTCCATGCCAGGAGGGAGGTCACCAATTCTCGAAGCCTTCCGTTCGTTCAAATCGATGGTGATGTCGCCTGCAACAATGTCGCGGGCAACAACGATTTTCTGCTTGTCTTTCGGATCGGAACGACGGACCATGTTTTGCAGCCTCCAAGCCACCCAGGGCTGGATGACAGAAGGAAATACCCTGAGCGGTCTATTGGGAATGATACTCGCCTTCGACCCTACGCTCCCCGTGCTGGTGAGCTGGCCGATATTCTGGTTGGTCTTGGCAATTGCGCCGTGTTCGGTGGTGGCGGCTTTCGCTTCAAGGCGATGCCAGCTCTTGTAGTGTGGACGAATTGTTAAAATAATCTGTACGCTGTATGGACCTTTTCCGTGCTTTCACAGATCTTTAGACCGGAGGTGCGGAGTGCAAGCGAGTGATCGAAGGTTGCGGGTTCTCATCGCCGACGACCAACCCATAATCCGGAGAATGGTTCGGTCCACCTTAGAGAATGTTCCCCATCTTGAAGTGTGCGCGGAAGAAGCTGTAAACGGTGCTGAGGCAATCGATAAGGCTCGGAAATTACAGCCTGATGTCGTCGTCCTGAATGTGACGATGCCAGTCTTAAACGGATTTGAAGCAGCTCTTGAAATCAAGTCCACGCTGCCACGGATGGCAGTCGTCATATTGTCGTCTCACGCCGATCAGTGTTTTGTGGAAGCGGCCAAAAAGATTGGCGTTCGATCGTACGTTTCCAAATCGAAAGCAGGCGAGGCGCTGGTTAGGGCGATTGAAGCGGCTATAAAAGGCGAGGACTTCGTTCTGGTCGAATAAGCCTCCTGTACGCTGGAGAACAATAATGTCCGTAGTCACCTTGGAAGTGCACGATACTGGGCAAGGCATGCGGATTTGGGGTCACCTTTGAAAGTAGGAACTTATTCTAGAGAATAATCGCAACGCCTTCCACGACACATCCGACGTCGGTTTTGGTGAGTTGCAAGCCGATGCCGCTGATGAGTATGTCGCAATCCCTCCCACCGAATTCGTGAGATTGTTGTTTAAGTGAACAACCATCCTAATCAGGGCACCCAGCTTCATGGGCGATCGGCGGCGCGAGTAATAAAGAAAGGAACGATATGATCTTCACAAATCTCTGGTCCACGCTCCGCCAGACATTTTCGGAGTGGAACGACCATGAAGGCCCGCGGCTAGGGGCAGCTCTGGCTTTTTACACGATTCTGTCACTCGCGCCTCTAGTCATCTTGGTCATTGGGGTCGTGGCGCTTGCCTTCGGACACTCCAGTGCTCAGGCTCACATTGTCAGCCAGGTCCAGGGGATGATCGGCGCGGATGGCGCAAATGCCGTGCGGTCTATGATTGAACATGCTCAAAAACCCGCTTCAAGTATTTTCGCCTCCATCATCGGGTTGATCACCCTGCTATTCGGCGCCTCAGGCGTGGTCGGTGAGCTGCGCTCCGCTCTGAATAAAATCTGGGATGTAAACCCTGCAGGTAGAAGCGGTATCGTCGGACTCATCAAAGAGCGGTTCTTTTCTTTTGGCATGGTACTGGCTATCGGGTTTCTGCTGCTCGTTTCACTGGTGCTCAGCGTCGCATTGGCCGTGCTGGGCAAATTTTTTGGCGGGATCCTGCCGATGCCGGAATTCGTGCTGAGTGCGATTGGCTTTGTAATTTCCTTTGCCGGTATCTCGGGGTTGTTTGCGCTGACCTTCAAATATGTGCCTGAAACCACAATCGCCTGGAAAGATGTGTGGCTCGGAGCGGTCGCCACTGCTTTCCTCTTCACCATTGGCAAATCCTTAATCGGCCTGTACCTGAGCAAGGCGGGTGTCGCCTCAGCGTACGGGGCTGCCGGATCACTGATTGTGGTGATCGTCTGGGTTTATTACTCCTCGATGATTTTCTATTTCGGCGCGGAATTCACCCACGTACTAGCTCATCCTGAACCGACCAAAAATAGGGAAGATACCGGCGAGCTTCCTGTGGGATCACCGATTTTCGGGAACCGTTAGCGTGGAGCCTTTTCATCCCTTCCCTTACCGTGCGCCGCAAAAATAACGCGATGATCGGAACGCCGTCGGCCGAGGCTACCACTGTGCCTCATCAAAACCTCACGTGCTCCACCCTGAGGCTGGTTCTGCTCGCGTAGGTGTCGTCAACCGTCGGTTTGGTCGGGATTCATTGGACCGTAGAAGTTTGCGTCGCCAACTGGGGTTGGACAGAGGGCACACCGCTCGGAAAAAGCCAGGTAGCGGCCCGGCCCCTTCTGCTCGATGATCTTGGCGAAGTCGGCGAGCGAGCGCGTCAGGCGGTCGACCTTGTAAACGACAACGACGTTACTTGGCCAGCCTGGATGTCGGCCATGAGCTGCTTGAGTGCAGGCCGCTCGATGTTGCCACCGGAGAAGCCGCCGTCGTCGTACCGGGTAGGGATACGCTGCCAGCCCTCGTGCTGCTGGCTCTTGATGTAGGCCTCACAAGCCTCGCGCTGGGCGTCGAGCGAGTTGAACGACTGCTCCAGCCCTTCCTCGGACGACTTGCGGGTGTAGATGGCACAGCGAACCCGGTGGCTCATGCGGCTACCCTGCTGGCCCTGCGCTTCAAGCCAAAGAAGGCTGGGCCAGAACACTGGGAGCCGGTGATGACTTTGGCGATCTCGGTCAGGCTGCGGTAGGTTGAACCCTCATACTCAAAGCCGGATTCAAGAACGGTGACCTCGTGCAACTTGCCGCGATACTCGCGGACGTAGCGGGTGCCGGCCTTCGGCCGGAGGGCGGTCTGCAGAGGTTTGGCGCCCCCAGCGTGCTCGGCCACGAACTCGCGCAGCCGGCGCGCGGTAGACTCTTCCAGTCCGCCGAAGAAACGTTGAAGCCGAGCATGAGGACTCCCACCGAAAGGAACACCCTTTTCGCCGGACTCAGGCAAGGTCGTAGCGATCAAGGTTCATCACCTTGTTCCAGGCAGCCACGAAGTCCTTCACAAACTTACTCTTCGAGTCGTCGCATGCATAGACTTCCGCGATGGCTCGGAGCTGGGAGTTTGAACCGAAGACGAGGTCGACACGGGTGCTAGTCCACTTGATTTCGCCCGTTGCGCGATCACGCCCCTCATACACGCCTTCCGCAGTAGTGGAAGGCTTCCAATCCGTATTGATGCCGAGCAAATTGACGAAGAAATCATTTGTCAGCGTCTCTGGCCGGTTGGTGAAGACGCCGTCTTTGGACTGCTTGTAATTTGCATTCAGAACGCGCATGCCGCCGACGAGCACCGTCATCTCGGGGGCGGTCAGGGTCATCAACTGCACCTTATCAAGGAGCAGCTCTTCCGCCGATTTCTTGTGTCCGATCCGGAGGTAGTTGCGGAACCCGTCTGCCGTCGGCTCCAGTACGGCGAATGCGTCCGCATCGGTCTGCTCTTGCAAAGCATCGGTGCGACCCGGCGAGAAGGGTACTTTTACGTTGTGCCCGGCCCTTTTCGCAGCTTCCTCAACGGCCGCATTGCCGCCCAGAACAATTAAGTCAGCCAGTGAAACCTTTTTCGCCTTATTGCCGTTGGACTGCGAGCTGTTGAACTCCTTCTGGACTGCCTCCAGTTTCCCGAGGACCTTCGCCAGTGCCATCGGCTGGTTCACATCCCAGTCTTTTTGCGGTGTAAGGCGTATGCGTGCCCCGTTCGCCCCACCGCGCTTGTCGGAGCCGCGAAAGGTTGATGCCGAAGCCCAGGCGGTCGTGACCAGTTGGGAGATTGACAGTCCGGAGGTGAGGATCTTCGCCTTGAGAGCATCAATGTCCTGCTCCTCGATTAATTGATGATCCAAGGCGGGAAGAGGGTCTTGCCACAGCAAGGACTCCTTCGGAACGATCGGGCCAAGGTAACGCGAGATCGGCCCCATATCGCGGTGCGTCAGCTTGTACCACGCCTTGGCGAACGCGTCCGCGAACTGATCCGGATGCTCGTGGAAGCGCCGTGAAATCTTTTCGTAAGCGGGGTCCAACCGCAAGGCGAGGTCCGTAGTCAGCATGGACGGGGCATGACGCTTTGATGGATCGTGTGCATCGGGCACCGTACCGTTGCCTGCGCCGTTTTTCGGAGTCCACTGTTGGGCACCGGCCGGGCTCTTGGTCAATTCCCATTCGTAGCCGAACAGATTTTGGAAGTAATTGTCGCTCCACTTCGTAGGGGTGGTGGTCCAAATGACTTCCAGGCCGCTGGTGATTGTCTGGTCGCCGTTTCCATTGCCGAAGCTGTTCTTCCATCCGAGTCCCTGCTCCTCGATTGGGGAGCCCTCGGGCTCGGGGGCGACATACTTCTTGGGATCGGCAGCTCCGTGGGTTTTGCCGAAAGTATGCCCCCCGGCAATGAGCGCAACGGTCTCCTCGTCATTCATCGCCATGCGGGCAAATGTCTCTCGGATATCCCGTGCAGAAGCGATTGGATCCGGCTTTCCATTTGGCCCTTCTGGATTTACGTAAATCAGGCCCATCTGTACTGCGCCGAGCGGATTGTCGAGCTGACGATCGCCGGTGTAGCGCTTGTCCCCCAGCCACTCGCTCTCAGGCCCCCAGTAAATGTATTCTTCGGGCTCCCAGACATCCTCACGCCCGCCGGCAAAACCGAACGTCTTAAAACCCATCGACTCCAGAGCGACGTTTCCGGTGAGAATTATTAGATCGGCCCAAGAGATCTTCCGCCCATATCTCTGCTTGATTGGCCAGAGCAACCGGCGCGCCTTATCGAGGTTCACGTTGTCTGGCCAGCTATTCAGGGGCGCAAAACGTTGTTGGCCAGAGCCTGCCCCACCGCGTCCGTCGGCAATGCGGTACGTGCCCGCGCTGTGCCAAGCCATACGAATGAAGAGCCCCCCGTAGTGGCCAAAGTCGGCTGGCCACCAGTCCTGCGAGTCTGTCATCAAGGCACGCAGGTCCTCAATCACGGCATTCAAGTCGAGGTTCTTGAATTCTTCCGCGTAATTAAACCCCCTGCCCATGGGATCGGATAGAGGGGAGTTTTGGTGAAGCATTTTCAGGTTCAGCTGGTTCGGCCACCAGTCCGCATTCGACGGAGTCCAGCCTGTTGTGTACCTGCGACCGCCACCCACTACCGGGCACTTGGATTCAGGTGATACTTCCGGCTCCGTATTGCCGGGGCCGGGAACGCCGGCCAGTACTTGCTTTTCTTCGGACATAATTCCTCTTTCGCTTTATGAAGTTGTTATCTAGATTTTGGCACTGCATCGCCTGCAGATATCAAATACCTCCACCAGCAACTGGGTCAGAACGAAGCCACGCGGCGCTTGCCGCGATAGTTTCCTGTAGTTGATGAAAATCACCTTCCGCATCCTGCATCGCCTTGCAGCGGGTGCATACCGTGTGATGATGCGGTTCCGGATTGCCTTCCGCCAACAGCATGGGCGAGTGCGGACTCACTTCCCGGAGCGGCCATGCTCCACAAACAACTCCAGATTGTTATAGACGGTCGCCAGTGAGATCGCGGCTTCTTTGTCATAGTACGCGAGGCTTTGATAAGGCCCAGCGGGCGGCTCAACAGCTATCACGCCCCGCCGGCCTCGCGCTCCAGTCGGAGTAATTCTAGCAAATCTGCTTCCCTACCATCGCCATGATCAACAGACCGCGGAGGCTCCAGGCAATGGTGCGGAGCCAGTTGGTAACGACCAGTCGTCGATAAGCTCGGAGGTCGAAGCCGCGAGCGAGAAGCTTGTGGAGCGGCACTTGGACAACAGCGGTCGAGACCCAAATCACCACCAGCAGAAACATTCCCAGCAAAACGCTGGTTTGGCTCAGAGCTGGGGGACGGCGGAACACAAGGGCTGCGGCGGTGATGCCTTCGACAAGCATCGCTGGGCCAACCACCCATTGGATCCCGCTAGTGTGGTCATGGTGGTAATCCCTAAACTGTGCAGACCCCACTCGGCGAAACAAGGGATAGTGGACCGCCTGCACAAACCAGATAACGCCAACCAGTGCCCAAGTCGCAGCGCACTGTAGCAGCAAAATGATGGTGGTCGGACTTGTCGAATTTTGCGATGGGGCAGTCAAAGGTTATGTGACTCAGGTCGCGATAGAAGAAGACGGCTGGGTAATTCAGCGCCCAGCCGTTTGGGGAAGCGCATTAGGATCGAGCGTTACTGGGGCAGAAGCACGGAGTCGATTACGTGAATGACGCCGTTGCTACACTGAATGTCTGCCTTGACGACGGTGGCGCCGTCCACCATGACCTTGCCGCCGTGCGCCATAATTTTGACGCTCTTGCCATTGACCGTCTTGGCTTCATTCAGCTTGACCACATCCTTAGCCATCACGTCGCCTGCAACCACGTGGTAAGTGAGGATGGCAACTAACTTCTCTTTGTTCTCCGGCTTGAGCAAGTTTTCGACGGTACCGGCGGGCAACTTGGCAAAGGCCTCATCGGTGGGCGCAAACACAGTGAAGGGACCGGCCGACTTGAGGGTCTCAACCAGGCCCGCGGCCTGGAGCGCTGCCGCCAAAGTCTTGAAATTGCCGGCGGCAACGGCGGTGTCCACGATGTCTTTTTTCGAACCGGCATAAGCGCCGCTGGTGAGGCTCAGGGTGAGCAGAAGGGCAAGGGCGGTTGACCTGCCCCCGGAAAACTCGACCACATGAAGCTGGAGTTCTCTCGTAATCTGAACGGGAGGGCGCAGGATGAAGAAGAGCCGGTACACGGAAGAGCAGATCATCGGGATGTTGAAGCAGCACGAGGCCGGGGTGAAGA
>JBBQVN010000153.1:0-8510 GCA_038211475.1 Terriglobales bacterium | reverse complement strand
CGAAATACGCAAGCTGCGTGATGAAATCGCAGCGCTTCCGAAACGTGTAGCGGAAATTGAAGCCAAGTTGGCCGGCCACAAGGCGAGCCTGGAGAAGGCCCGCGCGGCCATGAAGGGCGATGAGGTTTCGCGCAAGAAATTCGAAACCAACATCCTCGACCAGCAAGGAAAAATCAGCAAATACCGCGACCAGTCTCTGGCGGTCAAGACCAATGAGCAGTACCGCGCCTTGATGCAGGAGATCCAGTTTGCCGAGCAGGAGATCCGCATCAACGAAGACCGCATCCTGGAGCTGATGGTCAACGTGGAGGCGCGCGAGAAAGATGTGAAGCTCGCGGAAGCCGAGTTGAAAGTGGAAACCGCGGCGGTGGAAAAGGAAAAGGCCGAGGCCCGGGAGCGCACCGCTCTCGACGAGAAGCAATTGGCCGACTGGGTGGAGAAGCGCAACGCGTCGCGCGGCGGCGTTGAGCCTAATCTGTTTGCCCACTATGAACGGGTGCTCAAATTCAGAGGCAGTGGACTTGCCGAAGTTCGGGACCAGAAGTGCATGGGATGCCGCGTCCTGCTACGGCCCCAGACTTACAATGAAATTAAATCACAGACCCAAGTGATGACCTGCGAGTCTTGCCAGAGGATTCTGTACTTCGATCCGGCATCCGAAACCGCAGCGGATCGCCCCAACGAAATGGGAGCGCACAAAAAACGTGCGCGGCCAAAATCAGATGCGGCGCAAGCCTGGTTCTTCCGTCCGGATTTCGGCGAGGATGAAGTGCTGCTGGTATACATCCACAGCGGCGATACCTCCAGCCGACGGGTTTACGAGATGAATACCGGACGTCAAATAGGCGACGTGCTGATCCGCGAAGGCAACTACCGTCAGGCCTTCCCGGAAGACATGACGGATTCCGCCATCCGGCTGAATGGGCATTGGACCGAGGCGCAAATGGAAGAGTGGGGACTGGAAGTGCCGACGTCAGCGCTCGACCTGCTGCAAGCCGATTTGCGAGCGGCGCATCGGGATGCAGCGCGCACTAGCAAATCAGCACACTCGGCTCAAACCGATACCACGACGTCACGGCAGAGATAGAAATTTATTCCTCCGGCAAAACTTGCAACTCCTCCGGCAACAACCGCCTCGTGCCATTTTCCAGAAACAACCAATAAGATTTCGTCTCCTTGGCTACACCGGCGGCGACTACACCGGCGGCGACTACACCGGCGGGGGCTACACCGGCGGCGACTATATCGGCGGAGACGCTGGTGATGACATAGTGCCCGGTCCAGCAGGGATCGCTCAGGTCGCTTGCGGAGGGGTCGGCAGGGTGGTCGGGGTGGGAGTGGTAAAACCCGCAAATCTGCAAACCGCGGGCGCGGGACTCGCGCTGGATTCGGGCCAGATCTTCGTCGGCAATTTTGTAACCCGTACTTGGCTTCGCAGCCGCATTCTCGCAGGCAACGATTTCGCGGACGCGAGTAGATCCTGCTTGGCTGAGCTCGGCTGGCTGGCCCGGTTCGCCAAGCAGCGCCCCACAACATTCGTTGGGGTAGACTTGCGAGGCATGGGCGCGAAGTTGCTCGAGGTGGGCGCGAGCGATCTGAATCATCGCAGGCTCGTCATAACAGCAGGCTCTCTATCATCGCAGCCTCGTCATCATCGTTGCAGGTGCATCATCACTCGCAGCTTCATCATCACTTTGCAGTTTCGTTCATTTGCAGGTCCGTCCTGGTTGCCTAAATTTTCGTAATGCTTCCCAAAACAGCGTCCTGGCATCTAAAGTTGCAGCGTAAAGGATTAATATCGACCATGGCAACAAACCCCAAGTCAAGAACGTACGACGAGGCGTTGAGCTGGCTGCGCGAACATGGGTTTGATGTAATCGAACCTCCAGCCACGCCCGGCCGCGTGTTTTTGAAAAAATACAGCTGCTCTGCCGCATTTCAAAAGGAAGGCGAAGGGGTGAAGATCTTCGCGCATCCGGGATACCTGATCGGCGGCGAGATTTCCCGTCAGATCAACAAGGGATATCAGCAGTTTTTGAAGACGGCCAAAACGGAAGTGCCGGCCACCGCCGAACAATTGAAAGCGCTGCATCAGTTTTCTGAAGAAATGAAAGAGGCCCTCGGCCTGCCCAGCCTGTATAACGAATCGCTGGGCACGGTAAGCGAGTCATACCATTACGACCGGGTTGTGGGCCGCGATACGCCGCAGCCAGCGCGAGCCAAGCGGCCGTGGCAGGTGGCCAAGCCGGCGCAGAAGCGTCCAGCCTAACACTTCCCTCCCCAACTACCCCAACTTGTGCGACACTGTGCGCTTCGGAGGAACGATGACGATGCGCGCTATTTTTTTGTTTCTAGCGGTGGCAACCACCAGCCTGTGGGCAACTGCACCACCCCCATCCGGCGAGGAAATTACTGCTGTGTTGCATCAGCAACAAGAGGCCTGGAACCGCAAGGATCTGGAGGGCTTCATGGCGGGCTACTGGAACTCTCCCGACCTCACGTTTTATTCTGGCGGAAGTATTTCGCGCGGTTGGCAAGCCACGCTTGACCGCTACCGCAAGCACTATCAGGGCGAAGGCAAGGAAATGGGACGGCTTGAATTTTCAGACCTGCAAGTCGAAATGCTGGCCCCAGGAGTGGCCTTCGTGCGCGGCGCCTTTCGTCTGACCATGAGCGACGGCAAGACACCGCACGGGCTGTTTACCCTGGTATGCCGCAAATTTCCCGAGGGATGGAAGATCGTCCACGACCATTCCTCATCCGCCGAGTGAAATGACGCCAGTGACGCAGCCCACTGCATCGATGCGGGAGCTGCGTCATCATAAAAAAGAAATCGACTGTCTAAACTGGGAGAGCGAGCATGGCCATTCGTGGCGATAAATTGACGGTGAAAGCGCAGGAGGCAATTCAGCGCGCCAATGAGGTGGCATCGGAGAACGGCAATCCGGAGTGGCTGCCCCTGCATCTGCTGGCCGCGTTGATTGAAGATCGCGAAGGCATTGTGCCGCCGGTGCTGGAGAAAGTGGGGGCAGCGCCGCAAGGGTTGTTGAGCGAAGCCTACAAACAAATTGAGCGGTTGCCGAAAGTTTCAGGCGGGGCGGCGCAGGTCTCTATGTCGCAGCCCATGAACCAGTTGCTGGAAGACGCGTTCAAGCAAGCCGCCAACTTCAAAGACGAGTACGTTTCTACGGAGCACCTGCTACTTGCGATGACCAGCCTGAAACGGGATGCGGCGCAGACGTTGCTGGCGCAGCAAGGGGCCACGCACGATGCCGTTCTGAAGGCGTTGACCGCGGTGCGCGGCTCACAGCGCATCACCGACCCTCATCCCGAAGCCAAGTATCAGGCTTTGGAACGCTATGCTCGCGACCTGACCGAACAAGCGCGGCGAGGCAAACTCGATCCGGTGATTGGGCGCGACGAAGAGATTCGCCGCGTTGTGCAAGTGCTGTCTCGCCGCACCAAGAACAATCCAGTGCTGATTGGCGAGCCCGGTGTGGGCAAGACCGCCATCGTGGAGGGGCTAGCGCAACGCATTATCTCAGGCGACGTGCCGGAGGCGCTGAAAAATAAGCGTGTCATTTCGTTGGACTTGGGCTCAATGCTGGCAGGGGCAAAATATCGCGGCGAGTTCGAAGACCGGCTCAAGGCGGTGATCAAGGAAATTCAGGATTCGCAGGGCGAAATTATCCTGTTCATCGACGAACTGCACACGCTGGTGGGCGCAGGCGCGGCTGAGGGCGCCATCGATGCCTCCAACATGTTGAAGCCGGCGCTGGCCCGCGGCGAGTTGCGGGCCATTGGGGCGACCACGCTGAACGAGTACCGCAAGTACATTGAAAAAGATGCCGCGCTGGAACGCCGCTTCCAGATCGTTTTCGTGGGCGAGCCCAACGTGGAAGACACCATTGCGATCTTGCGCGGATTGAAAGAGCGCTATGAAGTGCATCATGGTGTGCGCATCAAAGACTCCGCGATTGTGGCGGCGGCCACGCTCTCTCACCGCTACATCTCCGACCGCTTCTTGCCCGACAAAGCGATTGACCTGATTGATGAGGCGGCTTCGTCGCTGCGCATCCAAATCGATTCCATGCCTACGGACATTGACCAACTGGAACGGCGCGCGACCCAGCTTGAAATCGAAAAGCAGGCGTTGAAGAAAGAAGAGGACGCCAATTCCAAAGAGCGGCTGGGAGTGCTGGAAAAAGAGCTGGCGGGAATCCGCGAGAACTCGAACGCGCTGAAGGCGAACTGGAAGAAGGAAAAAGATCTGATCGCCAGGTCTCGCGCATTGAAAGAGAAGCTGGAGCAACTGAAGATCGAAGAGCAGGCGGAGGAGCGCAAAGGCAACCTGGAACGCGTGGCGCAGATTCGCTACGGCCTGATCCGACAGACAGAAGAGGAGTTGCAAAAGCTCACGTCACAGATTGATGGCTCCGCCGCAGAAGGCTCCCGCACTACCCGCATGCTGAAAGAAGAAGTGGATGAAGAAGACGTGGCCAGCATCGTCTCCAAGTGGACGGGTATTCCGGTGTCGAAGATGCTGGAGGGCGAAGTTAAAAAACTGGTCAACATGGAAGATCGCCTGCGCCAGCGAGTGGTGGGGCAAGACGGCGCACTGGAACGGGTGGCGAATGCCATCCGGCGATCGCGCGCCGGACTGAGCGATCCCAAGCGTCCGATAGGGTCGTTTATTTTTCTTGGTCCGACTGGCGTTGGAAAGACGGAACTGGCCCGCGCACTGGCTGAGTTTCTATTCGACGACGAACATGCGATGGTTCGGATTGATATGTCGGAGTACATGGAAAAGCATGCGGTCTCGCGGCTGATTGGCGCGCCTCCGGGGTATGTGGGTTATGAAGAAGGCGGCCAGCTTACGGAGCAGGTGCGGCGGCATCCGTATGCGGTGGTGCTGCTGGATGAAATCGAAAAAGCGCATCCGGATGTGTTCAACGTGCTGTTGCAAGTGATGGACGATGGCCGCCTGACCGACGGCAAAGGCCGCACCGTGGACTTCCGCAACACGGTCATCATCATGACTTCAAATTTGGGATCGGCCTATCTGCTCGCGGAAAACATTGCAACGGCGGAGGATTTCGAGCGGGCCAGCAAAGACGTGATGAACGCACTGCACGGGCACTTCAAGCCGGAATTCCTCAATCGAGTGGATGACGTGATTATCTTCAGTCCGCTGGGCAAGGAACAACTGGTACACATCATCGAACTGCGGCTGACAGACTTAAGACGGCTGCTGGCGGAACGCAAAATTACTCTGGAGCTGACCGCTGGTGCCAAAGACCTGTTGTTTTCGGAGGGTTTCGATCCCAACTTCGGAGCACGTCCGCTGAAGCGGGCCATCCAGAAACTGATTCAGGATCCGCTGGCAATGAAAATTCTGGATGGCGAAGTGCTGCACGGCGACCGGTTGACGGTGGATGCGGACAAGAAAACGCGGAAGATGAAGTTTGTGGTGGGCACGAGGGACGGAGAGAAGACGCCGCCTGGCAAAAGGTAGCGATTGCCGGAAACGTTTTCACTCCCGCAGAACTCTCTTACGCGGTGATCCCCGGCCCCGTTGGCTCCGAGCCTTTGAAGCCGTAGTACATGATGAACAAATAGCAGACTGCGGGAATGATGAAGGCGTGCTGAATGCCGATACGATCGGCCAGCGCGCCAGTCAGCACCGGCAGAATCGCGCCGCCCACGATTGCCATGATCATCAGGCTGGAGCCTTTGCTTGTCATAGGACCCAGCTTCGCGATGCCTGAGGTGAAGATGCTGGGGAACATGATGGAATTGAAGAAGCCCACCAGAATTATGCTCCACATGGCCACGTGCCCGAGCGTCAGCATGGAGACGCACACCAGCAGGCAGGCCATAATGGCGGCCGCCCCGAGCACGATGCCAGTCTTGACCTTCTGCAGAACCACCGACCCGATGAAGCGGCCAATCATCGCGCCGCCCCAGTAGAACGACACGAATCCCGAGGCTACTTTCTCGGTGATATTGCCGATGTTAGGTTGGCTAAAGTAGTTCACCAGAAAGCTGCCGATTGAGACCTCGGCGCCAACGTAAACAAAAATCCCAATCGCGCCCAGGATCAGGTGCCGGTACCTCCAGATGCTCTGTTCTACATCGCCGGGGTGGCGCTCGGCTGAGGTGATGGTGGGCAGTTTGAACGAGGCGATCACCGCGGCCAGAGCCAGCGCAATCAGACCGAGTCCGAGATAGGGCAACTTGACCGAGGAGGCTTGGTGCACGCGAAATGCCTGGAGCGCGTCCGGTGCCATGGCGCGAATCTCGCTCATCACCGGCACCGTCCCCAGAATGATCAGGCCGCCCAGAAACGGTGCAATGGTGGTCCCCAGGGAGTTGAACGCCTGGGTCAGATTCAAGCGGCTGGAGGCGGTTTCAGGCGGGCCCAGCACGGAAACGTAAGGGTTGGCGGCCACCTGCAGAATGGTCATGCCGCCGGCGAGCACGATGAGCGCGCCCAGAAACAGCGGGTACGAGGCTACGCTCGCCGCGGGGATGAACAACAACGCACCTGCTCCCAGCGTGATCAGGCCTGCCACCAGAGCGCGCTTATATCCCAGCCACTCCGTCAGTTTGCCCGCAGGGATGGAGAACACAAAGTATGAGGAGAAGAAAGCGAACTGGATCAGCATGATCTGGGTGTAGTTCAGATCGAAGATCGGCTTCAGGTGGGGCACCAGAATGTCGTTGAGAGCGGTGAGAAATCCCCACATGAAGAACAACGTAGTGAGGACAGTCAGCGCCGGCCGGTAATTCTCGCTGGTCGCCGCCGATCGAACCGGTTTGTTAGTGCTGGGGATGGCCATAGTTTTTAAGTTCTCTTATGCCGCGAGAGTACAGCAATACTATCCCAAAAATCCGTAAGGAGAGAGCAAAGTTACGGGTTGAGCCGAAGCCTTCGCTTTCCATCTTTTGAGCGGCCTGTAGACGACGCGCCACACACCTCGAGGCTGGCAGAAATGAGAATTAGAAACACTCAGCCACTGGTTCCTGAACCAGATACCACACGACCGCGACACGGACGATGACGCCTAACCCGCCGCGCAGAAGCGAAAGCGGTTGAATGGAGATGGCCGCGGCGGAAACCGAAGGCACCAGCATCACTACTCCGGCCAACGCGGCGGCAATCGCTCCCCAGCGCGCCCAGCGATTCATGCGCCATAGGCCCCATGCCAGCAGCGCGCCCATCCCCGCCACGAGCAAGAACATATAAGGCCCGGCGAGTTCCAGGCCAAAGAGCAACGGAGCACCCGCAGTGATAGAGACAGTCCCCGGAGCGGCGAGCATGAGCAGGCCGAGGGCGGCTAGATATGCCGACGCCAGACCATACATCACCGCAATGGCCGTCACGCCGCTGGGGCGGGTTCCGTCCTGGTCTGGCGGTTGGCTCAAGTTGAGTAGTGGGATTGCGGGCCAGCCTTTCTTGCGTCTCCGCGCGCACATTCTATATCACCATCGCAGTGGTCCCGAACCACGAAGGTCGGTCCCGCCGCATGGCCCCGGCTGTAACATGTTGAAGTGCACGAACTGACCCAGGGACTTCTGAAGCACATTCGCAGGCAGGCCCTGCTGGCAGCTGGAGACCGGGTGGCGGTCGCCGTTTCCGGAGGCGCCGATTCGGTGGCCCTGTTGCGATTGTTCGCAGAACTGCGAGCAGAACTCGGTATTACGATCGCGGTGGTGCATTTCAATCACAAGCTGCGCGAACCGGAGTCCGACGAAGACGAAGCATTCGTCGCCGCTCTGGCGCAGGGGCTGGGATTGGAACTGCATCGCGACGAAGCCGAGGTGGACCAGTACGCGAAGGCGCACTCTCTAAGCCTGGAAGCCGCCGGGCGCCGATTGCGTTACGGTTTTTTTGCGCGCCTCGGGTCGGTTCGTAAGCTGAAAGTTGCCACCGCACACACCCTGGACGATCAAGCCGAAACGGTGATGCTCAAACTCCTTCGCGGCACCGGATTGCGCGGCTTGGCGGCAATTCATCCGCAAGTGGCAATGGGGCGGGAGTCGGAGGTCGCAACCATCATTCGTCCGCTGCTTGAGACCCGGCGTCATGAGATTGAAGCGTACTTGAAAGACATTGGCCAAGCATGGCGGGAAGACAGCAGCAATCGCGACACCAGATTCCTGCGCAACCGAGTCCGCCATGTGTTGATGCCACTGCTGCGCGCAGAATTTAATCCCGAGGTGGACGAGCGACTGGCGGAGTTGGCAGAAATCGCGCGAGCTGAAGACGGCCACTGGAAGCAGGAGCATTCGGCACTGGCCGAGCTAGCGGTTGCGAGGGCCGACGCGACAGTAGAAATTGGCTTGAAGTCGTTGCGCGCCCTGCCTTTGGCTACGCAACGCCGCTTGGTTATGGGCACGCTGAAGGCCCAAGGCTGCGCCGCCCCATCGTTCCGCCAAATCGAAGATGTGCTCAATTTGGCTCGTCCGGATCCGAAGCAAGGTGGAGGGAACGTGGAACTGCCCGG
>JBBQVN010000152.1:0-8564 GCA_038211475.1 Terriglobales bacterium | reverse complement strand
CGCGTAGGGCACCGCCGTCGCCGTCGCCGTCGCCGCCCAGTCGGGGATCATGAACCGTCCGAGGCTGCTGCTGTAGTTCCTAGCTCCAAATTCATCCAGCCCGCTCTCCGAGTCCCGCTCTTTGCCGGTGAACTTATAGTTCTGCGCCAGCGGCGCGGTGCTGTAGTCGTGCTGCATGCCGCCGTATGGGTAGTAATCCATGTCTTGCTCAAACGGATAAGTCCCGGTCGCATTGGTCACCACCCCGTGCGTTCCCAGATGGTCCGCAAAATAGTAGTGCACCACGCTGCTTGGATTGTCGCGCCGCGCTATCCGCCCCCCGTTGAAGAAGATGTATTCCTCGGTAATCGAGCCGCCCAGACCCCCTTCGCTGATCACCTCGCCTGCCATATTGCGCCAATAGGTCGTCCCGGTGCCGCTGGTCGGACACGGCGATGCGTGGTTGCACTTTATTTCGCGATTGCCGTCGCCGTCATAGACATAGGTCCAGCCCGCCGCAGTGAGCAGGCGGTTCTCGGCGTCGTAGGTGTAACTGTGGATGCCGTCGTTGGTCATGTTCCCAGCCGCGTCATACGCGTAGCCGGAGGTGGTGAGCTGGTTCGAGGTGTTGACGATGACACTCAGCCCCTCGGAGTTCGTCCTCCCCGAGTACTGGTTTCGCTGCGTCTGGTTGGCCCACGGGTCAATGGTAAACACTTCGCCCCAACTGTTGGCGCCTGTCCCGTCCGTCCACGCGGTCGCAATACGGTTCAGCGAATCATAGGTGAAGTTCTGGCTGCGCGTGGTGTCGCGATTATTCACGATCTTGACTACGCTGCCGTTGTCACTGGTTCCTGAACTGAACGCGCAAGTCCCGGTCGTGCCGCCGCCAACATTGAATTTGTAACACAGGTTTAGGACGGTTGCAGTGGGACTCGTGCTCAGCATCCTCAGCGGCTGCAGGCGGATGTTGTACGTGTCCGTGGTGACGATTCCCGCAAACCCCGTCGCCGACCCGTTGGTCATGCTGGCCATCCCACCAAACGGCGCATAGGTGGCCCCGGTCACGTAGTTGACCCCTGTCCCGGTCGTAACCGCCGAGACCGGACGCCCGGCTGTGTAGCTGCTCCCATTCTGCGTGTAGGTAACGACTTTGGCGCTGCCGGGATACGTCAACGTGGAGAGCGAGCCGTCTGAATTGTAGGTATAGGAAATCGTCTTGTTTCCGGTTAAGATGGTGCGACTCTCACTGAGCGCCCGCCCCATGACGTCATGCTTCCAGGAGGCCGCCCCCGAGCCGTCGCAAATTGCTGTCCGCAGCGGCTTCGGGTTGGAATCGGTCAGCGTCGGCGGAGCGGTGGTACACCCCGTCGGCGCCGCCCCGTCATAGCCAAAATGAGCTGTTGCGGTACTGTCGCTGTAGCTTTTCTGGGTTAGCCGGTTCAACGCGTCATAGGCATAGGTGGTCGTCGCGGGCTTGGGTGTTGCCTTCGTACACAGAATTCCAGGCTGGCTCGCGCAACCGCTGGAGCTATTGGAGTACGTGTACGTGATGGTGCCGCTCTCCGGGTTGGCCGCACTCGTCAGCCGCGACAGCGAGTCGTAAACGAATGTGCGGTTGCGATTGCCCGTGCCGTCTCCCTTCTGAGTCACCGAGGTCAGGTTGTCCAGCCCGTCGTAGCCGTAGTCAGTCTCGTAATTCTTCACGCTTGGGTAGCACTAACTCGATCTGCCGCTCCACGCACCACGCCAGAAAATGCCGGCTGGTAAATTCCGGCCCATTGTCGCAGCGAATCGCCACGGGTTGTCCCCGCTCGGCTACGATCTGCTCCAGAACCCGCGTCACTCTCCGGCTGGCGAAACTGGTGTCGACTTCCAGCGCCAAGCACTCCCGCGTATACGCATCCACCACGCTCAGCACCCGGATCGCCCGTCCGCATTCCACCGCATCGTGCACGAAGTCCAAAGCCCACTCCTGATTCGCCGAAGTCCGCGCCACCAGCGGCTTGCCTTCGCGCATGCAATGCTTTCGCTTTTTCCGTCGAATCATCAATCCCGCCTCCCGGTACACTCGATGCACGCGCTTGTGATTTACCCCGGTGCCGCCTCGCCGCAGCAAAACGTGCAATCGCCGATATCCGAAGCGCGGCTTCTCGCGCGCTAACTCCACTAACTGTGTGCGCAACGGCTCGTCGCACCGCCTCGCCTGGTAGCGATAACTCGATGCCGCCATTCCCATCAGCCCGCATACCCGGCGCTCGCTCGCTGCGTATTGCACTCGCAGCCAGTCCGCATCCGTCCGCTGGTTTACGAGCTCCATCCGTTTTTTGCGATCACCGCTTTCAACATCTCTTTGTCCAGGCTCTGATCCACCACCAGCTTCTTCAGCTTCGTGTTCTCATCCCGCAACTGCTTGGCTTCCTGGGCCTCGCTCACATCCATTCCACCGTACTTCGCCTTCCACGCGTAGATCGTGTGCTTCGACACTCCCACTTCCCGCGCCACGTCTTCCGCCTTGCGTCCCGCTTCCAACTGCTTCAGCGCCCCGATCATCTGCGCCTCGGTGTGATTGCTTCTCGACATACCCGCTTCCCCTCTCTTTCGCTGAAATCATACTCAGCTTTGTGCGGAAAATGGGGAGCAGGTCAGGGGTCGAGCTGTCGCCGCAGTTTAACGAAGCGGGAGCCAGCACTAATAGCACGCAGAGAGAAAGAAAAGTCCTGGGTTTCATAATCAATGGGCCTCCCTGGAGGAGTGATCTTCGGGTCTGGCGGCGAATTGGGAACCGAGCGGCGTCCGGAATGGAACGGCCGTGGTCTTCGCGCAGACGAGTGTTGCCAAGTAGCGCAGTCTTCTACCTCCAAGCTCTATTACCTTGTTACGCTGATTGGTGCCGCGCCGCCATAGATTCCCGGGGTTGTTAAGGAAACTGCGAGGCTGGCTTTCCTGAACTGGCACCGTCCCTAAACGGGACCGGCCCGACACTGCCCTCTGCCTCCTTGACCCGCTAAGTTTCCGGCAGATTCAAGAAGACTCCATGTGTCTGCTTCTCAACCGGTTGGTGAGCCCTCTAGCGGTTTTGGTCGTGGCAAAGGTGGGGCCAGGGTTTCATGTGGATAGCCTGGCGGCCGTGTTGATTGCGGCGGTGGCCATCCGCTCCGTCAACATGGACCTTCGGCGTGTTCCTGAAGATCGTCAACTCTTCCGCCTACCGTGCTTAGGCACATGGTTTTTCTTGGGGCGTGCTCCGGCGGGAGCTCCGCCTTCGGGGCGTTGAGTTACTTCGGGCTACCTTAGCGAAGTAGGCTGGCGATCTGCTCTTTCAATTGGTTCACTTCTTTGCGTAATTCGTCGACTTCGTTTTCCAGTAGAGACAAACGGCTGCTGGCGCCAAAAGTGTCTGCGGACTCCATGGCGGGATGCGCCGCTTCTGAAGGCGCTTCCTCCGCACCGCCGGAGAGCAAGTGCATGTATCGTGCCTCTTTGGTGCCGGGTTGACGCTGCAGCATATGCGCGAGTGGAGGTTCGCGTTGCATCAGGCGCTGCAACGACGCCTGGACTTCCTCAAGGTGTTCAAAACGATGCAGACGCTCGGCGCGGGCTCGAAGTTCGCCGGGCGTTTGCGGGCCGCGGAGCAACAACACGCAGAGCAGAGCGGTCTCGCCGCGAGTGAAGTTGAAAACCTCCTGCGTGCGATGCTCATACTTGGTGACGCGGCTGTCGGCGCCGCGGGCGGGGCCGGCCAGGCGTTGCTGCTGCAAGCCGTCCAAGGCCTCGCGCACCGCAGCCTCGTCAAGAGCCATCACCGGCTCGCGGTTGTTCTTCTGGTTGCACGCATTCACCAGCGCGTTAAGCGACAGAGGATAATACTCAGGCGTGGTGATGTCCTTTTCCACGAGCGCTCCCAGGACGCGCGCTTCCACCGCATTCAGCACAATTTCCAAACGCTTTGACCTCCGCGAGCGCGACCGCCCACTCTCATTTTGAATTCTACCTAGGGTATCGGGTTCGCGGAGCCACACATGGTCAGTGCCGGCTTGCCGAGCGATTCTGTCATAATGACATCACTGGACGACATCATGCTGCGTTCTTTCCTAGATGATCGCTGGCTTCCCAAGTCGGTGGTCTCCCTGCGCTACTACAGCCTGAATAAATTCTCCCTCGACCTGGTCGCGGGAATCACCGTGGGGCTGGTGGCGCTCCCGCTGGCCATGGCGTTTTCGATTGCCTCGGGGCTGTCTCCGCAGGCCGGGATCTATTGCGCCATCGTCACCGGGTTGCTGATTTCGCTGCTAGGCGGTTCGAAAACGCAGATCGGCGGGCCTACGGGCGCATTCGTCGTGGTGGTCGCGGGGATCGTCGCGGCGCATGGCGTGGATGGCTTGTTCATGTGCACCGTCATGGCCGGAATGCTGCTCATTCTGATGGGAGTGACTGGCATGGGTGCGGCGGTGAAGTTCATTCCGCGGCCGATTGTGGTGGGCTTCACTAATGGCATTGCCATCCTCATTGCCAGCACCCAGGTGAAAGACTTCTTCGGACTGCATCTGGAGAAAGTGCCGGGAGTGTTTTGGTCGCGCATGGAGGCGCTGGCCCAGAATTTCCACACGCTGAGTTTCGAAGCCACGCTGTTGGGCGTGGCGACGGTGATTGTGCTGGTAGGGTGCCGCATGATCTCTATTCGAATTCCTGGACCGATCGTCGCCCTGCTCGGAGCAACTGCCGCGGTCTTCTTGTTGAAGCTGCCGGTCGAAACCATCGGAACGCGCTTTGGGGGGATCCCCAGCGGAATGCCGCATCTGCATCTCCCGGTCTTTCGCGCCGACCTGATCCATAGTCTGCTCGGCCCCGCGGTGACCGTGGCGATGCTGGGCGCGATCGAATCGCTGATGTCGGCTGTGGTTTCCGACCGCATGAGCAACGACCGTCACAATCCCAACATGGAATTGATCGCGCAGGGCGTGGCTAACGTAGTGTCTCCGATGTTCGGAGGACTGCCCGCTACCGGGGCCATTGCGCGCACCGCCACCAACATTCGCGCTGGAGCGCAGTCTCCGGTAGCGGGCATCATCCACTCGCTCACGCTGCTTTGCGTGCTGCTGTTTGCCGCGCGCCTGGTGAGCTATGTGCCAATGGCCGCGCTGGCGGGCATCCTGATGGTGGTGTCTTACAACATGGGCGAGTGGCGCGAGATTCCTCAGCTACTGAAGCTCACCAAGACGGACATCAGCGTGTGGCTGGTGACATTTCTGCTCACTGTGTTTGCCGACCTGACGGTGGCGGTGGAGGCGGGCATGATCCTCGCGGCGCTTCTGTTCATCAGCCGCGTGGCTGCGACCACCACGGTATCGCAGGTCACAGATGACTACATTGAAGATGGCCGGGTGCACATCCTGCAGGACAAAGATATTCCCTACTATGCCACCATCTTCCGCATTCACGGGCCGTTTTTGTTCGGCGCCACCGACAAGATTGCGGCCATCACCCAGAACCTGCACGAGTTGCCGCCGGTGGTGATTTTGCGCTTGCGAAACATGACGGCAATTGACGCGACCGGGCTGTTCGCACTGCAAGAACTGGCGCGCGAACTCCATGCCACCGACCGCACTTTAATTTTGTGCGGCGCGCGCGAACAGCCGCGCAAGGTGATCGCGCAGGCGGGACTGGAGGAAGTGATCGGCTTGGAAAACATCTGCAACAACGTGCAAGCCGCGCTGGACCGAGCCGAAGACGTATTCGAGAAAATCCAGGCCAGCCCGATCACCGGGGAGAGGTAAGCGCTAGCCTAAGCCGCCAGCAAGTGCCGCAGTCGCTCAATGTCCTCTGGGCCGATGCCGCAGCAGCCGCCAATCCAACTCGCGCCCGCCTCCCGCCACGAGTTGGCGAGCTGCACGAATGTGCCGCCCCCGGGGCCGATCCACTGGCGACTCGCCGCGTCCCACTGGCGTCCTGAGTTGGGATAGACCACGATGGGCTTGTTAGTAACGGCGGCCACTTCGCGGACCAACGACGCCACATATTTGGGCGCGGTGCAGTTCACTCCCATGGCCACGACCTGTGGTTCCGCGTGGAGCAGGCAGGCACACTCGCGCAATTCCTCGCCATGAGAAATATGGCGCTCGTCTTTGCAACAGAAAGTGAACCACGCTTGGGCGGCAGGCAGCGCGTGCAGGCACTCCAGAATCGCGCGCGCCTCCTCCAGCGAGGGGATAGTTTCGCAGGCCAGCAAGTCGGGCTGTGCGGAAGCAAGCACTTGCATGCGCCGGGCGTGGAATCCAAACAGGTCGGCGTAAGTGCAGGCGTAATTTCCATGAAATTCCGAGCCGTCGGCAAGCGCTCCACCGTAGGGTCCCACCGATGCGGCGATCAGTGCATGCGAACCGCGCTCTTTCGCGAAGTCATCCCGGACCTTGCGGGCAATTTCGACAGATCGACGCAGCGCGTGCTCAGTGTCGGCCTGGGTAAGACCTGCGCGCTCGAATCCGCCAAAGGAGATCTGGTAACTCGCCGTAATCAGGCACTGCGCGCCGGTTTCGAGATACGAGCGGTGGACTTTCGCAATTTCCTCGGGACGGTCCAGCAGCACTCGCGCCGACCACAGATGATCGCGCACATTGCAACCGTTGCGCTCGAGTTCCGTGCCCATGCCGCCGTCGAGGAGCAGGGTTCCGCGAATGGCTTCGTCGAGAGTCATATGCGATGAGGGTCCGAATGCAATGCGGTTTCGGGCCCAGTGGGCACGGAGTATTTGCTATGCGCTTGCGGCGATGCCTTCCAACTGGTGCATGTGGTTCAAGTCGTGGCCCGCCATAGTTTCGAGCAGGTTCTGGAAGGTCATGGCGCCGCGTTCGGGATGGGTGAGCGGCTTGAGGAGCGCGGAATCTGGCACGGTGCGAATCAACAGCAGGTTCCACGCCCGGAGCGCGGAGTATGCCGCCACCGCATCCGCAGCGGTGAACGAAGAGTAATTGCCAGCCCACTTTTCCTGGTCGAAGGGCTGGATCACATGATGGGCCTCGGCCAGCGCCTGCCGCAGACGGAAGGCAAAAGCAATTTCCGTATCGGCCAGGTGGCATAAGATTTCGCGGGCCGTCCATTTGCCGGGAGCTGAGCGGCGCTCCAGGCCCGCCGCGCCCAGGGTCTTGGCCAGTTCAGATAGTCGCGCCGGGGACGCAGCAATGATTTCCTTCGCGTCACGTCCTGCCAGAAAACCTGCATAAGGATTGGTCATGGAAAACTCCTCCGCTAAGTTTACATTCTCGAGGTCAGTCGAACCAGGCGATCAAGGGGCACCGACCGAATATATTTTCCGCAAGGAACAGGCCGCGTTCGGGTCAATCTTCGAGTCAATCATGAAAAGCGCACCGAGGATAAGCACATCAACATAGCGAGAAGCTATCGTTCATGCACAGCTTTACATGTGGGACGCTGCGACGAATTCTGCTGAAATGCAGGGCGCGGGAGTGCGCCGCATGCTCGTCCCAAAATGGGTTTTTCCACACACTTTTATGCGGTCCATAAATCCTTTTTATTGGCGTGCGAAGATGTAGCGCGATACTCTTATCCCATCAGGCTGCAAGTTCCAAAACGTTGTTCCCAACCATCCACAAGAGTGGTTGAACCGGATCAGTTGCTCATCATCGCGACGCACACAATTTCTTAAGGAGACGCATGGCGAACGAATTGCGGAATTTCCTGGCAATCCCCTACGACGAACTCGAAGAGATGAACCTTGCGGCCAAAGAAGAGCGCAAGAACCGCGTTGCCCCCCACAAGATTCAGGAAGAGCGGCTGAAATATCTCACCGACGAAAAACGCATCAAGGCGGTCACAGTGCTGTTCAGCGACCTCGAAGGCCGCCTGCACATGCTGGACTATGACAAGAAGTTCCTGTTGGGCAGTTATGACAACCTGACCTTTGACGGCTCGTCGATTCGTGGCTTTACCGCGCAGCGCGAAAGCGATTTGCGGCTGGGGATTGATTGGAGCGCGTTCTATTGGGGACCGGCGGACGTGTTTGGCCCCGGCAAAGTGCTGGTGTTCGGCGAAGTCATCGACAAAGGCGGCGAGCCCTATAGCGGCGACATTCGCGGCGTGCTCAAGCGCTACGCCCAGGGCCTGCACAAGAAGGAAGGCTACACCCTGAACGCGGCCAACGAAATCGAAGGCTTTCTGTTTCAAGGCTCCGATGCCGAGCGCCGTTACCACGAGACCGGAACGTTCGATTACGTCAATACCGGCGGCTACTATCACTCGCTGCCGGGCGATCCACTCAGGACCTTCATTGATACCACTGCCGAAGTGCAGCGCGCGATGGGCTTCCAGAACGAGAAGGACCATCCGGAAGTGGCGCCATCGCAATTTGAAATCAACTATAGCTACTCTGAGGCCGTGATTGCGGCCGACCAGATCCAGATCTACAAACTGGTTTGCCGCCAGGTGGCTACGCACATGGGGTTGACTGCGTCGTTCTTGCCCAAGCCGGTGGTAGGAGTGAACGGCAGCGGAATGCATACCAACGTGTCGGTGAGCAAGAACGGCAGCAACTTATTCTGGGACGCCAAGGGCGAAGAGAAACTGAGCAA
>JBBQVN010000151.1:0-8681 GCA_038211475.1 Terriglobales bacterium | reverse complement strand
TATGGCGATGCTCGCTTCCACGATCCCAAAGACACCGGCGCGGCGAATCCACAGGTTCGCCGGGCGCTGGTACAGGCGATCGCTGATACCCATCCTGCGTTTGTCTCCTTCGGCGGCGACATTGTTTTCAACGGCGACGATAAGGACGACTGGAAAGTGTTCGACAGCGAGACCGCACTCTGGCGCCAAAAGAAAATCCCGGTGTACCCCGCGCTTGGCAATCACGATCTCCACGGCAACGAGAAGGTCGCGTTGACCAACTATTTCCAGCGCTTTCCTGAGCTGAAAGACAACCGCTACTATTCCGTCCGCGCCGCCAATGCGCTGCTGTTAGTGCTGGACAGCTCTCTCGCGGAGACCTCGGGTCCCCAAGGCCAGTGGCTCGCCCAGAAGTTGGACCATCTTCCCGGCGATGTGGACTTCATTCTCTTGGTTCTGCACCATCCTCCCTACACCAGTTCGTCGGATGCCAAGAAGTTTGGCGGCGGACACTCCTCCCGCTCCGCGGAGCTGGAACTGGCCAGGATGCTCGAAGCGCGACAGCAGCACCTTCGCGCACGCATCGTTGTCTTCTCCGGACATGTGCACAACTACGAACGCCATGAGCACGGCGGCGTCACATATTTCGTGACGGGGGGAGCGGGAGCGTACGCGTACCCGATTGAGCGCGCCCCCGACGATCCCTTCCAGAGTAAGGAAGTGAACTACCACTACCTTCTGATGGAAGTAGATCGCGGCAAGCTCAAGATCACAATGCACCGGCTGGACCTTAGCACCGGCAAAGCGATATGGACGCAACCCGACTCGGTCACGATCTCGGTGCCCACCGCACCGGCCGCCCCTGCAGCAGGCGCAGGATCAACTACAAGATGAGCCACGTTTCACCTGGCGTTTCCGGTCGTAAAGGCGCGGGGGGCGAAGTTGTTTTCTCACGCGACAGAGCGGCCAGCTTCACCAAGGGTCTCAGTTCGCTGATGACGCCGAAGGAACAGTCCCCAAGAAACCCGTTCTCACAATCTCTGAAGAGTGTATAGTTCTCTGCCTATGGAATCCGAGACAGATTTCTCGGGTCTCGACGCAATGGCTTTTTGAAAGGAGCCTCCATGAAACGCAGCAACTTCTTGCTTGGAGTTACATTGGCAGTGGGTGCAGTGCTGTGCCTGCTTGGCAGCCGGGCGGTAAGTGCCCAGGACAATTTGAAAGAGGGCACGGTTGTGAAGCGAACGGAACTGAAGGGCGCGCCGGGATGGGAAGCGATCCTGGTGCGGCGTGTCCTGCCACCCGGCGCCGCCAGCGGCAACCACACCCAATCGGGCGACGAAATCGTGTACATCGAGGAGGGCTCGGTGATTTTTGAGGCCCAGGGCAAGTCCCCCGTGACCGTGAAGGCGGGCGAGGCTTTCGCAACAACAGCCGGCGAAGTGCACAACGTGAAGAATGCCAGCAGCAGCGCGCCTGCAACGGCGATGGCCTTCTACATTGCCAAGAAGGGCGCAGCTCTTGGCGACTTGTCGGTCCCCACGAAGTAAATTCCTATCGCCGGCGGCTGTTAGAAACCCGCAGCCGCCGGCGAAACAGCTCACGCTTGCCAAGCCAGCGCATGTCGATTAATCTTGAGTCTCTGCGAATTCCTCACTGTACGGCGAAGTTTTTGCTGCACAGCCTAAGCCGGGATGGCGGAACTGGCAGACGCAGCGGACTCAAAATCCGCCGACCTTCGGGTCTTGGGGGTTCGACTCCCCCTCCCGGCACCAGCGCCCCACCGCTTAGGCACTGCTGGTTGGCGGCACCCTTCTTTGGCATTCATCGCTCTCCTGGAGCGATTTCCTGTTGCGGAATTCTTGGCGCGGCAGACCGCGGCTGTATGTCCAAAAACAGGTCGGCGACTTTCAATGCGAGTGCCGTTGGATCGACATCGCCGCGGTTGCAAAGGACGACGATGGTCAGTTTGTCGTTCACGAAACGCTGAATTGTGCTGCGGAAGCCAATTGTTTCGCCGTAATGCCACATCCGAGGGTGGCCCTTGTAGGCATTCAGAAACCATCCAAAGCCATAGTCGGCGGGCTTATCATCTGGCGCTGTGATTGTATTTCCCGAGACCTTCACCGGACTTAGGGCGGGCTCCATTTCCCGCTCAGAGAGGAGCGTATGCTGGCTTAGCGCCTTATCCCATTTAATCAAATCTTTCAGTGAGGAGTACACGCCACCATCGCCGAGAGTCGCTGACGTCGGACTCTGATCGGTTTCAGTCCATCCGTTTCCCGCTTCTTTTTTTGAATGCCCGTAAGCTCTGTGCTTCACTTGATTCTTGCCCTTCTCGTAAGCAATGGTGTCGTGCATCTTCAATGGCAAAAAAATGCGGTCGCGCAAGAATGCGCCAAAGGGCTTCCCCGATACCCGCTCCACGATCATGGCAAGCGTGACGTAACCAGAATTGCTATATTGCCATTTCAATCCCGGCTCGAACGTCGGTCCCTTACACTTTTTTAGCAGTTCCATTACTTCTGCATCTTTAATCTGAGGGATCTGTTCCGCGGGCATGTTGGGATATTGTGCCTGCAAGAGATCTTCATAGTCCACTAACCCCGAAGTATGATTCAATAAGTGCCTGACGCGAATCGATTTGCCATATTCAGGAAAATCAGGGAAGACATCGGTCAAGCGATCATCATAGTGAAGCTTGCCATCCTTTATGAGCAGCATCACAGCCATTGCGGTGAACTGCTTGGTTACTGAAGCTAAACGAAAGTTCGTGCGGGGATCGATTGCTTGAAACGAACGCAGGTTGCGCACGCCATAACCACGCTCAAACACAGTCCCGCCATCTTTCACCACTAATACGGCTGCCCCGGGAGCACGGTTCGACTTCAAACTCGCAGCGGCGAATATGGCGTCAATCTTACTCGGTTGCACCGGTGTGCTTGCGAGGCACAACTCTGAAGTCGTCATTATGAGCAATGTTATGGCGCAGGCAAAGATCTCTTGTACGGTGCAGCGGCGGGTCCCTCTTCCAGAACAAAGCAACTTCATGCGGCGTTTACTCTTAATCCTTGGTCACTAGCAAAACTTAGCTGCCCCTGGCAAACCTGCGGACCGGCGCAGGGAAGTTTGGCAATAAGTAAATCGCCATCCATATCAACATAAATCTCGCCAGAGCAATGGCCCGCGAGTTTAGGTCGAGTCGGTGAACGTCGAACCAAGGCTGCCCCGCGAAGGGCAGCCTTAATCCGCTGGCAAGGGCAGCTAGTGTGTGCCGTTGCCCGAGAGCGCGAGCATGAGGGTCCCGACCGGGCTATCGGTCACCACATTCACGGTGGCAGCAGCGGACCCCGTGGTGGTGGGAGCGAACGAGACTGCGATCACACAGTTCTTGCCGGCGGGAATCGAAGCGCAGTGCCTGCCCACCACGAACTCCGAAGCCGAAGAGCCGGAAACGTTCACGTCGCTAATGTTGATCTTCTTCTTGCCGAGGTTGTAGACGGTGAAGTTCTGCGAGGAGGAGGTCGTGCCGACCTTTTGGTTTCCGAAGTTGAGCGACGTGGGCGAGAGCAGCACCTGGTTCTGGAGATAAGTCTGAATGTAGTTGGTTCTCGCCCCGGACACGGCGGCAAGATCGAGCCGGCCATCGCGATTAAAATCTCCGGCGGCAATCATGTACTCTTGGTCACCAGAGCTGAGGGCAACAGCGGTCTGGAAGGTGCCATCGCCATTGCCAAGAACCAGGTCATTCGGTGCAAATCCGGTTCCGTCGCTCAGCATGGCGTCGAGTTTGCCATCGCCATTGAAATCGCCGAGAACAATATTGTTCGCGCCATGGGTCTGGACGACGAGGTCTTGCTTGTGGACAAACGTGCCATCCCCATTGCCGAGAAACGAATCAAAAGTGGTATACGCGGGGCGGAAAGTAGTTGCGACGAGGTCAAGGATGCCGTCGCCATTGAGGTCGGCGGCAGCCACGTGGATGACTCGGGTAGTGCTTTTGTCGATAACCAGCGGCGGCTGGAAAGTACCGTCGCCATTGCCTAGCATGACGACGGCGTAGCCGGCGCTTTGGCCCGATCCAGCGATGTCGAGGATGCCGTCGCCGTTAAAGTCGCCGAATTGAGGATAAATCACACCTTGGCCGTTGGCGATGGCCTCTACCGGCAGGAAGGCGCCATTCGCGGCGCCGAAAAATACGTAGAGATCATCGTAGCCCGAAGTCGCGCCGGTGGAACTGATCACGTCGAGGAAGCCGTCCCCGTTTATGTCGCCGATGGTAAGCGTCGTGAAGCCCCGGCTTGAGGTGTAATCCACATGGGGCCTGAAGGCGCCCTGGCCGGTGCCCAGATACACCGACAGCTGGCCGTCCAAGCCGAAGAAGGATGTGCTCAGGAGGTCGGGAATGCCGTCACGGTTGACGTCGGCGATCGCGATGGAGAGCGGCGTTTTTGCCTGCAAGTCTGGCTGGGCCTGGAAACCGCCGCTGCCGTTGCCAATGAAGCGGGAAATGCTGTGCGACCCGAAGTTGCCGCTGACGATATCGAGAATTCCGTCGCCATTGATGTCACCGACGGCCACGGCGGGCGGATTGAACCCACTCTTGTAGTTCGTGGGAGCCTGAAGGGTGACGTTGGGCGTGGAATAGACAACCGGAAGGAACACCACATTCGACGCTCCGCCGCCGGGAGCCGGATTAACTACGGTGACGTTACCGGTACCGGTACTGGCGACATCCGCCGCGGTAATAGTGGCGGTAAGTTTCGACGAACTGACGAACGCAGTGGTGCGCGCCGAGTTGTTCCAGTCAACAGTGGCGCCTGGCACAAAGCCGGCGCCGCTGACGGTAAGCGTGAACGCGCCATTCCCGGGGGCTACTGCGGCGGGAGACAACGAGACGTTTACGAAGGGCACGGGATTGACGGCATAGGCGGCAACGGACACGGTCAGAAGCAGCAGGGTTACGCCGGCAAACTCAAATAATTTCACGACCGAAACTTTCATGATTGAAAATTTCATGATCGAAGATTTGATGATCGGAGATTTCATGATTGACGATTTCATCGCTTCTCATCACGGGGAATTTGTCTGGGCTTACGTAAGACCCATACTATATGCCCCTCCAGCGATTCCAAAGCATTCTTTTTCTGTTGAGTTGGCCTTTGGTTCGCCAGAACGATCGTCAAGTTCTTATGCTCACGACGCCAGGTTCATCACCGAAGAAGTCTTCCACATAACCGCGGTGCGTTCTGGCGGGTTAACGCCTCCCGGGATGCGTGGGAACCCAGCGCTTTCTCGCTTGTCGTCCCGAGCGAAGAGAGGGATCTGCAGTCCGTCGCCGAGCCCAAACCTCCCCCGAAACTCCGTGTCCGCAGCGCCGCAGCACTTCTCTTTTTGACTTGGCGTGCGTCGCGTCTCTAATATCAATCCTCGCAACAGATTCTTGCGGCTGCCCCAGGGCGGCTGCGCGGGAGAGCTATGGACACGACCGGGGTGAGTGGTTGCACGACGCGAGGTTTTTCTGGTTTGGAGATCAGCGGCGGACGTCGCTGGCTTCGGCGAGGCTTGCTGCTGGGAATTTTACTCGGGCTGTTCATTGGCCCCGTCCGCATGGCCCGGGCCGCGGCACAGAACTCTTCCTCGCCAACTTCTTCAGGGCAAGCGTCTGCTCCCGACTCCCGCCTCCAGAAAGCTTACCGCTTTCAACAGGATGGCTGGACCTACGTCCATCTCGAAGGCACGCCCGGGGAGATTGGATTTCAGCACGGGTACTTGCTCGCGCCCGAAATTGCCGACGCGCTGGAAGTGGTCAAGCTCGAAGACACCCACACCTCCAAGCGCGATTGGGCATTTTTCCGCAAGGCTTCCCACGACATGTTGTGGCCGCACATCGATGCGGAATACAAGAAGGAATTGCAAGGCATCGCAGACGGCGCCAAAGCCCACGGTGTGGCCATCGACCTGGACGATGTGGTCGCGCTCAACGCGTTCTTGGAACTGACCGACTACTACGTACCGTGGCTGAACAAGCGAGAAAAACGCGCGGCGGTGCCGGGGCTCGTGGCGCCAGGAAATTGCAGCGCCTTCATCGCCACCGGAAGCATGACCAAAGATGGCAAGATCGTGATCGCGCACAACGACTGGACCAGCTATATGGAGGGCGCGCGCTGGGTCATCATGTTCGACATTGTTCCGCAGCATGGCAATCGCATGTTGATGGACGGCTTCCCCGGTGTGATCACCAGCGACGACGACTTCGGGGTCACCTCCGGCGGCCTGATGATCGCCGAGACCACCATCAGCAAGTTTGAGGGCTGGGACCCCAAGGGCAAGCCCGAGTTCGTGCGCTCGCGCAAGGCCATGCAGTACGCCAATTCGATTGATGACTATGTGCGTATTATTAAGGAAGGCAACAACGGAGGCTACGCCAACGATTGGCTGGTCGGCGACCGCAACACTGGAGAGATTGCTTACCTGGAACTGGGTCTGAAGAACACTCCGCTGTGGCGGACCAGGGACGGATACTTCATCAGCGCAAATTTTGCGCGGGATGAGAAAGTGATGGCGGAGGAGACCACCTTCGACTCCAAAGACTTGACCTCTTCGCCGAATGCGCGCCGGGTGCGTTGGGAAGAACTGATGGCGCAATCCAAGGGACGGATTGACGTCGAGATGGCGCAGAGATTTCTGGCCGACCACTACGACAGCCTTGAAAATAAAGAACAGCCCAATGCGCGCTCGCTGTGCGGCCACGGAGAGAACCTGCTGGCCCGCGACAGCCAGTTTGAGTGGGATCCCTACCATCCTGGAGGGGCGGTGCAGGGCAAGGCGAGCGACAGCAGCATGGCCGCGAAAATGAGCTTGCGGGCACGTGCGGGGCATCCCTGTGGTCAAGATTTTCTGGCCAAAGAATTCCTCGAGAAGCATCCGGAGTACGCCTGGCAGAAACCGGTGCTGCGCGATATGAAGGCTGGACCCTGGACCACGTTTATAGCCGGGCAGAAAGCGGCGCAGTAGAAGCGGCAGACGGGCTTAGTAGAGTCCTGAGATGGCTGGAGGATGCAGAATTCATGGCAAGTTTGTATGTGACCGGGGCCCGTCAAAAGAACTTATTGATCAAGAAAGAGGCTGAGCAGAATCTATACGAGAAAGCTCTCATTCTGCGCATTGACACGGATACGGGCGACGCAAGAGTCTGCGTCGAGCACGAATCGCCCCCAGGCGCCCGTGCCGGAGAGAATTCTTCCAACGTCTTCAAATCAGGCACCCTGGTCGGCGGCATCTTCTATTCCTGCACCTCCACCGAAGTTATTTTGTACCGGGTGCCGTCATTCGAACCCATCGTCTATTTGTCACTCCCCTGGTTCAACGATCTGCATCACGTCTGCCCGAGTGCGGATGGAAACCTTCTGGTGGTAAATACCGGACTGGATCAAGTGCTGAAAATAAGCCGGGAGGGCCGGGTGCTTAACGAGTGGAGTGTGCTGGAGACCGACACCTGGACGAGATTCTCGCGAGCCACCGATTACCGTAAGGTCGAGAGCACGAAGCCCCACGAGGCACATCCAAATTTTGTCTTCGAGCTAGCGGGAGAAGTCTGGGTGACGCGGTTTCACCAGCGGGATTCTATCTGTCTAACTCGCCCAGGGAAGCGGATCGACATTGCCGTGCAGCGACCGCACGACGGACTGAGATTTCAGGGAAAAATTTATTTCACCACTGTGGACGGGCACATTGTCATCGTGGATGAAACTACCCTTGCGATCGAACGTGCCGTGGATTTGAATGCGATTGGATCGAATCCCAAGATTCTGCTGGGCTGGTGCCGCGGCCTTTTGCCAGACGACCAAGGGCGCATCTGGGTGGGATTCACGCGGGTTCGCAAGACTCGTTTTACGGAAAACCTGTTGTGGGTAAAACATAAGTTGCAGGATGGCCGGACCGAACAACCCACTCACCTTGCGCGATACGATCTGCGCCAGAATATCTGCCTGCAGCAGATCGACCTGGAGCAGTTCGGCATGAACGTGGTGTTCAGTATTTTTGAAGCCGGCCCCGACGCGATTCCACCGGCAGCGCCATAACAGCGAGCAGGCACAAAAAAGCAAGGGGAGCCTGGGCGCCGCGCAGGTGCGGAGGAATTGATGAGAGTCGAGCTTAAAGCCCCGGATGGTAGGTCTGGAATAGCCATCTCCCTGGTGGCCCCTCGGCGTCTCTAGAAATTAATAGCTATTAGATATTTATTGTGACACAGGTCACAAATCGACGCTAGATGCCTTGGCGAGCTCCTGGGCGCACTCTACCAGACGGGTGGCACCCAAGTGCCATCCGGAGGCCCGAAGCAAGCCTAGGCCCACTACAGGGCATTCTAGGGGCATTCTGGACGATGGAGGCACTCCGCTTCCGGGATTCGGGGCCCACAACGGTGACTTCGTACTCCTCGCGCGGACATTATCCGGCCTAAGTGATTGACAGCACTCACTTTAGCTATTGATGTGGTGTCTTTCTATTATATTTGCTTCAGAATGGGGCATTGAGCCGATCTCGTTAAAGAACGGACTGGGTAGTCGAGTGGCCCCAGGCGGAGAGTGCGACATAAGGCGGTTGGGTGGCGCAGCGGTTCACCGCTGCTATTCAATCCAGACAGAGCGACGGCCTCTAGCCGCTCCGCTGAGGTCTCCCCGACCTCCGCTCTGTGGCAG
>JBBQVN010000150.1:0-8738 GCA_038211475.1 Terriglobales bacterium | reverse complement strand
ATCCCTCCACCGGCTTCTTGTGGGACAACCTGGCCCGCCATGGCGTCAGCTATCGCGTTTACGGGGAGTTCGTTACCTCGGTGTGGTGCAGGAGCACGCAGGTGAATTCGCCGAAAGAGGGAACGCCTTCCGCTCAAACCGAATCCTGCCCGCGCCAGCAGACGGCGAAGGGCGAGCCGCTACCGGAATACTTGGGCGACCCCCGCGGGGGACCGAGTCCGTGGCCCTGGGCGGTGCCCGGACTGAAGCAGGTGCGTCCCACCAAAGCGGCGCTGCGCGATCACTTCGACCCGCTTTATCCTGAATTTGAAACTGACTATCCCGACCAATTGCGCGCCGACGAATTTCTCAACGAATTCAATGGCTTCGTGCGCGCCCGTGCGGACGGCAAGGGCACCGAATTGCCCGCGTTTGTGCTGCTCTATCTGCCGAACGACCACACCGCTGGCACGCGCCCCGGCAAGCCCACTCCCATGGCCTCGGTGGCCGACAACGACCTGGCCCTCGGACGCGTGGTCGATGCCGTCTCCCACAGTCCGTACTGGAACGATACCGCCATCATGGTTTTAGAGGACGATGCTCAGGACGGCGCAGACCACGTGGATGCCCATCGCTCCATCGCATTTGTTATCAGCAAGTATTCGCCCGGGAGCGTGACTCGTCCATTTGTCGAGAACCATTTCTTCACTACCGTCAACATGATTCACACCATCGAACTGTTGCTAGGTTTGCCGCCCATGAATTTGAACGACGCCTACGCGCCGGCGATGACCCAATTGTTTTCCGGAAAGGGTGAGCAGCCGGCCTACTCTGCGGATTTCAGCAATCGCGACAACGGTTTGCTCTACACCGTCAACTCCAGGAAAGCGCCGGGTTCAAAAGAGTCTTCCCGAATGGACTTCTCCCGGCCCGATGCCGCCAACACCAAACAACTGAACGCGATTCTGTGGCGCGACGCCAAAGGAGCAAAGGCGATGCCAGCGCCGGTGCACCCGTAAATATCAATCGGCTATTGGCGAAAGAGTCACATGGGACTGAAATGGTCGGCTTTGGGCTGTGCGATGCGTTTTAAGCCCCGCAAATCCCTCGGGTGACCTCAACCCCTTCCCGACCCCTTCAACGTCGCTGGCGGTACCCTACAACGCAGCTACGGGGCATCCCAGGCAAGGGCCATGATCGGTTTCTTCGCGAAAGTCGTCGGAAACTGCGAATCTCAACGTCGACGCTTACCTCCAGCTTTGGCACGCTACACTACGCCGCCAGTTAACTATATGAATCTAAAGGCCTGCGCGCATTAGTTTTGCTAAAATGCCCCATTTGTGGTGCATTGTACGGTTCAACAACGCCGACTGCTGGATGTTCTTGTTCGTCCTGATCGAAAAGTGAAAGGCACAGAGCTGCGATGACGAGGCAGTTTCGGAAATTCATGGCCTGTTCACGGAAGGCTACAACCGAAAAGTATTGATCAAAGCCGAAAGTGCCGCCGGTTGCTGTCGCCGGCTCGGGTAATAGAGAAAAAATCCGGGGAAGGGCTGGCACCAATCCTCCAGCACGCGAATAAGCGTGCCGCTAGCGAGATGCTGTGCAACTTTGTCCTCCCCCACGAAAGCGAGGCCAATGCCATCCATCGCGGCGCGGATAACAATTTCTGCATCGTCGACGATCAGAGGCCCGTTGACCGCGACGGATAGAGACTTTCTGCCCTTTTCGAACTCCCATCGGTAAACGTCACCGCCATGTCCGTGACGAAAATTAATGCATCGCTCACTGAGCAGGTCACGCGGTGCTTTCGGCTTGGGGCGCGACTTGAAGTAAGCAGGCGAACCCACGATGGCCGCCCGATGGTCCTGGGACACGCGCACGGCAATCATGTCCTTTTGTATGTTTTCGCCAAAGTGGATGCCCGCATCGAAGCCTTCCGCCACAATATCGAGGCGGGTATCATCGCTCGTGATATCGAGCACGACGTCGGGATAGTCGCGCGTAAATTGCGCCAGCTTCGGTGCGAGCAACGCCGTGCTCACCAACCTGGGCACCAGCAGTCGCAGGCGGCCAGCAGGTTTGTCGCGTAATCCCGAGAGCTGGTCCAGAGATTCCTGCACTTCCGTCAGCGCCGGACGCAAACGCGTGAGCAGCCGCTCTCCTGCTTCCGTCGTCGCAACGCTGCGAGTCGTGCGCGAGAGCAGACGCACGCCTAGATCCTCCTCTAACCTCCGGATCGCGTGGCTTGTGGCCGAAGGAGAGACTCCCAACCGTTTCGCCGCTTTGGTAAAACTGCGCTCCTCGGCGACCGCAAGGAAAACCGCTAACGTGCCGATATCGTTTCGTTCCATTTATGAATTCCGCTCACAAGCCTTTGTATTTAATACATACTACTCAAAACCGCCTTTGGCGAATACCTTGAAATCTGCAGCTCGGGCAACGCATTACATGAGTCCGGTCTCAAAGAACGCTTTGGGGTTTCCGTGGTCCGGATGCGGAACAGAAATGAATTATCGAATCAGGGGAAAGACAGGGCAAAGCAATGAAAGGTGCAGTTCTCTACGGACCGGGCGACATTCGATTCGAAGACCGTGAGACCCCGAAAATTATTGAACCGACGGACGCGGTGCTCCGGCTGGCGGCGACCTGCGTGTGCGGATCGGACCTGTGGCCATACCGGGGCGTGAAGGCGATCGACGGTCCCACGCCGATGGGGCACGAGTACTGCGGCTTCGTCGAAGAGGTCGGCAGCGCAGTCAAATCTATCAAGCCAGGCCAATTCGTGGTTGGCTCGTTCGCGACATCCGACAATACTTGTGCCCATTGCCAGTACGGCTACCAGTCCGCATGTATCCACCGGGAGTTCATGTCGAAGGCGCAAGCGCCGTTCCTGCGTGTGCCGCAAGCCGATGGGACGCTCGTGCCGACGCCAGGGGGCGTGCCTTCCGATGAACTTGTGCCGAGCCTGCTTGCGTGCTCGGACGTACTGGGCACGGGCTGGTTCGCCGCCGCCGCTGCCAATGTAAAGCCAGGCGGCACGGCGGTGGTTGTCGGTGACGGGGCGGTCGGCCTTCTTGGTGTGCTCTCCGCCAGGCAGATGGGGGCCGAGCGAATTATCGTCATGAGCCGCCATGACAAACGGCAGAAGCTCGCCCGTGAGTTCGGCGCGACGGATATCGTGGCGGAGCGGGGTGTCGAAGCGGTCGCCCGCATCAAGGACATGACGAAGGGCGTCGGCGCTGATTCAGTGCTGGAATGCGTTGGAACGCAAGAGTCGATGATGCAGGCAATCGGCGCCACGCGCCCGGGCGGCCATATGGGCTATGTCGGTGTTCCGCGCGGGGTTGAGTTCGACGGCGAAACGCTGTTCTCCACTCATGTTCACTTGCACGGCGGTCCCGCCCCGGTCCGGCGCTATCTGCCCAAATTAATCGATCTTGTTTTGAATGGAACCATCAATCCTGGCAAGGTGTTCGACTTGGCGCTTCGGCTCGAACAGGTGGCGGAAGGTTACCGTGCGATGGACGAGCGGCGGGCCATCAAGGCACTTCTGCTGCCCTAGTCACGACAAAACATTCATATAGAGGGGACATATGGACCAACTAATCGACAGTTCCAAACGGGAATTTCTTGTCCAATCTGCAGTCGTATGCGCAGGCGCAGTCCTCGGGGGCTCGCGTAACGTGCTTGCCCAGCCGTCGGCGGCGCTCGGAAACGGCCCTTACCCAACAGAAGGAATGGCCGGGTATTCGGCGACGGGACCGCTTAAACCTTTTAAGTTCCAGCGCCGGGCTCTCGGCCCGAAAGACGTCGCGATGAGGATTGATTATTGTGGCGTGTGCCATTCTGACATACACACCATCCATGGCGATTGGGGCGCGGTCCAGTATCCGCTAATAGTGGGCCACGAACTCGCCGGAGAGGTCGTGGCTATTGGCACGGGTGTGAAGAAGTTCGACGTGGGCTCACGAGCCGGTGTGGGTACTATGGTGGATTCTTGCAGGCATTGCCCCGAGTGCGCGCGCGGGGCTGAGAACTACTGCGAGAACGGCAACACGCAGACCTATGCGTCGAAAGACCGTGACGGATCGATTACTCAAGGCGGCTACTCCAAACTCGTCGTCGTTGATGAAGACTTCGTTTTAAGCATTCCGGCTTCGATCGACCTCGCCGATGCGGGTCCGTTACTGTGCGCGGGTATCACTACCTATTCTCCGCTTCGCCACTGGGGCGTTGCTCCGGGGAAGAAGGTAGCAATCGCAGGCCTGGGCGGCTTGGGACATTTGGCTGTGCAGTTCGCCACCAAGATGGGAGCCGATGTAACGGTGGTGACAACGTCCCCTGACAAGGGAGCGGACGCGCGTCGTTTCGGAGCGCAAGACGTTGTCATCAACCAAGATGGAGCCGATTTCTCAAAGTACAAAAGAGCCTTTGATTTCATTTTGGATACTATCCCCTACCAGCACGACCTAGACAGGTTCATCCCCCTGCTCAGGCGGGATGCAACTCTCTGCCGTGTCGGTGTCGGAAAACTCACGACGCCCAATGAGTACGGCCAGATGACCACGGTGCTGGCCAGAACTGCCCTTGCAGGCTCAAACACCGGTGGCATTCGAGAGACTCAAGACATGCTGGAGTTCTGCGCTGCTCAAAAGATAAAACCGGAGATCGTAAAGATCCCCATGGACGGAATCAACGACGCGTGGTCCAAGGTGGTTGCGAAACAAGCAAGGTACCGTTTCGTTATGGACATGAACAGGAACGGCTAACCTGCGCATAAACTTTGAGGCCTGATCTTCACTCTTTTGAGGTTGTATGACAAGAACAGCGTTGGTTACAGGAGCGAATCGCGGTATCGGTCTTGCCATTGCCCGACAGCTCGCCGACCTTGGGAATTTGGTATTACTCGGATCGCGTGACCTCAAGGCTGGCGAAGACGCCGCTCAATCTCTTCGCCGTCTCAAACTCTATGTCGAACCTTTGCATATCGATCTATCGGGTGCAGCGATGATCGATGCCGCCATCATGGCCATCGAGAAATCTGGCCGGCGAGTTGACACCTTGGTTAACAACGCCGGAGTGTTGTACGAAAAGCCCCTCCTCGAATTGTCGGACGCAGAGATCAGCGAGTCTGTTGCCGCGCACCTGACCGGGCCGCTTCGCCTGATCCGCGCCCTGGCGCCGAAAATGATCGCAAACGGTTACGGCCGAATCGTCAATCTGTCTTCCGGCTGGGGGTCGTTTGCCGAAGGCATGGGCGGACCCGGCATGTATGGCGTGACGAAAGCTGCGCTGAATGCACTGACGGTGCGGTTCGCGAGAGAACTCCCGCGGGCGATCAAGGTGAATGCGATGTGTCCTGGCTGGGTCCGGACGCGAATGGGCGGACGAGGCGCCACGCGAAGTCCGGAAGAGAGCGCCGATACGGCCGTGTGGCTCGCCACGTTACCGGAAGACGGTCCCACCGGCGGCTTTTTCAGGGACCGAAAGCCCATCGAGTGGTGACGACGAATAAGCATGACATGGAGGAGACAAACATGGAGACGAAATTAATGATCACCTTTAAATCCAAATCGCTAAACGAATTCAACAGAAAGAGAGACTACTAATCATGGAAATAAAAAAATGCGGTTCAACGCCCTCAGCAAAAGGTCCGTCGGACTGGTTTTCCGGTACGGTGCGCGTTGATGCGCTGTTTGAAGCGCCTGAGCCAGCACGCGTGCGCGGTGCAAGCGTTACTTTCGAGCCCGGCGCGCGGACCGTGTGGCACACCCACCCACTCGGCCAGACGCTGATTGTGACGTCAGGGGTCGGCCGGGTACAGCGGTGGGGCGGCCCCGTCGAGGAAATCCGTCCGGGCGATGTGGTCTGGTTTGAACCCAACGAAAAGCATTGGCATGGCGCTAGCCTGACGGTAGCAATGACGCACATTGCCCTTCAGGAAGCCCTCAATGGGAAGGTGGTTGACTGGATGGAAAAGGTCAGCGATTAGGATTACCAGAAACAAAAGTAATCGCAGGCGAATTGAGCTTTGGGTTTGCGAGCGCGAATGGCGCGATCAGGCTTTTCAAACGTTGAAGCCGGAAAAATAAGGTTGCCCGACCTCACGCTGGTGTGGTGCTGGCGTTGAGCTTGACTCCCGCGCCCGCTTCTTCTAAGAGAACCGATATGAAAATGGACGTCACAGTTTCCGGCAAGACCGTGACTGCGACGCTCATGGACGACCCCACTGCAAAGGACTTCGTGTCACTTCTCCCACATTCACACCCGCCCTCGTCCGCCTCTCACGGCGTGATATACGACCAAGACGAGCACGGCCCCGATCACAGAGACGAGGAGGCTGTAGAGGTTTAAACCCGTAACGCCGTGGCCCCCAAACATGCTAAAAAGCCAGCCCCCCACCACCGCACCGACGACTCCGAGGACAATATCCAAGAGAATCCCTTCGCCAGTCTTGTTCACAAGCTTGCTGCCTATGAACCCAGAAATTAATCCCAACACAATCCAGGCCAAAATCGACATAAACTAATCCCCCTGGTTATCCTTTGTCGCTGCTTGCTTGTGACGCGACTCTTAAGCAGCCTTGCTGTATGCATCGGAGCCGTGCTGCTTAACCATCTTGTTGTATACACCCATTAACATAAATGCGGCTGGCCACTGTCCGACAAACAACGCCCAGTCATCCTTACCCACGATCTTGAGGATGGCTGAAGCGGTGATTGCCCCGAATGCTGCCGCCAAATAGCCGGAACTCGGAATCTTGGAGGTCTGAGCCTCGATAGCACCGGTGAATCGATCCTCTGCAACCCCACTTTGCACTTTGTCTTGCATAATCTTTCTCTCTTTCCTGATTTATGATTTTTACGCCAACTTCTTTAATCTGGCTTTCCATTCTCGCCGTTCTGAAGCTTTTTTTTAGCAGTGGCCTTTCCGTTCCGCTCGAATGGAGTAACGCCGAAGGTTTCGTTCACTCCACCGAGGGTCAGGGCATTCATTAAATAGCCGTTGTGTTGCCATCCACGCAGAAGATAATTCAAGGGTCGCGCCCTGGCTATCAACGACTCCCTGTATGAACTCAAGTCGATTCCTGTAGGGTCTCTCGAAAACGTCAATCGCTGCTTGGCCCCTGGGAAGTGACTGACGCGGCTTATGCGTGGTAGAGTTTTTTCTCGAGTGGCTTCAAAACGCGCAGTGTCGATGGTTCTCTTGGCAGTTTTGATGACCGGGATGGTAGCTCTGGGCATGAACAACATGAAAATCAACATCACAGTTTCCGGCAAGACCGTGACTGCAACGCTCATGGACAACCCTACTGCTAAAGACTTCGTTTCACAGCTCCCTTTGACCTTGTCCATGCAGGATTTGTTCGGGCGGGAAAAGTTCGGTCATTTGCAAAAAGCGCTATCGGAAAAAGGTCCGAGGACGAATAAGTATGAGGTTGGCGACATCGCCTACTGGTCTCCGGCGCGCGATCTCGCCATTTATTACCGCCACGGTGGCGAGTCGATTCCCTCGCCAGGCATCATACCGATCGCGAAAATCAAAGGTGATACGGAAGTTTTCAACGTTCCCGGCACGCTGAAAGTTAGCCTGGAGATTGCCAAATAGGCTGCGCCGGTTCGTTCCGTTTGCGCATCTCATACGGAGTGCGGTAGAGTTTTTTCGAGTGGCCCCAAAACGCGCAATGTCGATGGTTCTCCTCGCAGTTCTGCTGACCCTGATAGTCGCTCCGGCGGGGGCTTGCCAGTTGATGTGCGCAGCCCAGCATCAAGCGGAGAGTGCCCGCCATTGCGTGCAGCACATCGCAACCATGCCGCAGCACAGCGCAACCGTGAATCACATCGCAACAATGACTGGCATGGCTCCCGAGCACTCGCGGATGAATTCGCCGAGTGTTGCCATCACTCCTGTGCTGGCGCGATCCTGCGGGATTCGTTGCGACGCCGCCCGCGTTGGCGCTTACCCCCGGCTGGCTACGCAAGTCACTTCGGTTCAGACAGAGGTGGTGGTCCTCGAGACTGCCGCCAAGCCTTTCGCAAACGATCCATTCGCAAACAATCCGTCCGCGTCCTGGCGCATGGATGGAACTCCTCCCGCATTCGTTTCGCCCTCCGCTGCCTCTTCAAGCATTCTTCGCATCTGATTTTCCGTCCTACCTCCGTCTCCATGCGGGCCGCTAAATCAAAGATTCTCCATTGATTTTGCCGGCAGCGTGATTCCGTTGATCTCCGCAGAAGCTCCGGTGAGTGTTTTACATTCGCAGCGCTCAGCGAGGCAACTTAATCAGGCACCGTAACCCGGCAAAGTAACGAAGGCAACGAGACACTAACGAGAAACGCAACGAGGCGACGGAATGAAGAACAGACGTGACTTTCTTAGAAACGCTTTCGGGTTAGGTGCTGGATTAGCCGCAGTCCCCAGCCTCTTCGCTGCAAAACGAACACCCGAATCTCCCGCTGACAGGGACATCGATCCGGATCGCGCGCGCCCCGGCAACCAGCGCGGGAATCGCATCGTCCCTGTGGAAACGCCCGATATTCCTCAGCTGCCGTGGCAAATGGTGGATGGGGCAAAGGAATTTCATCTCATCGCCGAGCCGGTGAAGCAGGAACTAATCCCGGGCAAGGTCGTAAACCTCTGGGGCTACAACGGCAGCGCTCCCGGACCAACCATCCAAGTGAATCAAGGAGACCGGGTGCGGATCATCGTGGACAACCATCTCCCGGAACCGACGTCCATGCACTGGCACGGATTTG